>JACDHR010000557.1 GCA_013820915.1 Gemmatimonadota bacterium
CACGGGGTCATCTACGCGCATCAGCTTCGCGCCTCCATCGGCCGGTGTGTCGAGGATCTAGAGCTGATTGCAACGGTCGGCAGCGATGAGGATGTGATCAACCAGGTGATCTTTCTTCCGCTGTAGCAGCCCACGGCACGCGACGCTTGCAACCCACAGGCGAAGCGATGCTGACCCTGTGCGAAGGCGCGAGCTCCACTTCTTTGCGCGATACTCGATGGAAAACCTCTGGCTCCGGCTCAAGGAGCGCAAGCTCGTGCAGTGGGCGCTGGCGTACCTTGCCGGCGCCTGGCTGCTGCTGCAGGTGCTCGACGTGCTCGGCCAGAACTTCGACTGGCCGCGCAGCGTCTTCCGTTCCGCTACCGTCCTCCTCGGCATCGGTTTCCTCGCCGCGCTCGTGCTGGCCTGGTACCACGGAGAGCAGGGACGGCAGCGCATGGGCGGGGTGGAGCTGCTCATGCTCACCGGCATCCTCGTTGTGGCTGGTGTGGCCATGGCCCTGGTGGGGCGCGGCGAAGATGCACAGGCTGAGGCCCGGCTCGGTGGAGCAGCGCCGGAGATCACACTGCCGCGGGCGGAGCGCAACTCCGTGGCCGTGCTCCCCTTCGCCAATCTGAGCGAGAGCAGGGAGAACGAGTACTTCAGTGACGGCATCACGGACGAGATCCTGACCACGCTTGCCAACGTCCGGGATTTACGGGTGATCAGCCGCACCTCGGTGATGCAGTACAAGGGCACCAGCAAACCCCTGCGGCAAATCGCCTCCGAGCTGGGCGTGGCGCACATCCTGGAGGGCAGTGTCCAGAGAGCGGGAGAGCGGGTGCGAATCAACGCGCAGCTCATCGATGTGCAGACGGATCAGCACCTCTGGGCCGAGCGCTTCGACCGGCCGCTGGAGGACATCTTCGCCGTGCAGAGCGAGATCGCCCAGCAGATCGCCCGAGCTCTCCAGGCCGAGCTCAGTCCAGTCGAGCAGGCACGGCTGGAGCGGCGCCCGACGACGAACCTGGTGGCGTACGACTTTGTCCTCCGCGCACGGAATCTCCTTCAGATCCCAGATCGACAGACGTACGAGGCGGCGCTGGAGCTTATCCACGAGGCACTTGTGCTCGACCCCACGTATTCGGATGCTTTCGCGGCTCGCGCCATCGGATTCCGAGGATTGTACTGGTTTCATGGGGAAGCTGGCTGGCTCGATTCGGCCGTCGTCGCGGCGCGCCGCGCAATCACTCTCGATCCAGATTTCGCGCCTGGCTATGAGGAACTGGGCTGGGCGCTCACCCTGCGTGGAGACCGTGAGGCCGCGCTGGAGGCGCATCGTCAGGCGGTGAAGCTGAACCCGAACCTGGCGGCAGGGCTCGCCAGTCTGTACGATTACGACTTCGGCCGTCTCGACGAGGCCGCGCACCTATGGGAGCGTACACTCGAAACCGATCCTACCAACGCCATATTCCTCTGGCTGGCCGGGCGGACATACCTGCACCTGGGAATGCCCGAGCGAGCGCGAGCCCTGTTCGGCCGCGCGAAGAAGGTGCAGCCGGCCTTTCACTGGTTGGGCTATTTCGCCAGTCTGACCTTTCTGGCCGAGGGTCGGCCGCAGCAGGCTCGGGCTGAGGTCCAGCGGACGCTGGCGGAAACCAGGAATTCCCCGGACGCCATGCTCTGGGCAGGGCAGATCACGGCCGCGCTGGGGGATCTGTCTGCGGCTGGACACTACTTCGAGCGGGGCTTACCGGAGCCGACCTCGACTTGGGAGAAGGAGAGGGCCGAGCTTACTCTGGCGTGGATCCTCCAGCAGTCGGGTGAGGCCGAGCAGGCCCGACGCCTCCTCCAAGAGGCCTCCAGTCGTTTCAAGAATCGCCGTCGCGGTCATTCGCTGCGACCGGAAGACTATGCGGAGTCGGCCCAAATCCGGGTCGTCGCAGGAGATCACGAAGGCGCGATCCGAGAGCTGCAGGAGGCAGTGCGCAACGGGTGGCGCCACTACCTCCAGTACCCAGGCGACCCCATCCTGAACTCCCTGCGCGGCGATCCCCGCTACGACCGGCTCATGGCCGAGGTGAGGGCGGACGTGGACCGCATGCGGGCGCGGGTCGAGCGCGAGGGGTGGTGAGGTGAGGATGGCTGCCGGGATCGCCTTGGTTCGGTACCGAGCACAGCCTGTGTTCCCCGGTGCCGCGGTTCTCGAACCTCCTGCGGTATTCGTGGTGTAGGAGACCGATGCCGGCAAGGCAGGTGGCTGCCCGAACCACGACCAGCCTGCTATCACCCGATCGGATCTTCGCCCTGTTATCCCCAGATTCCGATGCGAATCACTCCGCTATATACTACTGGCCGCGTGCTGGTCGCGGCGACGATACTCCTGGTCGCGGGATGTTCTGCATCGTCGCCGCGCGCAGCCTCAGCGCCCGCCCCGGAACAATCCCGGGAACGGCGGACGACGTCGAATCCCAACCGCCTGACGTGCGCGGAGATCCAGGCGGTCGGCGGCTCCCTCAGTGCCCTCGATCTCGTAGAGCGGCTGCGACCGGCCTGGCTCGTGAAGCGCGGTCAGGTTTCCATCTACTTCGAGCC
>JACDHR010000163.1 GCA_013820915.1 Gemmatimonadota bacterium
CAAAACCGGCGGCGGTTCGGCCCACTTCAGTTGGAGCGAACTGAACGGGGGATTCCGGACCGGCAACCCGCACGCCCCCTGGGGGCATATCAAGTCCAGATTGACCCAGGGGCTGGAGGCTACCCGAAGCCACTACAACCGGGGCGCGATCCGCATCAGCTCCGGCTACCGCTGCCCGCATGGCAATAGCCACGTGCGCGGCGCATCGAATAGCTTTCACGTTCATGGTCGTGCGGCGGACATGTATTCACTCGATCATCCATGGACGGAAGAAGAATTTAACCGGCTGAGGGATGCTGCGTGGGCTACCGGCCCGGTTGAATTGCTACACTGGCACAGCTATGCCGATCGTCATCTCCACGCCGCCTGGTAACCCCAGAACGAGGTCAATCATGACAAGTATATGGCAGCGTCGTGCGCTTGTTGCGATTGTGGTATCCTTAGCCTGTCTCTATGCTGCCAGCGCGGAAGCCCAGGCCGGTCAATCTGAGCTCACGCGGCAACTCCTGCATGGAGATCGCGGGGAACAACTGATGGCCGCAGAAGTTGCGCGTGGTATCGGCGGCAGAAATATCGATGAGAAGTTACGCGGGGCACTGATCGAGGTGCTGGAGCGTGAGGGCCGACTCGATGCGCAGCGACGCCGAGGTGACATCGGGTTCCTGGATAACCCCGAACTGATCGCAAGGCTGGCGTTGGTAGTGGCTGAATTGCGGGATCCACGCGCGATCCCAGCCCTGGCGGGGGCTGTACACACCTCGCCGCCGGCCGCTAAGGCGCTCGCAGCCTTTGGCGAGCCAGCGGCTGCAGCGGTCCTCGAGGTAGCGAATTCCAGAGGGCAGACCGCGGTGGTCAACAGCGGTCTGATAACATTGCGGTTGATGATCGAGGGAGCTGGCAAGCGCCCTCTGTCACCCGGCACGCGCCAAGAAATCCGGCAGGTCGCGCAAAGGCATATGAGTGCCGAGTATTCCGTTACCACGCTTTGGCGGTCGATCGACCTGGCGGTGGTCCTGGACGATCCCGAGATCCGGCGGATGGTCGAGCTGCTCGCTACGGATCGCAACGAGGTGATCGCCAGGGGCGTGACGGAACCCGACTTGATCGAACAGACCCAGAAGCGGGCGCGGGAGCGCCTCGCCGGAGTTCCGCCGCTCCCGCGGAGCTAACGCAGACGTGCTTCGCGGCCTATCCGGACGTCGCCCTCGGCAGGGTGGACGTTGCCGAGTTCCCGGTACACCGCGCCGAGCGCGTAGTGGGAGCGGGAAGGGTTACGCCGCCCGGTCCAACTCGACGTGCTGTTCAATCAAGGCGTTGCAGGCCACACACGACCACCCGGAGCTTTCGCCGCGGGCCCACCGCCGCCCGCCGCAGCGGGGGCATGGGGGCTCGATCAGGAGCCGGAGCCCGAGCAGCGCGCGGTGGCCGAGATACAGGGAAACAGCCAGCACCAGCAAGGTCAGCGAGTTCATGGCATCATCCTGGTCGAAAGGTGAAGGACACTGCGGCTGGGGATGCTCGTGGAAGAGCCGCCACGCTCCCCATGGAACGGATCGGGAGAGTCGCTGGCGGCCCGGCGGGCAGGCGACACAAGGTCGCGGAAGCCCCGTAGCTCTGCGTCGCCGCCTTTCGCACGGGTTTGCTCTGAGCAGCGTGGTGTCGCGGAGTGATCCGAAGGGGAAGCTGGCCAGGTCATTCCGCGCTATGTCCAATGTTCCTAAGGCAACCCGCGTTCCAGACACCCTTTGTTCCGCGGTCCGTGCTCCTAACTGGCGGACGGGAATACGCTTGGCGCCCGCCCCTTATCGCGCCCGGGGTCCGCGCTCCCGGTCCGCGGCCATACACTTTTGCCGATGTCGGGAAATCTTTGCCGGATCAAGTCCCGACTTCGCACCGGCTCGAACGAACCCTCCGGGCGAACGCTGTGTAGCGGATCCGGTTCCAGCGGTTGGTGTTGATCTTCATGGGCTCAGAACTCCAGCCGCACACCGCCGTTGAAGGTGCGGCCCTCCAGCGGCGCCCAGGCATCCGTGGTCCAGGGTCCCTCGGGTGCACGCGCGCGGAGGAGCAGCGGATCGAACCGGGTCTGCCGCGCATCGAGCAGGTTCTCCGCGTTCAGGAAGACCCTGATGCGCCCGATCCGCCGCTCGGCGAAAAAGCCGAGGATCACGTAGGGGCGGCTTTTGTCACGGTAGGGGTTATCCTCGAGCTCCTGCCGGCCCGTGTAGTAGAGCTCCACGCCGATTCGTCCGGCATCCTCCGCTTCCCACATCCCGACGGTCCCGGCCGCATGGCGCGGCGTCAGCGGCACCGCCCGGCGCGCGCCGCGCCGCGGCTCCTGCTCCGTGGCGCGGGTATAGGTGTAGGCGGCCGTCACATGGAATGGCTCCCCGTGGAAGCGCACCAGCAGATCGGTACCGTGGGCGCGGGTCGGCTCCGCGGCGTTGAACAGCTCGACCCTGCCATCGCCGATCCGCCGCAGCATCAGCGGATCACGGACCTCCGAGCCGAAGAGCGTGCCGTTCACCTCGAAGTCGCCGAAGGTCCGGCCCAGGTCCAGCGACGCGCTCCACGCACGTTCGACCGATATACCATCGAGCGGCTCGACGGGTGAGAGCCCGAACACCTCCGTCTCCTCCGTGAACGGCGTCGGCGCGAAGTAGCCGGTGCCGACCGAGGCGCGAGCGTTCCACTCGCCGCCCGGCCGGAGCAGCACGGAGAGGCGAGGATTGAAGAAACTGCCGTACTCGCTGTGCACATCCAGCCGACCGCTGGCGGCGATCGTCGCCCACTCGACAGGCGAGGCCTCATCCTGGACGAAGAGGGAGGGAATGGTGTAGGTGTAGTCGAACCGCGGCACGTCCCGCGGCTCGTAGGCCTCATGCTGAAGCGTCGCCCCGACAACCCAGGTATGGCCCCGGTCTCTCCCCGTCAGCGCGACCTCACCGAAGGCGGTGCCGTGGAGGTCCCGCTCCCGCATATCACCGAAGAAATGCTCGTGCCTCTGGCCCGTCGCCGAGGCGTGCACACTGAGCAACCGGTCGCCCCCGAGCAGCATCCGCCCCACGAGTCCCGCATCCATCCTCCGGGTGTCCAGTGCCTCCCGATAGGCGGTGCCGGCCGGTGTGGTGCGTCCCGACAGCGTTCCCCCTTCGCGGTTCTCCGCCGTTCCACCTACGGTCAGGAACAGAGAGCGCCCGGCTCCATCATTCCAGAAGAGGCGCGGGCGCACGACGGCGCGGTGGTAGCCCGGCAAATCCGCCCACCCGTCGCCGCTTACATCGTGCATGCTCTGCCGGTGGCCACTGCCGAGGAATGTGTAGCCCCAACGCTCCGAGAGATCGCCCGAGGACCAGAGGATCGCGTCGGTCCCGCCGCGGGTCGTCTGGTTGAGCAGCAGCTCCCGTTCATCAGCCGGCCGGCGCGAAATCAGGTTGATCACACCGCCCAACGCGGACGCGCCGTAGAGCGCCGAAGCCACGCCCTTGATCACCTCGACCTGCGCCAGGTCCATCGGCGGGATCTGGAGCATGCCGAGCGCGCCGCTCTGGCCGCCGTAGAGCGGAAGCCCGTCGGAGAGGATCTGCGTGTAGCGGCCTCGGAGTCCCTGGATCCGCACGTTGGCACCACCGAGCGAGGGCGAGGTGGTCTGCACCCGGAGACCACTGGTCTCATTCAGCATCATGCTGATGTCGCCGGGCGTCATCAGCATCTTCTCCTCGATCTCCTCGCGACCAATTACCTCCACCCGCACGGACTCCTCCTCGATCCGCCGGCCGGTGCGCGTCGAGACGACCACGACCCCCTCCGTCTCGATCGCTTCTTCCTCCAGCGTCACCACCAGAGAGGTGTCCATTCCCGCCGTCACGTCGAGCCGGGTGTTGCTCGTCGCATAGCCGATCATCCCCGCGGAGATCACCCGGTTACCCGCCGGAAGCCGGAGTACCGCCCGCCCCTGTTCATCTGTCAGGGCGCCGGTGCGGCCCGAGCGAATCTCGGCACCCGCAAGAGGTGCCTCGTGGCTCTGCACTCTGAGCCGCACGGTGCCCGCACCCTCCTGCGCTCGCGCTTCCGAGACAGGGCCCGCCGTCAGAAGCAGGCTCGTAAGCAGGACCGCCGGTGCGGCCCTGAACCATATCTGTATCATGATCTTCCGCGTGTAATTGTTGTCGTCATCCACCGCGCACACGCGCGGCGGCCTTCCGCCTCGCGAGAAATCGCGGGGCTCTCCGGAATTTGTCAGGAGAACGCGCGCCTATGCGCGAGGAGGCCGCCAGTGCGAGGCCGTTTCCCACGTTCCCGGCGTAGCCGTCGAAGCGAACTCCGACGCGGCCGGAAGGCTGGTGGGGAGAGGAGCCGGAGGGGAGGAAAGAGCGACGAGCTGCGCATTCACACAGGCGCAGGCGCAGAGGCAGGGGCAGTCGTCCTCATCAGATGCGGGAGCAGGAATCCCGGGGCCATCTCCCGAGGAGGCATCCGAGAAGAGCGCACTGACCACCGGCCCCGCGTCGGCCGATAACGCATCCGCCCAGAGCACCTCCAGCGACGAGAGGAGCAGGCAGATCGCGAGCAGCGCCGCAACGAATCGGGGGCACCGGAGGTCAGACACGATCGTCCCGCCTCAATCCCGCGCTTCGTAGCGGGGGCAGACGTAGACGCCCTTCGCCACGTCGCCCAGGATTTCGTCCGCGCCCGCGAGCAGTGCCTCCACCCGCGGATCGGCGAACTCATAGAAGTTGAAGCGGCCGCGCTGCTCCCGCGCCAACAATCCACAATCGAGCAGGCACGCCAGATGGTTGGAGACGTTCGACTGCGTGAGCCCCGTGACCTCGACGATCTCCGAGACGCTCAGCGCTCCGCCACGTAGCGCCTCCAGAATCGCGAGCCGCGAACCGTCGGAGAAGCCGCGGAAGAGCTTGGCCTTGAGGCAGAGCGACGGTGCGAACTCGATGGTGAGCATGGTGCGCCTGACTGCCTGTTTTTTTAGGTGTCTGACTGCCTCTTTTCCAGCCGTTACCGCTGTCACGTTATTACATCAGTATTGGATGATACGTCAGAGTTCGCCGGTGTGTCAAGGCTGCACCCGGCCGCGCTCGGCGGGGCCGGGCGACCTGATCGACGAAGCGCGGCAGGGAAGCTCGCGGAGCTCGGCGGTACGGCTTGAAGTGCGAGTCGTGCGGGACCAGTGTGAGACCCTCCGTCTGCGCTTCTGCGATGAGCACCCGATCGAATGGATCGGCGCGATTCGGGGCAGTTCCGCCATACCGGCGGCGTGAGCGAAGTTGATGTTATCCCCCGGATCCTCGCCGTAGAAGCCGGCGGGGTGATCGAAAGCCGCCGCTGGTCGGGGCCGTCTCACCCGTCCACAAAGATTCCCGCTTTGCGGAGTTGGCGGACCAGCGCGGTGCGTGCTTTCGTCGTCGAAACCCTCATCTCGAGAACCGTGTCCGTGACCGGCCGGACGTCCGCGCGGCCCGCGGCGCGGACGCGCGCGGCGGTTTCCGCGTCCGGGCAGCGGAGCAGGATGGTGGGACGCATCGAGATGCGGCGCACTCCGGAGAACCAGTCCCCGATCTGGCGCTCGACGTTGCCCGGCAGTTCGCGGGTGGACGCATCGCGTAGCGCGTCGACCACCTGCGCTGCTTCGGCACCGGCTTCGGCGGCCGCGAGGACCGAGGCTTTCGTGATGCGGAACATCACGCCCGGCCCCGCACCCACGCGCTCGGCGAAGCGCGCGAGCTGCGCCTCCAGCTTCGGCGCCGCCGCGAGGAAAACGATCTCGAAGTTCGGCTGCACGATGACCTCGGCCTCGGCCTCGTAGCCGTACTCGAACTCGTCGGCCGCGCCGAGCAGGTAGCGGCCGATCCGCGTGATCGCGAAGCACGCGTGGCCGTCCGCCGTGCGCCCCAGACGTACGCCGCCGAGCGCGGCGAGCCGCGCCACCAGGAAGTTGAAGAGCAGATCGCCCCAGAGTGTTTCCCAGTCTTCCCGCCGCATCCGCCGGCCATAGGCGGTGCGGTGGGCGCGGGCGCCGGTCTCCCGCGCCGCCAGGAACGGGTTGCGTGTACGCCGGTGATACTCGAGGAAGCCGGTGACGGGAAAGAATACGTCGTCCTGCAGGCCGAGAAACGCGCCGGCGAGCGAGGCGCGCAGGTCGAGGCCGTCCTTTGCGGTGGCAAGGTCGAGGCGGAACGGGAAAAATCCCCACTCGGCCGCCACGCGGTGCCAGCGGGCGGGGTTCTTTTCCTTCTCCTTGCGGAGCGGCTCGAGCAGCGCGGCGAGTCGGTCGCGGTCCGGGAGGACGAGCCAGCGCGAGCCCTTCGCGGTCGGCGCGAGGTGGAGGCTCTGCCCGGCTTCGCCGCGATCCGCGGCGAAGCCAAGCGCGCGGAGCACGTGCGCCGCCTGCTCGATGCGCGTATCCGCGTCCTGCCGCAGCATTTGCTCTGCCCACGCGGGGAGCCCCACCAGCCGCGCCTCGATCGCCTGCTTCGCGCGGGCGAAGATCGCGCCGTCGTTGGCGCGCAGCCGGATCGGCTCCGCCGAGGCGTCGACCAGCACCGCGGTCATATCTTCCATCAGGAACGCGGCGTGGAACCGTTCCGCCGCCTCGACCGGCTGGGGAGCCGCGGGCTCCGGCAGCAGCAGCCGGCGCGCGAGCGGCGGCCAGAGCCCCACGCGCGGTTCGAGGTCCGTTTCGCCGAGTGACGCGTACGCGAGCAGGTAGCGGAGCGCGGCGTGCAGCGCGGCCGCGAGCGGCGCCACGCCCACACCCGGCACCAGCGCGGGCAACTCGCGGAGCGGGACGCCCTCCGGGTGCGGCACCAGCGCGCGCACGAGCCGCCGCGTCGCGTCGTGGACCTCCCGTGCCTTGAAGCGCGGCGGCCCGGAACCGTCGCCGCGCGCCTGCTCCCACTCCGCCGCCGCGTCCGGCGTTTCGCAGGCCAGGAACTCCTCGATCCACTCCGCCGAGGTGACCAGATCGGCAATCACACCGCGGTTCACCCCGCCGTAGCTGAAGCGGTTGCGGTTGTCGGGATCCAGCGCGGCCGTTTCCTCGTTGGTCAGGTGCTCCGCCAGGTAGCCGGCCACGGCCCGCGGCTCCGGATCTTCGAAGAGGCCGCACTGGCGGTCCATCGCGCGCAGGGCGCGGACAAAACCGCGGTGCTCCTCGGCGACACCCGCTCGGGTCGGGCTGGCGCTCACCAGCCCGGAGGCGACCAGCTCGTCCAGATCGCGGCTTAAGACCTTGAGCGGCACCGTAGCCGACGGCTTGAGCACGTCGAGCAGGTTGCGGCGCGCATCCACCGACACCGCATCCCAGCCCGCCAGCGCGCGGAACACCTCGGTCCAGTCCAGGTCGAAGTGCTTCATGCGCCGGTCCGCTCCGCCGCGGGCATGGGGCCGGCCACCTCGCTCGCGTCCAGAATCCGGTACTCGTAGCCCTGCTCGGCCAGGAAGAGCTGCCGCTTGAGCGCGAACTCCTGCTCCACGGTGTCGCGGCTGACCAGCGTGTAGAAGTGCGCCTGGTTGGATCCCGTCTTGGGGCGCAGGATGCGGCCGAGCCGCTGCGCCTCCTCCTGCCGCGAGCCGAAGGTGCCGGAGACCTGGATCGCGACCGCCGCATCCGGCAGGTCCACCGCGAAGTTGGCGACCTTCGAGACCGCCAGCACCGGCACTCTGCCGTCGCGGAAGTCAGAGTAGATCCGGTCGCGCTTCTTCTGCGAGGTAGAGCCGGTCAGCACGGGCACGTCCAGCTCTTGCGCGATCCCGCGGATCTGCTGGACGTACATCCCGATGACCAGCGCCGGCTCGTCCGGGTGCAGCGCGAGGATGCGGCGGACCATCTCGACTTTGTCCGGGTTCTCGGAGGCGATGCGGAACTTGTCCCGTGCCTCGGCCACCGCGTACGGCATCCGCAATTCTTCAGGCATCGGCACGCGGACCTCGGTGCAGGCGGCCTCCGCGATCCAGCCCTGCGTCTCGAGCTCTTTCCACGGCACATCCGCCTTCTTTGGCCCGATCAGCGCAAAGACGTCGTCCTCGCGGCCGTCCTCGCGCACCAGCGTGGCGGTCAGGCCCAGGCGGCGGCGTGCCTGCAGCCCGGCCGTCACCTGGAAGACGGGCGCGGGGAGGAGATGGACCTCGTCGTAGACGATCAATCCCCAGTTGCGGCGGTCGAAGAGTTCGAGGTGCAGGAAATCCGCGGCGGCGCTCTCGCGGTAGGTCATGATCTGGTAGGTCGCGACGGTCACGGGGCGCACCTCCTTGGACGCGCCGCTGTACTCGCCGACCTGGTCGGG
>JACDHR010000558.1 GCA_013820915.1 Gemmatimonadota bacterium
ATCGTGCCGGAGAACCTCTCGTCCGTGTCGGTCGGCACGCCGGCGGAGCCACCCAGAGGAAGCCAGACACCTCCCTGCGCTTCGAGCCCCAACCGGTCGGAGAGCTGCTGAAAGAGCAGGAGAGCCGGCTCCAGGCTGGTGTGGTCGGTGCCCAGCCCCTTCGTGGGATCACCGGTCGGGAGGTGGGCCTGCACCTGAAGGCTGACGAGCCGATCGGTCTCCGCGATCAGCCCGAGCTTCAGGCCGACGCGCAGATCTCCCAATCCGACGGCCTCGTCGAAGCCGGCACCGCCATCCCCGAACTGCGGCTGAATCCAACGAAGTGGGAGCTGAACGAACGCCGAAATGCGCTCATTCACCCCATACTCGCCGGATAGGTAGACCTGCTGAAAGTTCACGTGCGAGGGCACGCCCGGCCCCGGGCCTGGCGCGAGGGTGTCGCGCGCGGCGTGATCCGCGGGGAGATCCCGATAGCAGCCGCACTTCGCATAGAAGAATTCGGCACGGTCGGGGACACGATTCTCGAACGCCGCCTCGAACCGGACTCGCAGCTTGGATCCGACGGTGGGGTCGTCGATGTAGCCCACCATGCTGCCCCGGCGCCGGCGGCGCTGTACGGCAGCGACCGTATCCTCCGCTTGCGGCTGCCGGACGGCAACCGGAACCGTGTCAGCCGCGGCAGCGGCCGATACGGTGGAGAACCACCTCTGCTGCGCCGACGCTGCGTCCTGCTCCTGCGCCACGACCATCGCCGGAGCGAGCAACATCAACAGGATCACGATCACTCGTCTCATGGTCTCTCCTGAGGTAAGTGGCTGGGGAGATTAGCTGCCACTGCTGGATTCCGGTCGTGAACCGCTGGCAGCCCTGTCCTGTAGTTGGGGCGTCATGCTCTCATACATCCCGACGAACTCCCTTCGATCCCGATCCGACAGTTCGGATAGTGCACGCGGAAAGTTCTCGAGAACGTTCCGAGCGTCGGCCGGCGTGCCGGACTCCGTGATCCCCCGCGCGATCGTGAGATACGAGCCCATTGCGTCCGCCAGCAGCCGGCGTGGATCGGCGGCGTTCGGATGCGCGCGGGTGAGCCACGCCAGATTCACCAGAAGGTCCACGAACCTCACATGAAACTCCGGCAGGCTCCAGGCTCGAGGATCCGTCTGGAGGCGCTGGAAGAGCGCCAGTGACTGCCGGTATTCCTGTACAGCGGCCGGCACTCCCTGGGACTCCATGATCCGGCCGCGCACATTGTAGGCGTCGGCTCGATCGATTCCCAGCCTCGGCGCGGGACGCGCCAGCTCCTCGATGACATCGTGTGCGTTCCGGTTTCGTTGTATCGCCCGATCGAACTGTCCCCGCTCGCGCAACACATCGGAGATGTTGTTGTAGAACCTCACCAGCTCCAGCTTGTACTCGCGATTCGCTGAGGTCTCGCTGATCAGCCTTTCGTGGGTCCTCACCGCGCGCTCGTACCATTCCTGCGCCTCCTCCAGCCGGCTCTCGTCGAACGCGATGAGCGTTGCCAGGTTGTTGTACGCCCGCCCGAGCTCCTGCAGGGACCTCGGGTTCGCGCCGGAAGCGGCGAGCGGCTCGAGCAGGCCGATCGCTTCGCGAAAATCCGCTTCCGCCAGGGCGAAGGCTTCCGCATCGACGTGGGCGCTGCGCGACTGCAGGATGCCGCGGTTGCTGTACGTCCTCGCGAGATCCCGCCGATAGTCGGCATTGTCCGGTGCACTGCGGTGCAGCTCCTGTTGAAGAGCCAGCGCGCTGTCGTACGCGGCCTTCGCCTCCGCCGCTCCGTCGCTCGATTGCCGCAGGGTTTCGCCGAGCCAGTTGTGGGCGTTGGCGAGCGCCTGGCGATAGTCGGCGTTCGCCGGCTGTTCGTTCACGAGGTTGCCGAAGCGCTTGATCGCCTCCCGGTATTCGCTGACGGTTGCCTCGGATGCATCAGCGAGTGATCGATTGATGTGTCCGAGCCTGAAGTGCGCGGACGCGAGGCCCTCCCGCACGCCCGGGTTGCCGGGGCTCTGTTCGATGAATTCGCGGTAGAAGCCCTGCGCCCGGGTCAGGAGCTCGCGCCTGAGTGCCTCCACCTGTGGATCGTCCGGGCCGACGAGGTCGTAATGATGCGGATCGCGCTCCACCAACGCCAGCGATTCGTCCACCGCCTTTCTGGCGAGCTCGAAATTTCCCTCGGCTCGCGCGTTGGCGCTGAACGCGTAGAACGTCGCCACCGTGGCGACCACGGAGGCTGCACCGAGCACGGCGGCCGTCGCCTGGAGCTGCCTCCACTTCCGCTGGCGCCGCTCCTTGGCTTCGCGGATCGCCCGGTCGCGCGCACGGACGCTCTCTTCTAGGAATTCCTGCTCCAGCGGGCGCATGTCCTCCCAGTTCTGCCGCGCCCACTCCTCCGTCTCCACCAGATTCGCGCCGCGAAGCAGGGCGTCCGGATCCTTGTCCAGGCGCACCCACTCGGCTGTGGCGTTAATCAGCCGGCGCTCGATGCGGATCGCCTCGCGGTTCTCCTCGATCCACTCGCGCAGGCGCGGCCACTGTCGAATGAGCGC
>JACDHR010000164.1 GCA_013820915.1 Gemmatimonadota bacterium
TCGCTACGGCGGAGCGCTCCGGCGCGCTGGGAGCTGGAAGGCTAATCTACGGTCTCAGCGTTACTGAGTGCCAGGCGTCGGCCCCGCAATCGGGAAGCCGCGCTTCCGCATCAGCGCATCGATCTGCGGATCACGGCCGCGGAATGTGCGGTAGCCTTCCGCCGGGTCGAGGGTGTTCCCAACCGAGAAGACGTGCTCCACCAGGCGCTGCGCGACCGCGCGATCGTACAGGCCGCTCCCTTCGGCGAACGCGCCGGCAGCGTCGGCGGTCAGCACATCGGACCAGAGATAGCTGTAGTACCCGGCCGAGTAGCCGTCGCTGGCGAACACGTGCAGGAAGTGCGGAGTGCGGTGCCGCATCACGATCTCGCTCGGCATCCCGAGCTCGGCCAGCGTCTCGCGCTCGAAGGCGCGCGCGTCGATCTGACGGTCGCCCGCGAGGTGCAGCTTCATGTCCATCAACCCGCTCGCGAGATACTCGGTGGTGCCGAACCCCTGGTTGAACGTCGCGGCGCGCTCGATCCGCTCGACGAGCTCTTGCGGAATCGGCTCGCCCGTGCGGTAGTGAACCGCGAAGCGCTGCAGAACCTCCGGCGTCGAGAGCCAGTGCTCCAGCAGCTGCGACGGGAACTCCACATAATCGCGGAACACCGCCGTGCCTGCCAGAGACGGGTAGGTCACGTTGGAGGCGAGGCCATGGAGCGCGTGGCCGAACTCGTGGAACAGAGTTTTCGCGTCGTCCCACGAGATGAGGACCGGCTCACCCGCCTGCCCCTCCACGAAGTTCGAGTTGTTCGAGACGATCGTCGTGACCTCGGCGTCGAACCGCTCCTGGCTCCGGTACTCGTTCATCCAGGCGCCGGAGCGCTTGCCCTCGCGCGCATACGGATCGAAGTACCAGAGACCCACCTGCTGACCGGTCCCCTTGTTTTTCACCTCCCAGACCCGAACATCGGGATGGTAGACGGGCACGTCGCTGACGGGCGAGAACTCGAACCCGAAGAGCTCCCCGGCCACCCAGAACATCCCCTCGCGCAGCCGGTCCAGCTGGAGGTACTCCTTCACCTCGTTCTGGTCGAGGTCGTAGCGCGAGGTGCGGACCTTCTCGGCGTAGTACCGATAGTCCCACGGCTCGATCGTGATGTTCGCCCCCTCGGCCCGCGCGATCTCCTGCATATCCGCGACTTCCTCTCGCACGCGGGCGACGGCGGGCGTCCATACGGCTTCCATCAGCTCGACCGCGGCCTCCGGAGTCTTCGCCATCGTGTTCTCGAGCCGCCAGTGGGCGTGCGTCGGGTAGCCGAGCAGCCGGGCCCGCTGCGCGCGAAGCTGCAGGATCTCGCCGATGATCGGGTTATTATCGCGCTCCCCGGGCGTGTCGCCGCGGTTCACGAACATCCGCCACGCCTTCTCGCGCAGCTCGCGGCGGTCGGAGTAGGTGAGGAACGGGTCGGTGGACGAGCGGGTGTTCGTGATCACCCACGCGCCCGGCATCTGCCTAGCCTCCGCCGCCGCCGCGGCGGCGTCGCGCAGAGACTGCGGGAGCCCGGCGAGCTCCGCCTCGTCGCGGAGCACGAGGAGCTGATCGGTCTCGTCGGCCAGCACGTTCTGGCTGAAGCGGGTGAAGAGCCCCGCCAGCTGCTGGTTGATCTCGGACAGGCGCGTCTTGGACTCTGCATCGAGCCGGGCGCCGGCGCGCACGAAGTTGTTGTGGTAAAGCCAGATCAGCCGCTGCTGCTCCGGCGTACGCGTCTCCTTGTCAGGCGAGTTGTAGACAGTATTGATCCGCTCGAACAGCGCCTCGTTCTGCGTGATTTGGTCGGAGAACGCCGCCAGCCGCGGCGCCATCTCGCGCTCGACGGCCTGGAACTCCGGACGGTTCAGCGTCGCGCTCCAGATCCCGTACGCGGTGTGTACGCGGTCCAGCGTGCGGCCCGCGCGCTCCATGGCCGCCACGGTGTTCTCGAAGGTCGGCGCGGCCGCGTTCGTCGCGATCCGCTCGATCTCGGCCAGGTTCTCGGCCATGGCCGCCTCGAGCGCCGGCCTGAAGTGCGCGATCTGAACCTGGTCGAAAGGTGGCACGCCGCCGTACGGGCCGACCCACTCCTGCAGGAGCGGGTTCCGGGGATCCGCCGAGGCGGCCGAAGATGCAGAGTTGGAGGTATTCACGTTATGCGTGGTGGCGCAGCCGGCGGTCGCAGCCATGAGCAGGAGCGCACCGGTGCGGGTGGTCAGCGAGGTGGGTGATCGCAACATAGGTCTCAGAATCTACGAACCGGGAAATCTACGGAGAAGTCGCTACGTGTACACTGTCCACACGGCGTAAGTGCCCGTGAAAGAGAGATCAGCGGTGCGCGGCGCGAGGGCAGCGGTCACCCACCCGGATGGTACACCCGCTCGGTGCGGCCCCTGAGCTGCGAGGGATAGAAGTAGACCTCCCGCAGATTTCCCGTGCTGTACCGCTCCGCCTGATCGTTGAAGTGCGGCGACTGCGGGTCCCCACTCTCGCCCCCGGCCGAGATGGCCCGGGCCCGTACACTGTCGCCGAACTCGACGACCGCCACGAAGCTGTTCCCGCTCGTGCCGTACCGCTTCTTCGTCCCCGGGTAGGCGCGCGCACCGAATGAGGCGAGGGAGCCCCACTGCGCGGAGGTGAAGCCCACGGGAGTACTCGGCATCGCGTCGTCGAACGGCTGCACGATGTCGCCGGTCAGGCGCTGAAAGCGGTTGATTTCCCCCCACGGCGTGCGCCAGCTCCCGAAGTCTGCCTCCAGCCGGTCGGAGGCGGCGGCGAGGGCTTGCAGCCTCTGCTCCGCTGTCGTGCGCGTGGCCATGTAGTCGTACACCGATATTCCCGCCCGCCGCGCCTCGGCGCCCACCTGCCGCCAGAGCTCCTCTCCCCAGAAAACGGCGAGCGAGGTCGATACGGAGGCTACCGACCAGCGGTAGTCCCACGTGCGCAGCAGCGCGATCTGGTCCGCGAGCTTCCGCTTGTGCGGACCGGATGCCGGGGTCTGGTCGTACGCCGCAATCAGCGTCGGGATCAGCTGCGCGAATGCCGGCAGGTAGGGATTGTACGCGGCCTCGACGAGCGACTCCAGCGTGAAGTCCTTCCGGTCCTGCAACACCATGATCGCATGGATCCCGCGCGGGTTCTCGCCGGCGGTATCCATGTAGCGCGGGTAGCTCTCCCGCTTCGGGCTGTACGGCCCCGCCGCCGAATACGGCCAGTTGTTCGTGTTCTGGATCCAGCCGTTCTCCGGGTTCCGCAGGTGCGGCGCCTCCTCCAGCGAGTGCAGCTCCTTCCAGTCGGTCGCCGGATCGCTTCCATCCACGGGCCGGGTGTAGTCGAAGCGGTCGTCGCGCCTGGGGATGAACTGCGGGTGGAAGTACGCGATGACGCCGTCGGCATCGGCGTAGATGGTGTTGTTCGACGAGTTGGCTTTCAGCTCCATGACCTCCCGGAACGACGGGTAGTCGTGTGCTTTCGTGCGCAGAAAGGATTGGCTGAGCGCCTCCACCGGCCTGTGCATCAGGGCGATGCTCACCCACTTCCCGTCGACCTCGCGCACGATCGGGCCGCGGTGGGTCCGGTAGACGGTGAACGTCTTCCGCGCCATCCCGCCGTCCTCCGTTCGGTAGGGCACGGTGATGGTCGACGTGGTGAGGGGGCGCTCCTCGCTGCCGTACCGGTAGTGGAGGCGTCCGTCCCGCTCCACGATCGTCTCCAGGAACTCGTCCACGACGTCCACGCCGCTGGAGGTGTGCATCCATCCCAGGCGCTCGTTGAAGCCCTGATAGACGAAGAACTGGCCCCACGTCACCGCACCGTAGGCGTTCAGCCCTTCGTCGCTGATTACCTGCACCTCGGAGCGGAAGAAGAAGGACGTGTGCGGGTTGATCAGCAGTAGCGCCTGACCGTTCGCGGTGTTCGATGGCGCGATGGCGAAGCCGTTCGACCCCGTCGGCTCCCGGAAGCGGGCGCCGCTCTCCTCCGACGTGAGGGCGACGGTGCGTTCGCCGTAGAACGCTTCGAGTTGGCTCAGCGACACCCGCTCGATGTCGCCGCCGATGCTCCCCTCGCTGAACGAGAGAGCCATCCACGGCTCGAACCGCCGGATCACCCGGGGCACGACCTCCGGATGGGTCTGGAGATAGTAATTCAAACCGTCGGCCCATGCGTTCATCAGCTCCTGCAGCCACGCAGGGCTCGCGTCATACAGCGCTTCCATGCTGTCGGGCTCGATGAAGAGCTTCATCCGCAGGTCCTGGTAGATCGCGGACTCTCCCTCGGCCTCGGCCAGCCGCCCCAGCGAGTTGAGGTAGTTGGTCTCCACCCGGTTGAAGTCGTCCTCGGCCTGGGCGTACATTAGGCCGAACACCGCATCCGCATCCGTCTTCCCGTGGATGTGCGCGATCCCCCAGTCGTCCCGTACGATAGTAACATTCTGCGCCTGTCGCTCCCACCGGGAGGCGTCGGCGTTCACGGGGCCCGATGCCGCGCGCGGGGCGCAGGCGCTCAGGACGAGGAGGAGAACCGCGAGCGCTCGCAGGGAGCGGGACGGCTTGGGCGTACAGGTCTTGGGCATACAGGTCATGGTGAACCGCATCTTCAAAGGTTACGGGCGACGGGGGCAGCTCCAGCGCGGGCCGGCTCGTTGCGCCTACCGGATCCCCGCCCGTGCTCCGTCGCGGCCGAGCTGCTCCCAGAGGTAGGCGAAGGTCAGCGCCTGCACTCGCGCCCGCTGCTCACTCGTCACGCCAGCCCCGTGCCCCCCCTCGGTGTTCTCGAAGTAGTAAACGGGATGGCCCATCGTCTCCATCCGTGCCGCCATCTTGCGGGCATGCCCGGGATGTACCCGGTCGTCGCGCGTCGTGGTCGTGAAGAGGACGCGCGGGTAGTCCACCCCCATCCGGAGGTTGTGGTAGGGCGAATAGCGGCGGATGAACTCCCACTGGGCCGGATCGTCCGGGTCGCCGTACTCGGCCATCCAGCTCGCGCCGGCCAGGAGAACGTGGTAACGGCGCATGTCCAGCAGCGGTACCTGGACGACCACTGCATTGAAGAGGTCCGGCCGCTGCGTGAGCGCCGCGCCCACGAGGAGCCCGCCGTTGCTTCCGCCCATGATCCCGAGGTGATCGGGGGAGGTGATGCGGCGGGCGATGAGGTCCTCCGCAACCGCGAGAAAGTCGTCGTAGGCGCGCTGCCGGTTCCCGAGCAGCGCCGAGCGGTGCCACTGCGGCCCGAACTCGCCGCCACCCCGGATGTTCGCCAGCACGTACACACCCCCACGCTCCAGCCAGGCAGTGCCGGTAACGGGGCTGTAGCCGGGCGTCATCGAGACCTCGAAACCGCCGTAGGCGTAGAGCAGCGTGGGATTGGTCCCGTCCAACCGTGTACTCTCGGGCCGCACCACAAAGTACGGAACGCGCGTGCCGTCGCGCGAGGTCGCCTCGTGCTGTTCGACAGCGAGGCCGGACGCGTCGAACATCGCCGGCAGGCGCCGCACCTCACCCACGGATCCGTCCTCTTCCGCCAGGTAGAGCGTGGTAGGCTGAGTTAGGCCGCTGAAGGTGAAGAAATAGCGGTTCGAGAAGGGAGAGGTCGCCGAGACCCCGATGTTCCCCATCGCGGGTGCCGGCACCGGCTCATATGACCAGCGGCCGTCCCGATACTGGTAGCGGCGCAGTTCGCCCTGCACGTTGTCCAGCATACTCACCAGCAGGTAGTCGCGCGTTGCACGCACGCTGTTTACCGTCTGGCGCTCCGTCGGCTCGAGCAGGATCTGGAAGTCGCGGGAGCCCTGGACGAACTCGTCATATCCGACGTGGATCAGCGAACCCGCGGGATAGCTCCGTCCGCCGGCCTCCCATGGCGAGCGGAGGTAGACCACCAGTCGGTCGCGCACGAGGGATTGGTCGGCGTCCATCGGCAGGTCGATCCGGGTCAGCTCGCCGTCCTCCAGCACGTGAATGGCAGCCCGGAAGAAGCTCGGCCGGTGGATGACCAGACTCATGCTGCGGTCCGCGGTGCGCCAGGTGCCGACGCTTACAGAAACGTCTCCTTCGCTCCCCTCGAAGAGTGTCTCGGCCGCGGTCAGCGGAGTGCCGCGGCGCCAGAGCTTCGCGACCCGTGCGTAGCCGGACGAGGTCATGCTTCCGGGTCCGAAATCGGCGGCTACCAGGAGGGCATCGCGGTCCATCCAGGCGACGCTCTGCTTCGCCTCCGGAAGGTGGAAGCCACCCTCGATGAAGCGGCGGGTTTCCGTGTCGAACTCGCGCACCTCCACCGCGTCCGCCCCGCCGCGGGAGAGGCGCACCAGGCAACGGCGGTACTCCGGCTCCAGGCAGGAGGCGCCGGCGTACGACCAGTTCACCCCTTCCGAGGCCGCCAGGGCGTCTATGTCCAGCACGACCTCCCACTGAGGGTTACCGGAGAGATAGCTCTCCCAGACGGTGCGCCGCCAAACGCCGCGCGGGTTCGCCTGGTCCTGCCAGAAGTTGTACAGCCGGTCGCCCATGATGGCAGGGTACGCGATCCGGTCCCGGGAATCCAGCACCTCCCGCACGCGGTCGAAGATCGGCTGGTACACGGGGCTAGCCGATAGCTCGTTCAGCGTGGCCGTGTTGCGGGACTCGACCCACTCCATCGCCCGCTCGCCCTCCACCTCCTCCAACCAGAGGAATGGATCTTCATCGTCCTGCGCGGACGCGCTGGCCGGAGACGGAGCCGCGGTCGGCGTGCCCGCGGGCGCGTTTGCCGGCGGAGCACATCCGGCGGCAACAAGAAAAACCACGGCGGCGGTAGCGTACAAGGGTTTCATAGGATACATCTCCCGCGAGTGTAAAGATGCGGGAGAATCAGCTCTCCTCCTCGCATCTGCAACGATCTCCCGTCCTGTCTTTCGTCAAACGTGCACCACGACGGCGTTCCGATTGTTCCGGATCATAGCCTTTTCCGGATACGAGCCGCAACTGCGCGGAGGTCGTCTGGCTCCTCACCGTTGGCGATGAGCAGCGCGGCGCTCCTCCCCGGGTGATCGGGCTGTACCCGCTGAATCAGTGAACCACGCTACTTCACCCTCGCGACTACCAGTCCGTCGGCTGGTAGTCCTTGAGGAAGTTCCCCCAGAGGTGCTCCCCGCTGTTGAAGCCGGCAATGATCGGGTCGACGATGCGCGCCGCGCCGTCCACGATGTCCAGCGGCGGGTGGAAGCGGTGCTCGGCGACCTTGCGTGCCGCGTGATCCGCCGGGTCCTCGTCGGTCACCCACCCGGTGTCCACGCTGTTCATGTGGATCCCGGCCGCGTGGTAGTCCACCGCCGAGGTGCGCGTCATCATATTGAGCGCGGCCTTGGCCATGTTGGTGTGCGGATGCCGCGCGGTCTTGAAGCGGCGGTAGAACTGCCCCTCCACCGCGGAGACGTTGACGATGTGCTTGTCACGCTCGGGGGAGCGTTGCATCAACTCCTTGAGGCGCGCATTGATGATGAAGGGCGCGATGGCGTTCACCAGGTGCACCTCCAGCAGCTCCACCGACGGCACCTCGGCCATCATTAGCCGCCACGAGTTGCGGTCCCGCAGATCCACCTGCTGCAGGTCCTGATCCAGCCGCCCCATGGGGAAAAGCTCCTGCCGCGTGGCGAGCTCCTCCGGCAGCAGCGGCACCTGCGACAGTTGCGGCGCGTGCGTCAGCCCCACCGGCTCGTGAGCATGGCGGTCGCCGGTGTGCGCAACGTTGCTCCCTGCGTTGCCGGAGCCGAGAAGCGCGCCGGCGGGTGAGTCGTAGCTCCCGAGCAGGCCGCGCACCACCCGCGGCAACGTGTTCAGCGCCGCCGTTTCCATCTCCATCATGTGCCGGTAGAAGTCCGGCGGACGCCGGACCGTCTGACAGGCGTTGTTGATGATGAAATCGAGACGCTCACGGGTGGCGAGCAGCTCCCGGCAGAACGCCTCCACGCTCGGCGTGTGGCGCATGTCGAGCCCGTAAACGGTCAAGCGGTGCCCCCAATCGGCGAAGTCGGGCTCCTCGGCGTAGCGCGCCGCCGAGTCGCGCGGGAAGCGAGTCGTGACGATCAGCTCCGCTCCGGCGCGCAGCAGCTTGATGCCCGCCTGGTAGCCGATCTTCACGCGGCCGCCGGTCAGCAGAGCCACCCGGCCGCGCAGGTCGGCTGTTTCCGTGCGCTTGTGGTAGTTCAGCTCCGCGCACGAGGGGCAGAGCTGATCATAGAAGTGGTGCAGCGCGGAGTAGTCCTGTTTGCAGACGTAGCAGTTCCGCGGCTCCAGCGC
>JACDHR010000001.1 GCA_013820915.1 Gemmatimonadota bacterium
CACGGACCTCCCGGAGCTTCGCGGAGTTGTGGCCGCTCCTCTTCCTGACCTTTGTTCTTCTGACCAACCTCACCGAGAGCGGTATTCTCCGGCAGAACAACGTCTTCTGGATCCTGTACGTCGCCACCGTGTCGTCCCTGGGGATGATGACGCTGGGAGCGGATCGCGCTCCCGATCCTGCGCGCCTCCCGCCCGAGCGTGCCAACCGAGAGGGGGCCGGGATGCTCTCCCCTGGTGTGCGGCACCGCTCCCGCAGGTTGGCGACGGCGCATCCCGGCAGCAGCCCCGACATTCACACCTCGAGAACCGGACCGGGGAGATGAGCGACTTCCACGCTGCACGCCTGTCGGCGGAACAGCCGGTCGTACCGGCTCCCGGGGTGGAGGCCGAGATGGACGTCCGGGGGCTGTGCGTCTTTGGCATCAGCCGCACCGCGGTGGAGCAGGGAACGGCCAGCCAGGTGCCGCCTTTCCTGGAGGCGCGCGGCTGGGAGATCCTCCATGTCGAAGACCTCTCAGCCGGTGGCACGGCAACGAATGGTATCCATCCGGAGCTGTGGGTCAGGGGGGAGCCAACGTGTGCCGATTCGCAGATCGCGATGCTGGTGGCGGCATTGAGCCTCAACCCGTCCCCTCCATCTGCGCACCAGCGAGCGAAGTATCCCAACCTGGACAACGGCCGCATCATGGCGATGCTGCAGCCGCGGTTTTCCGATCTACATGCTCAACGCCAAGCTGTGGACCCCCGCCTCGCGGCGACAGCTAATGCGGACGACGCGGTTACGTATCTGCAGTTGCTGATGCCAGGACCAATGGACGATCTGCGTGCCCGCATCGTAGCCCTTCGCAACGCCTTCCGCACCCCGCAGCCCGTGCTCCGCGACCTGAGCCGTCGTGCGAATCGTGCAAAGGTGGAGCTCGTGGAGCACGAGGGGCAGCTCGCGGTCCGCAAGACCTTCCGCTCCAGCCAGAGCCGCTTTCTCGAAAGAGAAGTGGCGGGAAGGTCGGAACTGCGCGGGATCGAGTCGATCCCGGAACTACTCGGCCATGGCGACAACTGGATCCTGACTCCCTTCTACGACGACACGCTGCGCTTTCAGAGGAACCCGAACCGGCTGCTCCCCCTGAGCGTCGCGAAGGCGTCGGTCCGGACCGCGCAGGAGCTGTACCGGGCCGGGTACTTCCTGCTCGACTTCCAGCCTTCCAATATCCTGGTCGACCGCCACCATGGGTTGAAGGTGATCGACCTGGAGTTTCTGCATAGGTACGAGGCGGTGCCGGACTCGTTTGAACAGGACTTCACGCTGAACGGCTTGCCGGCGGAGTTCACGGGTGATTTACCTCTCGGCAAGTGTCGCACCTACGCCACCCACTGGCAGCCGTACGTGGGGCTCTCGCTGCACAGCCTGTTGAACGATCCGGTTCCGGTTCAGCACCTGAAGCGCTTGCGATATCGTTTGAAGCGGCTGACGGAAAGGATCCGGCGAAAGGCCGCACGGGGAGTTGGAACGATCAGCTTGACCTCGCCACGCCCAATAGACCCGGACTCGCTGGGGTAACACACCTTTCTTCAGGAGAGAAGGCATTAGCATGCAATCCTCCCCGCGTACCCTGATCCTGCTGGCAAAGAAGCGAAATGCGAATCTGACATCGCGGATCAGCATGGGTGCCGAACCGAGGGTGGAATACCTGGAGCTTGCACACCGGCTTGGCGCCGAGTTGCTGGACTTCGATGCTGTGGAAGCTTCCACATCGCCTCCCGTGCGCGTGTCGCGCCGGTGGATGGGATTGAAGTGGGGACTGGCGTGGATGGGCTTTCTCCGACGTAATGATTTCGATTTCGTCTATGCGACGGGTGAGGACGTCGGTATTCCTTTAACGATTCTTCTCCGTACGGCACGGTGCTACGGGAAGTTGGTGATGGTGGTGCATCACGCGGGAACACCGAAGCGCCGCCGGATCCTCCGCATGCTGGGAAGCCGCCCGTACCACTCCCTGGTCTGCCTGAACACGGTGCAGGAAAGGATTCTCACCGGGGACATCGGCCTTCCTCGAGCACGGGTGATACGTCTACACAACTGGATCGACCACCACTTCTTCCAGCCTGGTGCGGAGGAGACAAAGCTTGGTGGGTATATGCTGAGCGTGGGAATGGAAGACCGCGACTACGACACCCTGAGGGCTGCGGCGCGCCACTTCGATCATCCGGTGCGCATCGTCGCTTCGGGATGGTCACCCGGGGCCGGGTTCACACCCATCGAGGCTGGATCGGCCGAGGACAACATCGAGGTGGTTCGCGGACTTTCCTTTGCCGAGCTGCGAGATCTGTATGCGGGAGCGAGGTTCGTGGTCGTTCCCCTCAAGTCATCGGAAAAGGCGGCGGGTGTAACCACCATTCTCGAGGCCATGGCGATGGGAAAAGCCGTCGTCGTTTCCGCCTCGCCGGGGATAATGGATTATGTCGAGGACGGCGTGACGGGCAGGGTCATCCCACTTGGCGACCCGCATGCTCTGTGCAATGCGATCGTCGAGATGTGGAGAAACCCCGAGGCCCTCGCCCTGATGGGGAAGCGCAACCGGGCGTGGATCGAAGAGTCAGTGAATACCGATCGGTACGTTTCGGCTGTCGCCGAACGACTGTCCCGTGGGAACGGGGAGTCGCATGAACGCATTTTCATTTCCCAGTAGATCCATGGCCGCATTTTTTCCCGCGCCCCAGACGGCACCGGCACAGGAAATCGCGGCGGGCGAGCATCCGCGCCCGCTCTTCTCCGTGCTGATCGCCACGTACAACCAGGCCGCGTACATTCGCGAAACCCTCGACTCGGTGGCGGGCCAGATGTGCACGGACTACGAGGTCGTCGTCGTGGACGACGGTTCGACCGACGGCACGGGGGAAGTCGTTTGCCGCTGGATCGGGGAGAATCAATTGGGGCTAACCCACCCCGTTCTCTTCTCCCGCATCCCGAACAGCGGGCAGTCTGCGGCCATGGAGCACGGGTTCGCCCTCTGCAGTGGCCGCTACATCTGCCTGCTCGACTCGGACGACCGATGGGTTCCGGAGAAGCTCGCGATGATCAGCGAGGCAATTCGCGAGAACCCGGACGCGGGCATGATCCAGCATCCGCTGGTGGTCATCGATCCCCAGGGTCGCAGGACCGGCGACGTGCGCCCGAAGCGCGCACGCCTTTCCCATGGCGACCTGCGAGAACAGTTCCGGCGGACGGGCCGCATCGCCGCCGCGGCGACCTCCGGGATGGTGCTCAGGGCCGATATCTTCCAGCAGCTGGTTCCGATGCCGACCAAGCGGTTCCGGACTGCCGCCGACTACTATCTCGCGCACGGCGCGGCCCTGCTGGCTCCGGTTTGCAGCCTGGAGCGTCCGCTCGCAGAATACAGGTTGCACTCGGAGGGCAACCATCTCAAGTCGTTGACCTCCGCAGAAGGATTGGAGTACTGGGTCGATCTGCAGCAGGTCGTCGCGCGGCATTTCCGGATGGACCACGTGCTCCAAAGCGACTCGATCTTCACCCGGAACAACTTCGCGCGCGCCAAGCTGCGGGAGACGCCCTCCCGCCAGGCCGCGGCGCTCTACCACCTCCTGCGGGCAACCATTACCGACCGGTCGTTCGGCTATTCCGACCGGCTGCTGTTCGGGGCGTTCTGGGTCGCATGCTTTCTCTCTCCGCGCGCGCTGTTTGATCGTCTCTGGCACCGGTTTCAGCTGAAGGCCACGGGGTACGACAAGATTTTGCGGCTCGCGGAGGCAGGTCGTTGAGCCATCCGGACGCGTCGTGGACCCGAGCCGCTCGAGAACCGCGATTCGTATGGATCCGCGCCCGTCGCGCAACAAGGGTCGAATTCCCGATGCAATCAAGAACATCAGCCATTCCATTCTACGTTCATGAGTAAGGTCGAGGCATACGAGATTCTCGGGGTCAGGGTTCATGCACTGACCGAGGAGATCATCGGCGATAAGATCGGGGAGGCCATGGCTGCGGGGCAGCGCTGCATCATCGGCAACCACAACTCCCACAGCGTGTACCTGTACCACCGCGACGCGAAGATGCGGAGCTTTTATGCCCGCTCGCAGTACATCTTCATCGACAGCATGCCGCTGCTGGCCGTGGGGAACGTGCTCGGCTTCCCCCTGCGGCGGGAGAACCGGACCCGGTCGCTGGAGTGGCTGCGCCCGGCGATCCGGCGCGCCGCGGCGGAGGGCCGGCGGGTCTTTCTTCTCGGCTCGCTCCTGGGAGTGGCGGAGGAAGCGGCCGACATCCTGCGCGCGGAATGCCCAGGTCTTCAGGTCGACGTGCATCACGGGTATTTCGATGCGACTCCCGGCAGCGAGGAGTTCGAAGCGGTGATTGCGCGCATCCAGGCCTTCCGCCCGCACCTGCTGGTCGTCGGCATGGGGATGCCGCGGCAGGAATGCTGGATCGTCGATGCGCTCGACCGGATCGATGCGAATGTGATCCTGCCGCTGGGCGCGGCGATCGACCAGATCGCCGGCAGGACCGCCGCGTCGCCCTATTGGACCGGCCAGATCGGGCTGGAGTGGCTCTACCTCCTGCTGAGGGAGCCGAAGCGATCCTGGCGCCGCTACCTTGTCGAGCCCTGGTTCCTCCTGCCGATCCTCGTCCGCGACGTCGTTCGAGCCAGGCTGAAGCCCCGGGACCAGCTCAGGGCTGCGGACCGCGGTGCGAGCAAATGAAGGGCGTGAACAAGGGTCGGAGAGCATCAATGGAGGAGGAAACCGACAAAGAAACGAGCGTGATCCGGGATCTCTGGGGCCTGCTCTACCGTCGCGAGCGATGGCAGCTCGGCATGCTCGCCGTCGCACTCGTCGTCCGCGCTGGCGTGGAGATGGTCGGCGTGGCCTCGATCATGCCCTTCATGAGCGTCGTCGCCGACCCGGGCATCATCCAGCGGGACGCCCGCCTGGCCGCTGCCTACGAGGCGCTCGGCTTCACCTCGGAGACCACCTTTCTCACCGCGCTCGGCGTGGCCGTAGTCGCGATGCTGGCCGTGGCGAACAGCACGGGCGCGCTGGTCCACTACGCATCGCTGCGCTTCTCGTGGGGACTGTACCACCGGCTCTCGGTCCGGGTCCTCAGGGGCTACCTCAGTCAGCCGTACGGCTTCTTCGTACAGCGCAACAGCGCCAAGCTGAACAAGACGCTGCTCTCGGAAGTAAAGGTCGTGGTCACCGGGGTGCTGTCGCCGGCGCTGGACGTCGGCGCGCGGCTGCTCGTGATCGTGGCCCTCGTCACCCTGCTCCTGCTGCTCGATCCCGCGCTCGCCCTGATCGTGGCGCTGACGCTGGGCGGGACGTACGGCGTCATCTACATGTTGATCAAGAAGAAGCAGCGGAGGCTCGGCCGCGAGCGCGTGCGGGCCAACGAGAAGCGCTTCAAGGCATCGGGAGAGGCATTCGGAGGGATCAAGGACGTCAAGGTCCTCCAGCGCGAGGAGGCCTTTCTGGCGCAGTTCGAGCCCGCGTCGTGGAAGTACTCCACGGCGACCGCTTCCAACGCGGTCATCTCGGACCTGCCGCGCTACGCGCTGCATACCATCGCGTTCGGCGGTATCGTGCTCATCGTGCTCTACTACCTGCGCGCGGGTCAGGGGATAGCCGATATCCTGCCGGTGCTCAGCCTCTACGCGTTCGCCGGGTACCGCCTGATGCCCGAGCTCCAGCACCTGTTCTCCGCCCTTGCAAGGATCCGGTTCAATCGGGCCGCGCTGGAATCGGTACTCGAGGACCACGCGGTACTCGCCGCCTCCGGTCCGGAGCCGGAGGCCGCGCCGCTTCCGTTTCATGAAGAAATCGTCTTGGAGGACGTAAGGTTCTTTTATCCCGGGACGGCCACGCCCGCCCTGGACGGCGTCCGCCTGCGCATTGAGCGGAACAGCACCATCGGGCTGGTCGGCGCGAGCGGCTCGGGGAAGACGACGCTGGTCGACCTTCTGCTCGGGCTGTACGAGCCGACCGCCGGCGGCATCCTCGTGGACGGTCGGCCGCTCGACCGGCGCACCATGTCCGACTGGCGGCGGCAAATCGGATACGTGCCGCAGCACATCTTCCTCACCGACGATTCGATCGCGGCGAACATCGCCTTCGGCGTACCGGCCGCCGAGATCGACCTCGAGCAGGTCGAGCGGGCCGCGCGCGTCGCTCACCTCCATGATTTCATCCAGACGCTGCCGAGCGGCTACGCCACCGTGGTAGGCGAGCGTGGAGTACGCCTCAGCGGGGGGCAGCGGCAGCGGATCGGCATCGCGCGGGCGCTGTATCACGACCCGAAGGTGCTGATGCTCGACGAAGCGACGAGCGCGCTGGACGGAACCACCGAGGCGGCGGTGATGGATGCGATCTCCGACCTCGCCGGCCAGATTACGATCGTCATCATTGCGCACCGCCTGAGCACCGTTCGTGACGCGGACCAGATCTTCCTCCTCGACCGGGGACGCCTCGTCGATCAGGGAACGTACCTCGAGCTACTCGAGCATAGCGGGTCGTTTCGTGCGATGGCCAATATGGGAGCGACAGGCGCTGCGAATACACTGTCGCGGAAATGAAGCGATACGGACCGTCGTGTACACCTTTTTACGCGCTAATGGCGGCGCTCGCCGCGGTTCGATTCCGGCGCTCCGCTCCCGGCCGTCGCCGCGAGCGTGTCACCGTTGCCCGCAGACTCCGCCGAGGTGCGGTGGAGCCCTGGTGTTCCCGCGCATGTGGTCGGGATCTTGATAGGTTCCGCCCGGACGCCACTTCCCGCCTCGGGGACGACGCCCTATTCCGTTTCCTCCTCAGCTGCGATCGGAGTGTCCCAGATTGGGCTACCCGGGTCGCATTTCTGTGCGCACTGCTGCGCCCTTCTCATAGGCATATATCTGTCCCGGAGCAACTTACGTCAGGAGCGAACGCGGGGTGCAAGACATGCGTAAGCATCGGACATTCAGCTCGGGTCTCAGCTGACATGCTTCCACCCACGGGGGTGGAGCGAAATCATCGTGGGCTGGATCCAGCCATCCGGTTCGTCGATAACCCAGCAGATCGGCTCACATCCATCCGCCTTTGTCGGCCGGTCCGCCGAAGACCGTCACCTGCCAACCCGGGTATCTCATGAAACGCTTGATCCACGGCCTCCCGGTGCTCACTCTGGCCGCATTCGCGATCTCATGCGCTGACGGCTCGCAGCTGTTGTCGCCGGAGGGTGCCCAGATTTCTAAGGGAGCAAGCACCGGCACCCTGGAGGTGAGTACCGCCACCACGGGCTCGAACCTGCCGAGCGGCTACACGCTCAAGGTGAGCGGGCAGCCGGACCGGCAGATCGGCGTAAACGCCACGCAGAGCTTCAACAACCTGCCCACCGGCAGCTACAGCGTGGAGCTGTCCGGGATGCGCAGCCACTGCACCGTCAGTGGAGAGAACCCACGCTCCATCAACAACGGACCCGGCAAGACCAGGACCAGCTTCAGCGTCAGCTGCGCGGCGGAGACGGGAACGCTGCAGGTGAGTACCGCCACCACAGGCTCGAACCTGCCGAGCGGCTACACGCTCAAGGTGAGCGGGCAGCCGGACCGGCAGATCGGCGCCAACGCCACCGAGAGCTTCAACAGCCTGCCTAACGGCAGCTATACCGTCGAATTGAGCGGCGTGCCGGCCCACTGCACCGTCAGTGGAGAGAACCCACGCTCCCTCAACAACGGACCCGGAACCACCACCAGCTTCAGCATCAGCTGCGCGGCGGAGACGGGAACGCTGGAGGTGAGCACCACCACCACGGGTTCGAACCTGCCGAGCGGCTATACGCTCAAGGTGAGCGGGCAGCCGGACCGGCAGATCGGTGCCAGCGCCACGCAGAGCTACTCCGATCTGCCCACCGGCAGCTACAGCGTGGAGCTGGCCGGGATGCCCACCCACTGCACCGTTAGCGGTGAGAACCCGCGAACGGTAAGCGTCGGCTCCGGCACCAACAGCATCAGCTTCAGCATCAGCTGCGCGGCGGAGCCTGACACCCAGGTACGTGCGGCCGAGTTGGTCGTCCGACCGACGTCGACCTCGCAGCTGGGCACGTTCGTGAAGTCCAGCAAGCCGATCTGGTGGCACGATGGCCACTGGTGGATCATGTCCCACGGTTGGCGGGCGTTCCGTCGCGACGCGTCGGGCGTGTGGACGGAGGCGTCCAACACGCTGATGGGGAGCAATTCGCGGCGTCTCGATGTACATGTTCAGTCGAACGGCGACATCATCTTCTACGGGAAGCACGGCACCGACTCGCGCATCGGGACCGCGCGATACGATTCGCAGACCAAGACCTACACCTCTACCGCGAACGTTTCCGCTCCCGCCGGCAACAGTGCGGGCTCCTCGGCCTGGGGCACCATGGCTGTCGACAGCCACGGGCGCGTATGGGTGAACTATGGGCTGAGCGGGATCAACCAGTACGCGGTGTACGACCCGGCCACCGGCTCGCAGCTTCTGGGCGCCACCGCGCTGGACCAGAACATCTGGACGACGGAGCACCTGGCGCGGATCGTGGCCTTCCGGGACGCGGAGGGAGCGAAGATCGGGGTTCTGCTGGACGACCAAGTCTCCGGCGAGATGCGCTTCTGGGTGCGCCGGGACTCGGACCCCCTCGATTCGGGCTGGAGGAGGGAGATCGTGGACCGCCGCTCCGCTGGCGCGGACGATCACGGGGACGTGGTCGTCACTCCGAATGGTGAAGTGCTCGCCGTCTGGAAGACCAGCCACAAGGGGTCGTCCGATCCGATCCTACGGTATGCGCGCCGGACTGCGAACGGGACGTGGGTGGATCTCGCCGTGGTGCGAACGCGCTACGGCTCCTCCTCGAGCAACGAGTTCACGCGCCCGCGCATCCAGTACGACCGGGACACCGACCACGTGTACGTGGTCGCGACCACACTGGACACGCGGGAAGTGCACGTCATGCGTAGCACGCGCCTGAACCCCGACTTCGGCGCGTACAATGCCCCGGCGGTGGGCAAGGCATGGCCGGCACCCTACGTGGTGCTGGACACGGGGGGACAGCCGATGCTCAACCCGGCAACGTCCGCCACCATGGTCGATGGACAGTCCGGCTACTTCTTCGCCGTCGTGGGACAGGACGACAACCGGGTCTGGGGCCTCCACCTATCCCGCTGACCGGTGGCGCGTGTACAGCGGGATAAGCTGTGCCTGCACGCGGTATTGAGGGATGGACTTCGCTTCAGCAGACTTCGAGCACGAATGAATGATATGCATACCACCCGCGGGGCGGATGACAGGATCCTCCACCGGCAGTTCCGCTGGCTGTTTCTCCTCTCACTCACCACCGCACTGTTCGGTTGTGGCGCTCACGACGCATCGGGAGACACGGCGGACCGCCAGCCGCACCGCACGGGTGCGGGAACGGAGGAGCCACTGCTCCCCGCCATCGTCACGGAGCGGGTGCCGGGGGACGGCGACGATCCGGCGATCTGGATCCACCCCGAAGATCCGGCGCAGAGCCTGGTCCTCGGGACGGACAAGGGGCGCCGCAACGGCGGCGTGTACGTGTTCGGGCTGGACGGCCGGATAGACCGGACCCGCACGGTGACCGGGCTGCGGCGCCCCAACAACGTGGACGTAGGGTACGGCTTCCGTGTCGGCGGCCGGGGGGTGGACATCGCGGTGGCTACCGAACGGAACTCAACCTCGCTGCGGGTCTTCGCGCTGCCCGACATGCGGCCCGTCGATGGAGGGGGCATTCCCGTGTTCGACGGCGACACCGAGCGCGAGCCGATGGGAATCGCACTTTACCGGCGGCCCCGCGATGGGGCGATGTTCGCAATCGTGGCGGGGAAGCAGGGACCCACCGAGGGATATCTCTGGCAGTACCGCCTGGAAGACGACGGCGCCGGCCGCGTTCGCGGCGTGAAGGTGAGGGAGTTCGGGACGTTCAGCGGGCGGCAGGAGATTGAGGCCATCGCGGTCGACCAAGCGCTAGGCTACGTCTACTATTCCGATGAGCAGTTCGGAATCCGGAAGTACCACGCGGATCCCAAAGCGGGCGATCGGCAGCTCGCCCAGTTCGGGACCGACCACTTCGCCCGGGATCACGAAGGGATCGCGCTCTACACCAGTGAGGACGGAACCGGTTACATCCTGGTTTCAGACCAGCAGGCAGGGCGGCTGCAGGTCTTCCCCCGTGAGGGTGTTTCGGGGAGGCCGCACCACCACCCGCTGCTCGCCTCCATCCCGGTTTCCGCGCTCGAAACGGACGGCGTCGCGGTCGTCTCGGCTGGTTTGGGTACTGGGTTCCCCCGCGGCATGGTGGTGATGATGTCCGCCGACCGCACCTTCCACTTTTACCGCTGGGAAGACGTGGAAGCCCGGATCCCCCCCGGGGCCCGGGAGTCTCCCTCGCACCCGTGATTCGATCCTCGGGAATGCCTCTCCCAGTGGGAGAGGCATTCCCCACCCCATCCGAGTCCGGCCCCAGTAGATAAAAGAGTTCTCTCCCGCTTACCCATGGACGTCCCTATGCCGAACGCCTTGCAGACTACGCCCGTCGTCGTTTCCCATGCTTGACACACGCCCCGGCCTCGCCATCGAAGTAAAGCGGCTGCCCGAGCCGGGCGGTTCCCGAGCTTCCGGCCCCCGGGCGCCAGCGTCCGCCCGCTCCCGCGTAGGCGAGTGGCTGCAGGACCGCGCGGCCGCAACGGCCGGCGCCCTGCTCGGAGCCGGCAAACTCCTGCCCCTCGACGCCGTGATCGGCAGGGACCTCCGCGTGATCGAGATCGATGCCGATTCCGACGCACTCGGAGAGGGTCTTCTTGCCGCTGGGTGGCGACGGTACCTGCGGCTCCGTCGCGGGTCGTCGGGTAACGCGGCAGGTGACGAGTCGAGGCGCCGAACGGCGCCGTACCGCTCGGCGAAGCAGATTCAAGCCAACAACGCCGAAGTGCTCATCCTTTCCGGAAGTTCCGCACGGCACTTGCCGACCTTTTCGCTGTACCGGCACGTCCGCTACGTTCTCTGGGCTCCCGACCGTTCTCGCGCGGGCGTCGCGGCCCTGGCGGGCCTGACAAGGCACGCAGCCAGAGGCCGCATCCAGGTGCTTGGCCGCGTTCCGCTCCCGGCGGGGGACGGGAGGACCCGGTCGTACCTGATCGGGCGGATCCGGGAAGAAAAACAGGGCACCCGCGCCCGGCGCTACCTTTCCCGCGTAATCGGGACCGAAGAGTTTTTTGACCGACTGAACCGGAACGACATCCGGTACGCAATTCTCCGGTGGTTCGACTCACTTCCGGCAGTGGGGGAAGGCGAGGACATCGATCTGCTGGTCGCGGACGAGCAGATTGATCGCGTGCTCGGCATCCTCGACGCGGAGCCCGGCACCATACCGCTCGACGTCTACAGTGCGTCCGGCCTGCCGGGCACGGATTCGCGCTCCATGGCCTACTATCCGCCAGCTCTCGCGAATCAGATCCTGGACTGGGCGGTGCTGCACAAGGGGCGCTTCCGGGCGCCGTCGCCGGAGCACCATTTTCTCAGCCTCGCCTACCATGCCGTGTACCACAAGGGAGAACGATCGGGGCTTCCACGCAACCGTAGCGACCGTACACCCGCCGGGGGCGGCGAGCACGACTATGCAGCCGTTCTCGGCGGCCTGGCGCGCGAGCTCGGCATTGCCGCGGAGATTACCCTGGAAGGGCTGGACCGCTGCCTGGCCGAGCGTGGATGGCGGCCACCACTCGACACCCTCGATCGCTTGGCGAAGCGAAGCCAGTGGTTGAAATCCCACCTCAGGGCCGCTCGGGACGAGGCGGCGCTTCACCTAGAGCAGTTCCCGGGGTTGCGCCACGACGGGTTCACTGTGTTCTTTCTGCGCGACAAGGTGGTCCACTACGGCCTGGTCCAGCTCGTTCTGGATGCGCTCGGAGAAAGGTTCTTCATCCTTCATACGGAGGTGCTGGACGGCACCGCGAAGGAGCGGGTGCGGCAAACGGTGCGGGGCGGAAACTGGAACCGGGGGCCGTGGCCCGCCTCCGGCGGAGATCCCGCGATTATGGTCGTAGCGCTCGACCTGATGCCAACTGCCGCATCCGCCGCGCTACGTGAGCTCCACCCGACACTGACCAACGCCCGCCTTCAGGAAAAAGGGTGGCTCCGGGATCGGCTGAACACACGGGTGCCCGCGCAAGAGCACTGCAACATGATCCACTCGAGCGACAGCGGACCCGAGGCGGCGTACTACCTCGCCACCGCAGCTCCCGAACTGCTCACACAGATCAACGACAGGGTTGATGCGGCAGTCAGGGGGTTTGCGACCTCCTTTCCAGTGATCCGGGATCTGACCGGGGGCGGCGACCACACGAAGCTGGAACTCATCGACTTCCATGGCCAGTTCGCCGTCAAGAAGACGTTCCGTCCGGGAGCGGAGCCGTTCTTCGAGCGCGAGCATCGGGCGATGTCCACCTTCAGCTCGCTCCGATCCGAGGTTCCTCCGGTGCTGGAAGTGGGGGAGAACTTCTACATCCGCCCCTATTACGAGCACGCCCGAAGGATGCACCGTGGGCTTTTGGGCCTGCTTCCGCTCGCGAAGGTGCGGCAGGCGATGGTGGCGCTCCGCTCCCTGTACGAGGACGGGGTATCGCTGGTCGATTTCCGGCCGGACGACCTGCTCGTCGACGCGGAGGGAGGAGTGAAGATCATCCGGTACGAATATTTCCATGTATACCGCACCCGGCCTCCCCGCTTCGAAGCGAGCTATGATCTGGCGGGATGTCCGACCGATTTCGAGGGCGCCCGCCCGACGGGTGGGGTGCAGGGCTACGACGCGCTCTGGCGTGATGCAGTCGGGCTCGACCTACCCAGCCTGTTGTACGATTCCCCTCTGCTTCAGCACCTGAAACGGACGCGGTTCTGCATCGCCCGTATTCCGCGGACGGCAGAGTCGAGGCTCCGCGGAACCGCCGCCAGGGGGCGGGCGCAGGTTCGCAGGGTACGTGCAGCCGTGCGGCGGTGGCGTAGTAGCTGAAGAGGACGCCGCCGCGCTGATGGACGGACGCACGCAGGCCGGCTCCGCATTGTCGCGGAGCCGGCCTGTATGCTGTACCTGCCACGCTTTCCCGCACCAGCGTGCGCACCCTGAGAACGCTGGTGCCGCTCACCTCGGCGATGTCGGCGCTCCTCTACCGCTCACTCGCCAGGTAGAGTACCTGGAAGTGCGTGCGCTCGACCGGATCCCGGGCGCTCTGGTAGCGCTGCTTCAGTCCGGCGGAGCTGAGATGATCGGCAACATGAAGATGCTGGCCCGTCCCTACCTCCTGGCGTGAAACTCGCACTCCTCACCTCCTCCCCACTTCATGATAACCGTTCAGCCGTATTTCGTATCAGCCCTGATTTTCTTCTGGAGAGTCTGTCTACTTCAGGCGATGCCGAGGAAACACGAAGCCCGCCCGAAGAATCTCGAGCGGGCTGATGAGGTCTAGGACCTTCAGCGAATAAGTCGTGTGCTCTACGCCCTTGGGGAATAATTCGAGCGGCCTTTCTACAGCGCCTCTTTGATGGCTTGCAGCAGGGGGTTGCGCGAGCCTGCGGGGCGAGTCGGGAAGTACCCTCCGTTGATCTCCCAGATGATCAGCCCTCCGATGCGCTCCGTGGCCGCATACCTGACCTTGTGAGCGACGCTTTCCTCGTTCTCGTACGAGAGGAACCGGTCCTCACTCGAGCCCGGATTGTCGAACGACAGATAGGGCACCTTCGCCACGTCGTCCCACCCGTACCTGCTCGGATCGTAGTGCCTCTCCATGATCCGGTAGTACTTGACCTCGCCGCTCGACATCGTCGGCGCCGTCGTCCAGCTCTGGCGCGGCCGCGTCGCTCCTCCGGTGGAAGTGCCGTCACCGCCCGTCCACAGCTTCCCGTAGAAGGCGATCCCGATCCCCAGCTTGCTGCGATCCACACCCGCGGCTACGAACTGCTTCACCAGCTGATCGGCCGAGGGCACGGTCTTGTTGGTGTTGGGGAACTTGTAGCCTCCATCGTACAGCGGGCTGTTGTGCCAGGTGACCCAGCCCGGCCACGGCCCCGACATGTCGTACGTCATCAGGTTGATCATGTCCAGATGCGGCTGCAGATCACGGAACAGCGGCGCATAGATGTGCGACTGCAGCACGGCCGCCGTCAGCAGCGGTCGGGGCGAGATCTTGTTCAACTCGGCCGACAGCTCCTCGATGAAGACGCGGAACTGCGGAAAATCCGACTCCCGCATCGACTCCCAGTCGATGTCCAAACCATCATATCCGTGCAGCCTCATCCGGCCCACAATGTTCTCGATGAACGTAGCCCGGTTGACGTCGCTGGTAGCTCCGAGAAACTGCGTGCGTGTGCCTGCGCTCCCTACGGTCAACAGCACCTTCACTCCAGCAGCGTGTGCCCTGCTGATGAGGTCCCGTGTATTTGCCGAACTCAGCACGTGCGTCTGGGTGTCGATGCTGCCGTCCTCCCGAGGCAACACCGAGAAGTGGGCGATGTGCGTCAACGCGCTCCAGTCGATCTCGGAGGCCGGCATCCGGCTCTGCACCCAACCCGGATAATAGCCCATCCGCCAGATCTGGGGAGAGGGGGACGGAGGAGGGGCGGTACCGCCGGAGACGACCTGAATTGCCGCCGTGGCCGAGACAGAGCCGGCCGCCGCCGTGATCGTGGCGGCGCCAACCCCCACTCCTCTTACCACCCCACCCCCGCTGACTGCCGCCACCGCGGAGTCCGACGCGATCCAAGTGAAGCTGACCCCCTCCACCACCACCCCGTTCGCATCCGTTGCGGTGGCGGTCAGACGCACGCTGTCCCCAACTGCCAGCGTCGCGGTGGACGGGCTGACCGACACCGCCGCCACTTCCTGGTGCACATGCAGCGTCGCGGTGTCCGCGGCGCTGCCGGAGGTCGCCATAATCAGCGCTACGCCGATCGCCTTGGAAATCACATTCCCCGTCCCATCAACGGTTGCAACGGAAGCATCGAGGGTGGACCAGGTGATACTGGGGTTCGTAATCACGTTGCCCTGCTCGTCCAGCACAGTGGCCGTGACCTGGATCTGGCTGCCGAGGGCATTCAGCGTAGCCTCATCCGGAGTGACGGTGATCTTCGCTGCCTTGCTACGCTTGCCGCCACCCTTCACCCTGGCGAAGGAGACGCTGCTGGTGTGGCCGGCGGACGCGGTTACGGAAGCAGTTCCTTCCTTCTTCGCCAGGACCAGCCCCGCCCGCGTAACGGTTACGACATCCGGATCCGAGCTGGTCCAGGTCACCTGATATCGCGGCCTCAGAGTGCCGGACGACGGCGGCGCCAGCGGCTTGCCGGCCGCGCCAATGAGGGTGGCCTGAAGTTGGAACGAGTCACCATCGTCAAGATCCATGTTCGCAGCGCTGAGCCGGATCTCCGCGATTCCGAGATCGTCGAACTCAGGAGCGGTGCTGCCTGCGTCACAGGCGGGGAGCGCGAGGATCAGGGCAAGTACAACAATCACGCGGACAGACAAGCTACTGCCGAAATTACCTCCCTCCCTGCCAGGAAACAAGTTTTTCATCGGTGTACCCTCTCTTCGGTGGCTCGACTGGCATAGCGGAAAAAATCCCGCTGAAGCCTCGTAGCTTTGCGTCGCCGGCTTTCACCGGGTTTGCCGTTGTCGGAGTCGCCCGGCAGTCGCCGCGGCGGGAAATGGGAAAAGCCGCTCTAACCCGATCTCGAGATCGGATTGCTGGCGGCTCGGCGGGCGTGGCAGGCTGTGCCGGCGGTAGCCCCGTGGCTCTGCGTCCCCACCTTTCGGAGGGTTTGCTCTGAGCAGCGTTGATGGACGGCTGCGGGCCTGTGAGGGCCGGCAGCTTTACCTATCGGCAGAAGCTGTGGAGAACTTTAGCGGAGCGCTGCTCTCGCCCCGTTCAGGAGCAGGGAGTCAGTAGCCAGGAGTATCGAAGTCCGCCAGACGGAGAATGCGCCCGTACGCGTAAGCTTTACGAAAATATCGCTCATCAGCCGTGACCAGGTTCGCCTCCGCGACGTGGAGAGCGACTGCGTGGTAGAGCGTATCGAACAGGTGATGGTTCAAGTCGGTCGCGAGGTCAACGGCGGTCTTGTATACAGCTTGGTCATCGACGATTCGACACCCCATCGCATGCAGCAGGCTCACTTTCTGCCGGGCCGTGGCTGGACTCAGCCGCGCGACCACGGCCGCCGCTTCCGCCAGCCAATGAGCAGGCTGATACAACCGTGCCCGACCGGACCTGACCTCCGCCAGCAGCCGGAACGCCTGCTCGATGTCCGGCTCAGCTTCCTGCTGTGGCACCAGCCACTTGACCACCACACTCGCATCCGCGACGATCAGCGTCACTGCCGCAGCTCGTCACGTACGGCACGGATCTCTTCCGCAGGTACCGGACGGGTTTCTGCCCGCAGCTCCAGAAGTCGGTCGATCGCCTCGGTTCGCCGCGCCGCCTCCTCCTTCTCCTCCACCGCCCGCATCATCAGCTCGGCGACGATCGCGCTCTTGTTTCGGCCTGCAAAGGCCCGGTTGAAGGCCTGCTTCACATCGTCCGGCACACTGAAGTTCATCGTAGCCATGGCTCTCCCTGCTTGTTGAAATTTTCAACATTACTGCCATACTCGGGGCACGTCAACCGTACTCCCCAGGCCCGTAGGGCATGATTGGCTCGGCAATGCATCGCCCGGGGAACGCTCGGCAGCAGGGGGAGACTCCAGGCCTGCCCGATCGATCCGGGCTCTCGGCGTGGAGCACCCGTACGAGCTGCTAGCCATTCCTCCAGCAGCATGCTCGCTGAGCAGCCTGCTGCACACCTTGCATACGGCGGTACCCCTGCTCCTCGTGACATCTCGGCCTCCGATGCGGTGTGGCCTCCCGCCCCCCTTCCCTTCCCATCCATCCTCCGCTGAGCCATATTCATAGGCGAATCCCCGCTTCTTCCGCGGATACCGCCTTTGCGTGTCACACGGCCCGACCCGGCTGATGCCGCATGCAGACAAGCGCTTCCGGCCCATTCACTTACGGAGCAATCAGCCGTCGATGTCGTTTTGCCATCTGCACTGCCACTCGGAGTACTCGCTGCTCGACGGCGCGAATCGCATCGGCGACCTGATCACGCGCGCCAAGGAGTTCGAGCAGCCGGCGCTCGCGCTCACCGATCACGGCTGCATGTTCGGCGCGTGGACGTTCCAGGAGCAGGCGAAGAAGGCGGGGATCAAGCCGATCATCGGGATGGAGGCGTACGTCGCGCCCAACTCCCGGCACGATCGCGGCAAGGTAAAGGGAGAGAAGGGCTACTACCATTTGGTGCTGCTCGCCCGCGACCTGCAGGGCTACAAGAATCTCACCAAGCTGACCTCGATCGGGTACACGCAGGGCTTCTACTCCAAGCCGCGCATCGACCGCGAGGTGCTGGCCGCGCACTCCGAGGGGCTGATCGTCACCAGCGCCTGCCTGGCGGGCGAGGTCGCGCAGCACCTTATGGAGGACCGCTGGGAGAAGGCGAAGGAGGCCGCCGAGTGGTACGCCAACACTTTCGACGGCCGCTACTATCTGGAGGTTCAGGGGCACGACTCGCCGGGTCAGGACCGGCTGAACCAGCAGATCTTTCGGCTCTCCGAGGAGGTGGGGCTTCCGATCGTCGCGACCAACGACACGCACTTCCTCAAGTCGCACGACCACGAAGCGCACGACGTCCTCCTCTGCATCGGGCTCGGCAAAGACTTCACCGACCCGAACCGGATGAAGTACGACCGGGAGCTGTACTTCAAGAACCACGAGGAGATGCGCGAGCGCTTCCCGAACCGGCCGGACGTGTTGGAGAACACGCTGCGCATCGCCGACGAGGTCGATCTCTCTTTCGCCAAGAAGTACTACGTTCCGGAGTTCCCACGGCCGGAGGGCGTCACGGCCAGCGAAGCGGAGCTGTTGGAGCAATGGGTTTGGGAAGGCGCGAAGGAGCGGTACGGGAGGGAGTCGGAAGCAAGAAGTGAGAAATCAGGAGACAGAAGTCAGGAGTCGGAAGCGGGGCCGGAGCGGGAAGCTTCACGGGATCTCCTTCCGGCGGAGGTGGTCGAGCGGATCGAGTACGAGCTGAGCGTGATCAACGACCCGAAGCTGGGGTACGCGGGGTACTTCCTGATCACCGCGGATTTCATCCGCTGGGCGCGAGAGCACGGCATCCCCGTGGGCCCCGGTCGCGGCTCGGCCGCGGGCTCTATCGTGGCGTTCTGCACCGGGATCACGGACATATGCCCGCTGAAGTTCGACCTGCTCTTCGAGCGCTTCCTGAACCCGGAGCGCGTGTCGATGCCGGATATCGACGTGGACTTCTGCTTCGAGCGCCGCGGCGAGGTGATCGAGTACGTGCGGCAGAAGTACGGGCGCGACGCGGTGGGGCAGATCATCACCTTCGGGACGATGAAGTCGCGCGCCGTGGTCAAGGACGTCGGCCGCACGCTCGGCTTCCTTCCCGCCGAGACGGACCGGCTCGCGAAGCTGATCCCCAACGGCCCCGCCTACTCGCTCTCCGTGGAGGAGGCGATCGAGAAGATCCCCGAGGTTAGGGAGCTGTACGAGAAGGAGGACCGCTACCGCCGGCTGCTGGACTACTCGAAGACGCTCGAAGGGCTCTCGCGCCACTCCAGCGTGCACGCCGCCGGTGTCGTGATCGCGCCGGGGCCGCTGGACGAGTACGTGCCGATCTGCACCCAGAACACGAAGGGCTCGGGCGGCGGAGACAACGAATCGATCATCGTCACCCAGTACGACATGACCTGCCTGGAGAAGGCGGGCATGCTGAAGATGGACTTCCTGGGGCTGAAGACGCTGACGGTGATTCACGGCGCGGTCGAGACGATCCGGCGTCGGCACGGCACACTCCGCCACCCGGATACGGGCGACGAGTTCGCCCGCGCCGAGGACATCCCCCTGGACGACGCGCCGGTGTACGCGATGCTCTCCCGCGGCGGCACGGCCGGCGTGTTCCAGTTCGAATCCGCGCTGGCGACCGAGAAGCTGCGCGCCATGAAGGCAGACCGCTTCGACGACCTGATCGCGACCAACGCACTGATCCGCCCGGGGCCGCTGGACATGGGGATGGACCAGGTCTACATCCGCCGCAAGCTGGGGCAGGAGCCGGTCCGCTACGCGCACCCTGAGCTGAAGGAGACGCTGGAGCCGACGTACGGGGTGATCGTCTACCAGGAGCAGGTGATGCGGATCGCGCAGATCCTGGCCGGCCTCTCGCTGGCCGAGGCTGACGTACTCCGCAAAGCGGTCGGGAAAAAGGACGCGAAGCTGATCGCGGCGGAGCTGGGCAAGTTCGTGAGCAAGGCGGTCGAGAAGGGCCACGACCGCAGGGTCATCCAGGACCTGGCGGACCAGATCGAGGCGTTCGGCAGGTACGGTTTCAACAAGTCACATTCCGCTGCCTACGGGCTGCTCTCGTATCAGACGGCGTGGCTCAAGTGCCACTATCCGGCGGAGTTCATGGCCGCATTGATGTCTACCGTGGTGGACAAGACGGATGATGTGGTGGCATACATCGCCTCGTGCCGCGATATGGGCAGATCCCTGCCGCGCGTGGGCCGTGACGGGATCCAGGTGTTGCCGCCGCACGTAAACGAGTCCAACCTGAACTTCACGGTGGTGGGCGAGGGCGTGGGGCAGATCCGCTTCGGGCTCGGCGCGATCCGCGGCGTCGGAGAGGGCGCGGTGCGCTCGATCCTGGCGGCGCGCGAGGCGGAGGGCCCCTTTACCTCGATGTTCGACCTGCTGACGCGCATCGACCTGCGTCTTTGCAACAAGCGGGTGCTGGAAGCGCTGATCTGCGCCGGCGCGCTGGACGGCTTCGCGCCCGAGGGTCGCGCGCAGTTGATGGCCACGCTGGAGGTGACCTTCGCCACCGCCCAGGATGCGCAACGGGAGCGGGAAAGCTCACAGGAGAACCTCTTCGATTCCCTGCTGGGCGACGACGGCACCGGCAGCGTGCTCATCCAGGCGCCCGCGCTTCCGCAGGTCGACAGGTGGAGCGAGGGCGACCGGCTGGCACGCGAAAAGGAGATCCTGGGCTTCTTCATCTCCGGCCACCCTCTGGACAAATTCCGCGAAGACGTTACCCTTTTTGATCGGGTGAACAGCGCGAACCTGCGGGAGCACCGCGATCAGAAAGTCGAGCTGGCCTGTGTGGTCACCGCGGCGGCGCGGCAGATCTCGAAGCGCGACGGCGCGGAGTGGGGCCGCATCACGGTGGAGGACTTCCACGGCACGGCCACGGTGCTCGCCTTCGGCGATGTGTGGACGAAGTTCAAGGACGTGCTGCAGACGGATACGCCCGTCCTTATTCGCGGCGGCGTCTCCGGCAGGGAGCGCGACGAGGAAGATCCTCCTATCTTCCTCGATGCGGCCGTTTCCCTGGCCGACCTCCGCGAGAACGGCGAGGTCACGGTCTGCGTGGAGCTGGGCGGCGGCGATCTCGACGCGGACGGGCTGCGGCGGGCGAAGCTGGTGCTCGGCCAGCACCCCGGCCCCGCCCCGCTGGTCGTGGTCTGGAGCAGGGCCGGCAACGGCTCGGGTAACGGGGAGCGCAGCGGCGGCGGTGGAGAGCCCCCGCGCTTCCGCTCCCGCTCGCTCCGGATCGCGCCGCGCGAGGAGCTGCTCCGCCAGCTCCGCGAGATGCTGGGCGAGGAGAAGGTACGGCTGGTGCGGGTATGAGCAACCCCATCTTAACGAATTGAGGCCGAGTGGCGAATGTAGCGCATCTGGATTTCGAGAAAGCGATTGTCGAGGTCGAGGAGCAGATCGGGCGGCTCCAGAAGCTCGCCCGCGAGCGAGGGCTCGACGTATCCAACGAACTCGGCTCGCTGCAGCGGAAGCTCGTTTCGCTGAAGCGCGATATATACCGGAACCTCACGCCGATCGAGCGCGTTCAGGTCGCGCGTCATCCGCGACGCCCTTACACGCTCGACTACATCGAGCGCGTCTTCACCGACTTCGTGGAGCTTCACGGCGACCGCGCCTATCGCGACGACCGCTCGATCGTGGGAGGGTGGGCGCGCCTCGAGGGCGACACCATCATGGTCATCGGCCACCAGAAGGGCCGCGACATGAAGGAGAACCTCTTACGCAACTTCGGGATGCCGCACCCCGAAGGGTATCGGAAGGCATTGCGGCTGATGAAGCTGGCGGAGAAGTTCGGCCGCCCGCTCGTAACGCTGATCGATACCCCGGGTGCGTACCCGGGCCTCGGCGCGGAGGAGCGCGGCCAGGCGGAGGCCATCGCACGCAACCTGCGTGAGATGGCGGCGCTCACCACGCCCACGGTGGCAGTCGTCATCGGCGAGGGTGGGTCCGGTGGCGCGCTCGCGCTCGGGGTGGCGGACCGGGTGCTGATGTTGGAGAACAGCATCTACTCCGTGATCTCGCCGGAAGGGTGCGCGGCGATTCTGTGGAAGTCCGCCTCGGAGCGGGACCAGGCGGCCACGGCGCTAAAGATCACCGCGGAGGATCTGTACCGGCTGGAGGTGATCGACGAAATCATCCCCGAGCCCGCCGGCGGCGCGCACTCCGATCCGGACCGCACCGCCGAATCGCTGCGCTGGGCCCTGGTCCGCCACATCGGCGATCTCTGCACCAAACCGGTGGATGAGCTACGGCAGACACGATGGGACAAGTTCATGAAGATGGGGGAGTGGCGCTCGGCGAGCTGAGCGCCACACCGGACTCACAACCAGACTCCGTCCGCGCCCGCCGCGGGTCGGGGCAGTAGGAATATATTATGGAGATGGCTCTTCCAGTTCTGCAGTCTCTCGCGCCATCGGGTGCGGAGCACCTGATAGAGGTTGCCTTCAAGGGGAACCGCCGCGGGTTTTACAACTCGGCCGACGACGGGCTCCGCGAAGGCGATCACGTGCTGGTGGAAGCGGAGCGGGGCGAGGACCTCGGCCGCGTCCGCTCTCGCGGCGGCGTAGCCATCAGCAAGTGCTCGGCGACGGGAGCGAGCTCCACCTATCGCGTTCTGCGCCGCGCGGAGCCAGAGGAAGTCCGTCAGGCGATCGTGCTGCGGTCCGACGAGGAGCGCGTCCGCCGGCAGACTCGCGAGCTAGTGGAACAGCACCGGCTCAAGATGAAGATCTCCGAGGCCGAGTGGCAGTGGGATCGCAACAAGCTGACCATCTACTTCACGGCGGAGCGCCGCGTGGACTTCCGCGAGCTGGTGCGCGCGTTGGCCCGCAGCTTCCGCACCCGGATCGAGCTGAAGCAGATCGGGGTCCGCGACGAAGCCGCGTTGCTCGGCGGCGTGGGTCGGTGCGGGCGCCAGCTCTGCTGCGCGACCTGGCTGCGTGAGATACAGCCGATCTCACTCCAGCTCGCCAAGGACCAGAACCTCTCGCTCAACCCATCGCAGATCTCCGGCACCTGCGGCCGCCTGATGTGCTGCCTGACCTACGAGCACGACGCCTATCTTCAGGCTCGCAAGCGCTTCCCGCGCGAGGGGAAGGTCCTGCGCACCAGCCGCGGCCAGGAGAAGGTGATCGGCATCGACATCTGGAGAGAGTCCCTCACGCTGGTCGACGAGGCTCGCCAGCGGCGCGTCGTCCTGCTCTCCGAGTTAAAAGCCGAGATCGCAACGAGGCCGGCGGCGATGCGGGAGCGGCCGGACGGACTTGAGCAGCGCGTCTCGACGGCGGACGCGACAGCGACGGCGGAGGCTGCCGCGGAGCCGGATGGCGCGCCGCCGGTCAAGAGCAGCAGCCGCGGTGGCCGTCGCCCCCGACGGGGCCGGCCGCGGCGCGGAGGCGGGGACAAGGGTGAGTAACTCCCGCTTCTACATCACGACGGCGATCGACTACGCGAACGGGCCGCCCCACCTCGGGCACGCGCTCGAGAAGATCGGTGCGGACGCGATCGCCCGCTACCGCCGGCTGCGTGGGGACGAAGTCCACTTCGTGATCGGGATGGACGAGCACGGGCAGAAGGTCGCGCAAACCGCTGCCGCCCACGGAGTCTCCCCGCAGGAGTGGACGGACGGCATCGCGGAGCAGTTCCGCGTCACCTGGAGCGCGCTCTCCATCTCCAACGACGACTTCATCCGCACCACGGAGCCACGTCACCGCGCGGCCGTCGAGGAGATGATCCGGCGGATGGAGGCGCGCGGAGATCTGTACCGCGGCACCTACGCGGGCTTCTACTGCATCGGCTGCGAAGCGTACAAGACGGAGGACGAGCTGGAGGACGGCCGCTGCCCCGTTCACCCGACCCGCGAGATCGAGTGGATGGAGGAGGAGGACTGGTTCTTCCGCCTCTCCGCGTACCGCGACAGGCTGCTCGCGCTGCTCGAGGAGCGCCCCTCGTTTGTGGAGCCGGAGGTCCGGCGCAACGAGGTGCGGCGGATGGTCGAAGATATCGTGGACATCTCGGTGTCCCGCTCGCGGCTCTCGTGGGGGATTCCCTGGCCGAGCGATCCAGAGCACTCCGTCTACGTCTGGATCGACGCGCTCACCAACTACCTCTCCGCGACCGGGTTCCCGGGCACCGGCTACAAGGATCTCTGGCCGGCGGACCTGCACGTGATCGGCAAGGACATCGTCCGCTTTCACTGCGTCTACTGGCCTGCGATGCTGATGTCCGCGGATCTGGAGCTGCCGCGCCAGGTCTGGGCGCATGGCTTCATGACCATGAGCGGAGGGAAGCTCTCCAAGTCCAGCGGCGTCTCCTTCACCGTTCCCGAAGCGATCGAGCGGCACGGCGAGGACGCGCTTCGCTACTATCTTCTGCGCGAGATCCCGTGGAACGGAGACGGCAACTTCTCGTGGGACCGCTTCGACGAGCGCTACACCTCGGATCTGGCGAACGACCTCGGCAACCTGGCCAACCGTACCCTCTCCATGCTGGGCAGGTATCGGGGCGGTGTCGTTCCGGCGGCTGCGCTCACGGAACTGGACGAACGTGCCGATACTCTGATCGAGCGCTATACGGAGCGCATGGAGGCGTGCCTGCTCCATGAAGGAGCCGCCGCCGCGTTCGCGCTGGTCTCGGAGGCGAACGGGTTCGTAGAGGCGCGCGCGCCATGGAAGCTCGCGAAGGATCCCGAGCGGAGCGCGGAGCTGGATTCGACGCTCGCCTCGCTGGTCCGCGTCCTGGCGATCGCGGCTGCCCTGCTCTCCCCGTTCATGCCGGGCAAGATGGCGGATCTCTGGGGAAGACTGGGTACCGGATCGACGGGATTCCCCCGTCTCGATGAGCTTACCGCGGTCGACCCAACGGGGTGGCAGGCGGCGCCGGGAGAGGTGCTTTTCCCCCGCCCGGAGTTGCTGGCCGCACGGGGATAACCAGCAGATCTTCTTGACATCAAACGATGTAGCCATTATCGTTCGCGCTTTCCCTGACCAGAATAGACGCGGTCGGGCGCGTTCGCGCGCCCCCGTTACCTCTTCCATTCGTGACGCGATTCTCGCGCCGAACCACTCCCGAGCAAAAGCCTATGGCACGGTTCCAGTGGACGTTAATGCTCGTTCCGCATGGCAACGAGCGGGTACGATCGGTTCAGGTTTCCAACAAGAGTTTCCGGGTTGCCCTCTCGCTGTTCCTCATCGTGGTCCTGCTCTTCGGCTCGTTCTCCATCAACGGTCTCGTCAAGCAGAGCCATCACCTCCGCGCAGAGCGTCTGGAGCGGGAGAACCTTCTGCTCGCGGCCGAGGTGGACCACATCCGCGACAAAATGGCCACGCTCCACGAATCGCTGGACTCTCTCGCGGTACGCGACGAGAAGTACCGCGTGATCGCCGGCCTTCCCACGATCGACCCGGACGTGCAGCGCGTGGGCATCGGAGGCCCCGGCACCCAGACGCTAGCGAACGGACCTCTCCACGAGACGAATGCTCTGATCGGTGAGAAGGTGTTCGCTGCCACCTACGACCTCGCCACGCTGACGCGCCGGGCCAACCTTCTCCGCAGCAGCATGGGCGAAGCGATCACGACGCTGGAGGCGAACACCGAGCGCCTGGCGGCCACTCCTTCCATCGCACCCTCAAGCGGCCATCTCTCCAGCCTCTTCAGCAGAAACCGCCGTCACCCCGTGCTCAAGATCACCCGGCCCCACGAGGGGATCGACATCGCGGCACCTGTCGGCGAGCCGATCCTGGCGCCGGCGAAGGGCAAGGTTCGTTTCGCCGGGTGGAAGTCCGGCGGCTACGGCAACACGGTGGAGATCGACCATGGCTACGGCTACGTAACCCGTTTCGCGCACGCCTCGCGAGTGCTGGTGCGCATGGGGCAGACCGTGGAGCGCGGCCAGTCGATCGCCGAGGTCGGCGCCACGGGCCTGGTCAGCGGCCCGCACCTCCATTACGAAGTGGAGTTCAACGGCAAGGCTGTCGACCCGCTCAACTTCATCCTCACGGACGCAGTACCGGATTAAACAGCCAGTACGAAAGTACGGGGAACTACAAGTACGGGAGTACGGGGACAACCAGTACGAGAGTACGGGCGGGCTGCGCCCACGGTACCAAAGTGCGGGCGTAGCGAACATCCTCGTACCCTCGTACCCTCGTACCCTCGTACCCTCGTACCCTCGTACCCTCGTACCCTCGTACCCTCGTACCCTCGTACCCTCGTACTTCCGTACTCTCGGACTTTCGTACTTAAATGATGTTCGTGTTTGCCTTTCTGGCGGGGCTCGTCGCCGCCGATACCACGGATCATGCCGGAAGCGGTCTCGCGGTGAGCCCGGAAGGAGTCGCTCCGGCGTCGGTCGTGGTGCACCACCAGCCGGCGATCCCGATCGTAGCGCTGCGCATGTCGCTGCTGGTCAGCGACCCGCCCGGCTTCGCGGGCGCGGGTCACCTGATTCAGCATCTGGTGTACCCGCGGCTGCGAGAGCAGGTGAGGCGCGTCGGCGGGCAGGCGCAGATCCAGCGCAGCTCGGATGCGCTGGTCTATACCGTGATCGGGCCCGCGGCCGAGCTGGAGTACCTGTCGGACGCGCTGCGCTCGGTGCTCAGCCCGCCTATTGCTACCATGGGCGAAATGGTGGTCGCGATGCGTGCGCTGGAGGAGGAGCGCCTCGCCGAGTGGGAGACGGCGGCCAGCCACATCCGCGCGGAGATGCGATCCCGCCTCTTCCCGCAGGATCTCCCCGCCCCCGGTACTGCGGCCTCGGCCGCACGTCTGGAGGCGCGGCTGCTGCGGCCGATCTGGGCGGAGATCTACCAGCCGCAGCGGGTGTCGGTGATCGCGGTGGGAGATGTGCGTCTCGACGAGGTACGCCGCGTATTCGCCGAGTTGCCGCCTCCGCCGAGGGAGCGCTTGGGTGAGAGCTATACCGACACCGTACCCGTAGCGCGGCTCGCACCGGCTGAGGCTACGCGTGGCTGGATGGGGCTCGGGTACTCGGCCGCGAGGATGGACCCTGTAGCGCTCACGGTGACAGCCCGGCTCCTCAGCGATGACCTCCGTAGCCGACTCCCCACCGCGGGGGTGGAGGTAGAGCACTGGTGGACACACCACGGCCAGGCGCTCGCGGTGGTAGTCGCCGCCCCGGAGGCATCTATCCCCCTCGCGCGACGCACGCTGGGCACCGCCCTGACGGCGCTGCGGCAGGAACTCACGGAGGGCCAGGTGCGGGCGGCTGCCACCGCCGTGCGGCGGGAGATGCTGTTCTACGCGCGTACGCCCGACCGTATGGCCGAGGTCGTGGGCCGCTTCACCGACCGCGACGGAGATCCGGATGCAGCGCAGCAGTTCTTTACCGATCTCGAAGTCGTGCGCCTCGCGGACGTACAGCAGGTGATCGACCGTCTCGCCGAGCGGACCCCGGTTCGGGTGGATATCGCTCCCCAGGCACTGGATAGGCGGCCGTGAGAGGGAAAGTGTCGGGAAGCTATCGCACCCTCGTTCTGCTCCTCGCCGCGGGCGCGCTCCTGTTCGCGGGAGCGGCGGCGGCCGCCGCGCAGGATAGGCTCTCCGTACTCGCCGAGGCGGGCACCCCCATGGTGGCGATGGAGGTCCTGCTCGCGACCGGCCCCGCGCACGAGGACACGGCGCAGGCGGGGGTCTCGTACCTCGCGGCGCGTTCGATCGTAGACCCAATCCGCAACGCGCTGGACGCGATGGGAGCTTCGGTGGGCGTACAGGTGCACAAGGACGCGGTGGCGTTCTCGCTGCTGGCGGCGCCGGATGCGTGGCAGGAAGCATCCCGCGCGTTGCTGGTCGCGCTCTTCCGCGACCCGGTGGAGAACGCCGCGGTGGAGCGCGAGCGGCGCGCGATCCGCACCGAGCTGGAGGGCCGCACCGCGAACCCGGCCGACGCTCTCGCGCGCACGGTGGACGAGGCGTTCTGGGGGCCGCGGCACCCATGGGGCCGCTCTCCGGTCGGCACTCTCCAGACGGTGCAGCGCCTTACGCTGGCCGAGGTGGATGCCTTCCTCCGCGAGCACTTCACGCCGAGCCGCACCTACATCGTGGTGGTCGGCCCCGTAGCGGCGGGCGAGGTGGCAGACCACCTCCTCCCGTTCCTGGGCGACGCACCGGCCGCGCGGCCGGTGATCGCGCCCGCGGCTCCTCTCGAGTCCCCGGTGCTGCGGGACTACAACTCGATCACGACGTGGATCTCCGCCAGCTACCCCATCCCCGACGGCGCCGATGTGGAAGCGCTCCGACTTCTCACGCACCTTGTCACCGAGGCGATCTCGTTCGGTCCGCGACGTCCTTCGGTATACGACGCACGCGGCGATCTCTTCATGCGCGCCGGAGGCGGCGGCGAGGTCCGCTTCCAACTCGTCGTTCCCCCACGTGAGGCCGAGGACTGGGCGCGGCGGATCCAGGAGGCGGTCGCCCAACTGGCGATCCGGCCGCTCGCGGAGGGCGAATTCGAGGAGAGCAGCCGCAGCTATCGGGGCACTCGTCTTCTGGAGTTGAACTCCCCGGAAGCGCGCGCCCGCGAGCTGGCTCGCCGGCTCTACCTGAACCAGCCGCTCACGAAGGTCACGGAGTTCGAGGAGATGAGCCGCACCCGGCTGCATGCAGCGGCCCGCTCTCTGCACAGCCCGGTCGTGGTGATCCTGGGACCGGCCATCACACGCGGCGAATAGCGAACAAGGGGGTGGGCTGATGGGCTGGATGCTGCTGTACTACACGCTCGAAGTCTTCAAGTGGCTGATCATCGTGCGGGCGGTGATGTCGTGGTTCGTGCCGCCCCACTCGCGCAACCCACTGGTCGAGCTGATGCGGCGGATCACCGACCCGATCCTGCGCCCCGTCGCCGGTGTGCTCCCGAACATGGGCGGAGTGGATCTCTCGCCGATCGTGGCCTTCTTCGCGATCATTCTGCTGCAGAGATTGATCGTCCGCATGATGATTTACTAGCCGCCGTCTACCGGGTCTACCGGGGGCGGCTGAAATCCACCTGCGGGGGCTGCTCCACGCCTGGAGGCGGCTGAAACGGCTCCTTACGGCCCGCACCGACCACGCGCGCGGTTACTGCCTGGGGGAACTGGCGGATGTAGGTATTGTGCTGACGCACGGCCTCGTTGTAGTCACGACGTGCCACGCTGATCCGGTTCTCGCTCTCGGCGAGCTGGTCCTGCAGCGCCTGGAAGTTTTGGGTCGCGCGGAGGTCGGGGTAGCGCTCCACGGCGATGTTGAGGTAGGTGCCGATCTGCCGACCGAGTTGCGCGTCGGCAACCGACATCTGCTCCACGTCGCCGCGCTCCACCGCCTCGGCCACCTGCTGTTGTGCCTGCTGCACCCCGGCGCGCGCCTGGGCCACATCGGTGAATGTCCCGCGCTCGAACTCCGCCGCACCCTGCACGGTCGCGACGATGTTGGGGATGAGTTGATTCCGGTTCGTCAGCTCGACGGCGATGTTGGACTGAAGCTCCTCGGTCCGCTCGTCAAGCGCCTGGATGCGGTTGTACCCGCACCCGGGCAACGTCACGCCGACCAGCAGGACCAGCGCAAAGCGTCCTCTCCGCATTGATTGCCTCCTACAGGAATGAAAAAGCAGGATACCGGGAAGATAACGCTGCACGTATAGACTACGATACCTCACCGCTCCGGGGCGCGGCCGGGGCAGAGGAGCGGACATCCCGCACGTCGCCGACTCGGGGAGCTCGATTCCCGAGCCCATCCACCCACTCCACCGTCTGTGCCACCGCCCGCAGATAGCCGGTCACCACCGGATCCGCCGGTGCCGGCTCGAACGCCGTACCCGCCTTGCGCACCCGCAGGATCTCGAGCAGTGGCGCGGGATCGAAACCGGCCCGAACCGCAACCGCGCGGACCACTTCGCTCGCGTCGGGGGGCACTGCATCGCCGACGAGACGCAGTGCGGTACGGAAAAGCACAAGGAAGGTGGAGATCGAGCGCCGCAGCAGCTCACCCAACTCGCCCGGCTCCTCGGCGGCGAGCAGGAAGTGCTCGCGTAGCTGGATGAGCTTTCCCTTCAACTCACGCTCGCACTGCAGCCGAAGGTGCTCACGGTCGATCACCAGCTCGGCGAACGGATCGGCACCGTAGAGCACGCGGTGCGCTTCCTGGATATCGCTGTACTCGATCGGGAAGATATCGAGGGAGCGGCTAAGCTCCTCCTCCGACAGGAGCAGCGGCGGTGGGTTCCCCTCGCTCACCCAGCGGCGGGCGAGCGCCGAGCCGCGGCGGATGAGCATCGGGTCCGCACTGCGCAGCAGGACGAGCAAGTTCAAGTCAGACACTCCCTCGTGGAACTGGTCGCGCGCCGCGGAGCCGTACAGCACCACGCAGATCACCTCCTCACCGTACGCCGCGATAAGGTCGCCCGTCAATACTTCCGCCCGCTGAATCTCCTGCCCCATCGGTCTTCTCCGCATCTGGTTACCAGCCTCCTCCGGCGCCGCCGCCGCCGAAACCACCGCCGCCACCGAACCCGCCAAAACCTCCGCCCCCGAACCCGCCAAAACCTCCGCCCCCGCCACCGCCACCAAACCCGCCGCGGCCCCATCCGCCGCCGATCGGGAACGGGACGACCGCGAGTCCGCCCCTGCGCCGCCGCCCGCCGCGCCCTCCTCGCCCGCCGCCCCCACCGCGCCCGCCACCGCGGCGCGAGAACAGGATAATGAGCAGCAGAACGAGGAGCAGGACGAAGAAGGATCCACCCCGGCGTTCCCCGCCGGGCGCTCCCCGCTCGGGCAGCGCGGGGAGCTCGCCGGTCAGCTCGAATCCGAACCGCGTCGCGTACTCCCGCGCGAGCCCCGCCGTGGCCGCGAGGATCCCCTCTCCGAACCTGCGCTGCTGAAAGGCAGGCACCATCAGATCGCGGCCGATTCGTCCGGCTTCCGCCGCCGTGACGAACGTATTCGTTCCGAGTCCCGTCTCGATCCGCCACTGCCGGTCCTGAACCGATACCAGGATCACCGCTCCCGTATTTCGAGCGGGATCTCCCGGCTCGCCCGCGCGCCCGATCCGCCACTCTCTCCCGATCTGACGCGCCACCTCGCTTGCCGGCCGCCCCTCCAGCGAGGGCAGCGTGACCACAACGATCTCACCGCCGGATTTGGTGCGCACCTCGTCGATGATCCGCTCGATCTGGCGCTCCTGCTCGGGAGAGATCACATTGGCGAAGTCATTCACGTAGCCTGTCGGCTGCGGCAGGCGGAGCTGTGCGGCAGCGGGCACGGCCGCGAGCAGCAGCACCAGGAAGACGGTCAGGACAGGCCGCGGAACCGCGCTCCAGCGGTCGAACCCGGGCGGCAGGTCTTGATCTACCGGTATATTGCGTGTACGTTGCAGCAAAGCCCACCTGGTTGATTGACCTGTCGAATTCAACCCGAACCCTGAGTTGCCGATGAAGCGTCCGTTCGTAATACTCGCCGTGCTTCTGCCGCTTGCTGCAGCCGCGTGCGGCCGAGAGCCCCAGGTAGTGGTGGAAGCCGCAACGACTCACCCCGAGACCGGAGCGCGTCAGGCGCTCGCCGATCTGCCGGTCCGCCTCCTCCCCTACGACCGCGACGCGATCTTCGATTCGCTCGAAGCTGCGTTCGCCGAGCCGGAGCCAGCCCTCCCACCCGAGCTGCTGGAACAGCAACGCCAGATCCAGACCGCCGAAACGGAGTGGCGCACCGCGGAGGAGCGCTGGGGCGAGGTCCGTGACTCGCTGCGCGTGCTTGCCGGGCAACTGCAGCAGATGGGTCAGGCCGGGCAGCGCGCCACGCCGCAGTACGTGCAGGCGTTCCGCAACTACGAGCGCCTCGAAAGCGAAGTATCACAGGTGCAGGGGCGTTCGCAGAATGCGTTCCAGCGCTACGATCAGCTTCAGCGCACCTTCCTCACGCAGGCGGACTCCATCCGCGTCGTCCGTGAGCAGTGGGGTGAACGCGCCTTCGCCGACTTCGACCGAGTCGTCGATGCGCGGCTGCAGCAGGCCGGCCGCGAAGAGTATGCCGATACCACCGGCGGCGCAGGGGTCGCGACGTTCCGCGCTCCGACCGGCCGTTGGTGGGTGTACGCGCGCTATCGGCTGCCATTCGAGGAGCTGTATTGGAACGTCCCTCTGGAGGTGACCGGCGACAGCGTCGGCGTTGTGCTGACTCGCGAGAACGCACAGGTCCGGCCGGCGATGTAAAGGAAAAGCGGCACGATGTCGGCAAATGTAACAGGGCGCTGCTCCCCCGCGGGGGAGCAGCGCCTTCTCCATCCAACCGCTCCCGGCAGCGGGGATCGATTTACGCCGAGCCCGGGCGGGACGAGCGGGCCGATCAAGCGGGGCGATCATCGGTCCGGCTCCCGCTCTGGCGGCACGGCCGGCGCGGGAGCGGATGAAGGCTGAGCCTCCTCGGTCGCGAGGGGCACTCGCGGCTCCGCGGGGGTGAATCCGTACTCCCACCGGCGGCGCAGATCCAGCGAGAACTGACGGGTCAGATTCGTGCCGAGCGGCTGAAGGAGCAGGTCGCGGCGCAGGGGCTCCCAGGCGCCGCGCACACTCCACTGGGGGTCGATCTGCCACTCCAGGCTCGCGCCCCAGGTATCTCCGAGGTCACCGCCGAAGAGCCGCCCCACCCCCCACTCGACCGTCCAGAACACCTCGGGCGCGATCTGCCAGCCGACCTCGATCGTGGTGGCGCCCAGCGCGGTAGGTCCGAATCCCGTCGGGGTGGGACGCCCGCGCACGCGCACGTAATCGAATGGCAGACCCGCCTGCTGGATCAACTGCTCCACCTGGGTCGCAACCACCCCGCCGGCCAGCTCCTGCAGGATAAGCTGCTGCGCCAGCCCGCCGCCGACCTCGCCGAGCGCGAAGGTCGGACGCCCGAAGATCAGGTAGCTCAGGAGCTCCGACTCGGGGAGCGGCGGCTGTGTGTCGCTCGTCAGCTGGATACGCGGGAACTGTACGCTCCCGGTAATCTGGACCAGGATATTGAGCGTTGGGCTACCCCCCGCACCCGCGCTGGCAGTCCGGATCCGGTGCTGTGCGAGGATGTCGAGCGAAGGGTTCAGATCCGGGGTCCCGAAGAATTCGATGCGGCCGCTCACAACGTCGAACTCCCGAACCAGGGGGCCGATCGATAGCGTGTAGCTCCCGCGACGCGCCAGCAGGTCGCCGAACACCTGCCACTCCACGGGCGAGAGCCGGGAGACGACGAGTTCCCCGCCTAGCTGGACCCGGGCCTCGGGAGATACGGCCCACACCCCGTCGCCGATCGTGATTTCGAGACCGGAGATCCGGATCTGCTCCACCAGGGTGGGCTCCAACGCCTCGGCGGGGAGCGCGCCCTCACCGATCTCGCCGACATCCACATCCGTGATCTCGAAGACGTCGCGGTCCTCGATTGCCGGGAGCGTGATGGTCCCGCTGGAGAGTTCCACGCGGCCGCTGAGCACGGGCGTCGGGAAGCGCCCCGTCAGAGTCACGGGTCCCGAAATCGCGATCGAAGCAACGTTTGCACGGTCGATCGCACGGAACTGGTTGAAGCTGGCGCTCAGGTCCAGCTGCGGCCGGGTCCGGTCGTCGACCTGAATGACGCCGCTGAGCGCCACGCCGCCTCCACTGCGGGCGGTCAGAGACTCCACCTGGATGCTCTGCCCCTGCATCGCGACGCGCGCATCGATCTCCTCGTAGCGCACGCCTAGCTCGGTGAGGGTGATCCCCCCTCCGGCCACCGTCGCCCAACCTTGCAGATCCGGCGTGCCCAGGGGGCCGCCAACCGTCAACTCGCCGGCCACCACGCCCGTACCCTGGACGGCGCCGGGAATGGCCGCGGCGAGCAGCCCGAAAGGGATCGAATCCGCGACCACGCGCGCCGATACCGGCTGCGCGTCGAGCAGCTCGATCTGCGGCAACAGGTTTTCGAAGGCAAGCTGCATCGGGATCGTGGCCTGCGCGTTGCCGACTTGCACGCCATTCTGCCAGAGCGCCGCGTCCGCTGTCGCGCCGCCATCCGCATAGCGTGCGCTCACCGCAAGCGCCTCGACATCGATGTCGCGGAAGCGCAGATTCGCGATCCGTGCGTCGAGGAACAGCTCGGGCGCGGCGGAAGGACCTTCGAGCGACGCCTCCAGCGTGAGAACGCCCTCGATCTGAGGCGCATTCGGCACCAACTGGCGCAGCTCGCCGACATCGACATTGGTAGCACGGACCCGGAAGTCGAGCGCGCCCGTGGGCGGAAGACGGCCGTCCATCTCGATCCATCCTTCCTCGACTACCGCACCTGCGCGTTGAGCTTGGCGCTCCGTACCCGTGAAGGTCCGGCGCAGCACCAGACTGTCTACCTCTACCCCGGCGATCTCGCCCCACCGAACGCCGGTGGGCGCCTGAAGCTGCCAGAGGCTCCCGTTCAGACGCAGCGCGAGTGCCTGCAGGGCGAGGCCCTGAGGCACCTGCTCCTCCATCTCCAGCGTACCCGAGAGCGTGAGGTCGGTGGTACGATCCCGCCGCGCAAGCAGACCGACTGAGACGGCTTCCGGCGTGCCGACCGCCTGGACCCGGATCGCCTGCAGCGCCTCCCTGCCCGCCAGAAGTGCGTTTTCGGCGTCGACGGTCGCCTCGCCACTCCACCCCTCCGGTGTAAGGCTGGCGTCCACGTCGAGCGCGAGAGAAGCGGCACGCCACCCATCCAGGCGCAGGTTCCGGCCGCGGGCCGAGGCGTTGATGATCGGGTTCTCCAGCGTGCCCGCCACCGTGCCCGTCGCGTTGATGGCGCCGGTAAGCTGCGGCTCCACCCGCTGCATCGCCACCAGCACCGGGGTGAGCGCCGCGAGGTTCGGCGATACGAGCGAGAAGCGGAGCGGCTCCGCCGCGGGACTCGTGATCCCCCATGCGCCAGCGGCCACCAGGCGTGTACCGGCCAGCGCCAGCGCCAGCGTGTCCAGGCGCAGGACCCCGGCATCCACAGCCATCTGCGCCGTCGCCGCCTGCAGTCGCATACCGCCCACTGTGGAGGCAGAGGCGTCGAAACTCAGCCGCCCGGTCATCGACTCGGGATCGGTGCCCGCGCCCTCGACCGCAACGACGGCGTTCAGGTTCGTGCGTGGCATCTGCTCCAGCCCCGGGACCAGCCCCAGGTCGAGCCCCCCGATGGTACCAGAAAAGGCGTAGGTGGGAACGTCCAGGGGCGAAACCCAACCTTCCACGTCCAGCGCGGCGCGCTCGCCGCGCAGGCCCACATCGAAGAGATAAGGCTGCCGCCCGCCTCCGCTGAGGCGGATGTCACCCGTGAGCGGGGACGCGAAGAGCCCGGTGCGGCCGATCAGCGTACCCACTCGGAACTCGGTAACCTGACCCGCCACATCGAGCACCGGAGGGCCGTCGGGAAGACGCACGCGCCCGGCGAGCGCGAACCGCCCCTCTGCCTGGGTGAAGTCCACGTCGAAACGCAGATCTTCCGTGGTCCCTTCCAGAAGGAACGGACCGGATATGGGGCCGGCGAAGGGGAGATCCTGGCGCAGCAGGCGCGCGGGGAGCAGTGCTTGCAACTGCCCGGCAACGCGGAAGCTGAGCGGCTCGCCGAAGACGAAGGAGCCGGATGTCTCGAAGCCGCCCGGCTCACCACGCAAATTCGTGCTGAACTGCATGCCCTCCGCGGTGCCGGAGAGCTGTACCTGCCCGGCAAGGGAGGTCCGCCGGAACGGGAATGCGGGGGCGATCTCAGCCACGGTCGCGAGCGCGAGCGGCTGGACGATCGCATCCACCTCGTAGCGAAGCTCCGGCTCCAGAGTCACCGCGCCTGAGAGAGCGGCGAGCCGCGTGGCCGGCGCGGTGCCGACCTCGTAGGCGAGATCGCCGTCGTCGATGCGGATGCTGCGCGGCGTGCCACTCAGCAGCACGCTGCCGACGACCATGCCACGCAGCCGCTCCTCCTGCTCGGGCAGGAGCGGGCGGAGAGCGGCAAGGTGGAGCGGGCGCACGCTCACGCGCAGACCGTCCAGCCGTACCCCCTCGTCCTCCACGAAGGCGAGGGCGCCCTCCGCCGCCAGCGTGGAGATCGGCACATCCGGAAGGCCGCGCGGAGTCACGGTGGCGACCAGGTCCACCGCCAGCGGGCCCTCCAGCCCTTCCACCTCCGCGATCGTCGCTACCCGGCCGCGCACCTGCCCCTCGAAGGGTACCTGCTCGCCCAGCCCGAAGGCATCCAGCAGCGCCAGGTCGAGCGGGTCGAGCAGCAGCTCTGTGTCCATGAAGGTCGGCGGCTGATCTCCGCCCACGACCACCGTGACGCGGCCCGCCGCGCGAGACCCCGGCGCCACGATCTCCGCATCGCGCACCGCGTACGTCGTACGACCATCCGGTCTGGTCGCGATGTCCAGCGCAAGTGTTGCCGCCCCTTCCGGCGGGACGAGCGCCGAGAACCAGCGCAGATCGCGGAAGTCCACGGGTGTGGCCGCGATCTGCGCGTCGATCTGCATCGTTTCGCCCACCGTGCGGATCTGCCCCGACCCGCCCAGTTCAGAGTGATCGGTGCGGAGCGTCTGCAGCGCGAAGCGGAAGCCGTCGGGCGCCTCCGCCATAGCGCCGCGCAGCTGCGCGACCCGCACATCGGGGTCGGTCAGCCGGGCGTCGAGATCCGCGACCTCCACCCGCCACCCCGCCTGACCGCCGACGCGCACCTCGGGGAGCCGGGCGTTGAGCGCCTGCACCGTGCGAATCCGGTAGGGGATGCCTGCGACCTGCGCGAGACGGAACTCCGCGGGTGCGGTGGCCTCCCCCTCCTCTGAAGGCGTCCACGGCGTGGCGAGCGACACACGGCCACCCGTCACGCGTACGCCGGCAAAGACCAGCGCCCGCCCCTCGACCTCCTCAGCCGGCACGATATCCTCTCCCGCCGCGGTGGCGCGTGTGATGCGCGCGATGTTCCACTCGCCGGCCGGGGACTGCACAAGCCGCATGGAGGGGTCGCGCAGCTCCACGTCGGTGAAGACGATGGGGCCGTCCCCTCCCAGCGCACGCGGGTCCAGCCGGAAGTGGGCGAGTGGAGCGCCGATCACCGTATCGCCGGCCTCGTCGAGGAGCGCGACGGCTCGCGCCGTGATGCGGACCCGCCCTTCCGAGATCGACTCCAGCTGGAACGCCGTGGGCGGGAGATTCAGCGCCTGCTGAAACGCGATCCGGAGCGCGCCCTCGCGCGCTGCCTGGGTGTAGAACCAGAAAGCGAGCCCGACGAAGAGCAGGCCGAAGAAGAGCCCGGCCACGATCGCTCCGATTCTGCGCCGCCGGACGCGCCACCCGGACATCAGAACGCCTGCCCCACCGCGAAGTGGATCTGGAACCGGTTCCAGAAGCCGCCACGCTCCGGTTGGAAGAGGCCAGGCTGAAGGATGAGGTTCCCCGTACCAGGGTCGATGACGTAGAGCCGCCCCGCCTCTCGCCCGTACGGGTTGTATGCGGCATCTACGCGGATCGGCCCCACGGGGGTGATGAAGCGGAGCCCGAGCCCGGGCGTGAAGCGGATCGGGGCCGTCACGTCCGCTTCCGGCGCCCAGACCTGCCCGGCGTCGACGAAATAGCCCAGCCGCATAAATTGCGATAACACGGGCGAAGGGCCGCGAAGCTCTACGCTCCCCACACCGAGTTGCGTGCCGCCGGTGGCGGACGCGGCGGGCCCCTGCGGGAATTCCGCCGTCGGTTGGCGGTTCACGTAGACGATCGGCCCGAGTGCATTGCGGGGGAAGCCGCGCACGGTGTTCGGCCCACCGGCGTAGAAGCGGCGCTCGGGCGGGATGAACTCCGCGCGCGGATCGAGAGTGCCGCGCAGGAAGGTGCCCCCGTACAGACGGCCCGCCAACACCCAGCCGGGGCTCACCACCCGGGAGGTCGTCGCCTCACCCGACAGCCTCAGGTAGTCGTCATCGGAGCCCAGCAGCGGGGACGCCCAGCCTACACCTCCGCGCAGCGCGAAGCCGCCAACCACGAACCCGTCCGTAACGGTGCGGTCATGAACGGTGTTGAACGTGAGCGCGTTGGACCAGCGCGGCCGCTGCAGAAACCGCTGGAGCTCCGGTTCGCAGATATCGACGGCGAGACACAGGTTCGCCGGATTCGCCCTCGTGACCCCCCACTCTACGTCCGCCGTGGTGGTCAGCAGCGTATACCGGCCCAGATCGCGCGAGACGGCCACCTGGCCGCCCACGGCCTGCCGCATGAAAGCACCGAGCTCCGAGAGCCGCTGCGCACGCACTCCCACCCCCAACTGGTTCTCCGTACCGAAGATGCGCGGCTGCTGGAAGTCGGCACCCACCTGATAGTTGATCGTGTCGCTGAACTCGTCCTCCTGAAGCGCCGTGCAGAGGCCGTTTTCCATCCCCCACGCCGCGGGCCAGCCCACGCCGACACGGGAGATGGAGCCGGAGACCTCCAGCCGGCGGGCACCCCCGATGAAGTTCCGATTGGTCCACCGTGTTCCGGTCCGCAGGCAGTCTACCGTACCGTATCCGACATTCGCATCCACCAGGTACTGAGGCGCCTCGACCACGCGAACCAGCACCGTCCCACGCGTGCTGTCCTGCGGGATGAGCTGGAGCGTATCCGGCGCGATCTCAACGGTGGCGAAGTTGACCATCCCCAGCCCGTACAGGTTGCGCTGGCTGCGGTTCAGGTCGGTGATGCGCAGGATATCGTCCTCCCGGAACGTCAACTGCCGCCGCACAGTTCCGGGGCCCAGCCGGTTCGCGCCGGCCACCACCACGGAATCTACACGGACCAGCGGCCCGGGGATGGCGACGTACTGCACCTCGGCGAAGTCCGCGACGGTATCGATCCCGTAATTGCGCAGCACCTCGGCGTACGCATAGCCGCGCCGCAGCAGCTGCGCGCGGATCGTGTCTGCCGAGGCAAGAAACGCTGACCGGCGGAAGGGCTCGTCCGCACGCAGGGGGATCTGCCGGAGCAGATCCTCGGGCGGGATGATCTCTTCCGTTCCGTCGATGACCAACTCGCGCAGAATGACGCGATCGCCGGGCACGATGGCGAAGCGCACCTCCACCCGATCCCGGTCCATCGGATCGATCGTGGGAACCACGCGCGTACCGTAGAACCCGTGATCGCGGTGGTAAAGCTGAATCCGGGCAACGTCGCGCGTCAGCTCGGTCAGGTCGAGCCGGTACTCGTTGCGTCCGATCCCGGTACCGGGGATGCAGAAGGGAAGAAAGAGGAGCTGGCAGCGGGTGGGCCGGGTCACAGTCACCGCGCGCAGCGAGTCTTCCGGGATCTGCAGATCGCCCGCGAAGCGTACCGCACCCACCTCGCGACCGGCGTAGTCGGCGGCTCGAGCTGACTGAGCCATCGCCACGCCGGCCGTTCCGCACGCACCCGCGACAACCGCCACGCAGAAAAGCGCGGCGGTGAGAATCCTATGTAAAAACGGGTGGCGTGAATCTGGCAGCGTATCCGTCATCAAGAGCGGAAGCACGATAGTGGCGCGTGGCGCGGGAGGTCTCCCTCCACGCTCCGCGGGAGCGGGTAATCTACACAGGGCGCGCGGAGGGTCAAATTACGCGCGACACTGCGATTATCCTACCATCAAAACAGGTTTCCACGCGTACCCTGAAGAAGGAAACTTTGTTCATCCATCCACCTCTCCGAGTCGGGCGCGCGCACTGTCGCGCGCACTGTTCCGGGACACCGTGGTCCGCATCCTGCCCGCGGAAGAAGGGAAGGCGGCTGCCGGCGGTGGATTCCGGCGCGCGGCGTGGCGTGGTAGCGGCGAGCCGGGTTTGCGGTTAGAATGTGCTCGCTTTTTCTCGTACGATGACCTGCCGGGCGCATGGACGTGCGCCCGAGCTTGACGCTGACAATATCCCATGGCTGACCTTCGCACATTTCACGGCCCAAACGCCGGGTTCGTTCTGGAGCTCTACGAGCGTTTCCTGGAGAACCCCGAGTCCGTCGAGGCCAGTTGGCGCGCGTTCTTCGAGAACACGCCGCCGGCATTTCCGGACGATGCCGCGGACGGTCCGCTTCCCGCAATGGGCGCCCGGCTCGCTGCGGGAGTGGACATCCAGCACGTGCTCGGCGGGCGCGAGCTGGCGCGCACGATCCGCAGCCGAGGCCATACCGCCGCACGACTAAACCCGCTCGGCGACGTCACGGAGCCGGACCCGGCGCTGAAGCCCGAAGCCCACGGCATCACCGAATCGGAGCTGCATGCGCTTCCCCCGCAGGTGGTGCGAGGGCCGGCCGCCGCGGACGGCGTGAGCAACGCTGCGGATGCGATTGCGCGGCTGCGCGACATCTATTCCGGCACCGTCGGCTACGAGTTCAGCCATATCCCGAGTGCCGAGGAGCGTGCCTGGCTCCGCGAGGCGGTGGAATCCCGGCAGTTCAGCGCGCCGCTGGATGGTGAGCGGGAGCGGGCGCTCCTCCAACGGCTTTCGCAGGTGGAAGGATTCGAGAAGTACCTCCACCGCGCCTTCTTCGGTCAGAAGCGCTTCTCCATCGAGGGGACCGACATGATGGTTCCCATCATGGACGAGATCGCAGCGTGTGCGGCAGATACCGGCGCGGGCGACATGATCATCGGGATGGCGCACCGCGGTCGGCTCAACGTGCTCGCGCACGTCCTGGAGAAGCCGTACGAGAAGATCATCGTGGGCTTTCAGGGCGCCGTGAAATCGCCCGCGGCGGAGGGCACGAACTCGGATGTCCCCTCCGGCGACGTGAAATACCACATGGGGTGGCGTACGACACGGCGGTTCGGCGAGCGTGAGATCGCGCTCACGCTCTCGCCGAACCCCAGCCATCTCGAGTTCGTCAACCCGGTGGTCATCGGGATGACGCGTGCCGCGCAGGACTCCACCGATACGGCGGGCCCGCCCGCGGTAGACTACCGTAGCGCGATCGCGGTTCTGGTGCATGGCGATGCCGCCTTCCCGGGCCAGGGTGTAGTGGCGGAGACCCTCAATATGTCGGGCCTGCCGGGCTATACGATCGGCGGGACGATCCACCTCATCGCCAACAACCAGGTCGGCTTCACCACCAGTCCGGAGCAGGGCCGCTCGACGCGCTACTCCAGCGATCTCGCCAAAGGCTTCGAGGTCCCGGTCGTGCACGTCAACGCCGACGACGCGGAAGCCTGCCTGGGCGTGGCCCGGATGGCGCACGCCTACCGCGAGCAGTTCCAAAAGGACTTCGTGGTCGACCTGGTCGGCTACCGCCGCTGGGGGCACAACGAGGGAGACGAGCCGCTCTTCACCCAGCCGCGTATGTACGGCGCCATCCGCGAGCACCCCACGGCGCGCGAGCGGCTGGCCGCGCGGCTCGTGGAGAACGGGGTGATCACGCGGGAAGACGCCGACGCGATGCTGCAGGCGACGCTCGACCGGATGGCGGAAGTGCAGGCCTCGTTATCGGGGAGCTCCCCGCCGTCCCCGGTTCAGCTGCCCGCGCGTCCGCAGCACGCCGCGGGCGAAGCCGACACCGCGGTGGACGCCGAGCGGCTGCGCGAGTTGAACGAAGCCCTGCTGCAGCGGCCCGAGGGCTTCACGCCCAACCCGCGGCTCGAGAAGTTGCTGGAGCGGCGCCGCGGCGCGCTCGGGCCCGGGGGCGGCATCGACTGGGGCCACGCCGAGTCCCTCGCCTTCGCCTCGTTGCTCAGCGACGGCGTCCCCGTGCGGATGACGGGGCAGGACGTAGAGCGTGGCACGTTCAGCCATCGCCACCTCGTTCTCCACGACGCGGAGACCGGCGAGACGTTCAACGTGCTGGCGAACCTGCCCTCCGCGCGGGCCTCTATCGAAGTCGTCAATTCGCCGCTTTCCGAGATGGCGATCGTGGGATTCGAATACGGCTACAGCGTATACGACCCACAGGCGCTGGTGCTCTGGGAAGCGCAGTTCGGTGACTTCATCAATGGCGCGCAGGTACTGATCGACCAGTACCTGTCCGCGTCGTACCAGAAGTGGGGGCAGACCTCCGGCCTGGTTCTCCTGCTCCCCCACGGGTACGAGGGGCAGGGGCCGGAGCACTCCAGCGCGCGGCTGGAGCGCTTCCTCCAATTGGCGGCGGAGAACAACATGCGCGTGGCCAACTGCACCACCTCGGCGCAGTACTTCCACCTGCTCCGCCGCCAGGCCGCACTGCTGGAGAACGATGCTCGCCCGCTGGTGGTGATGAGCCCGAAGTCGCTGTTGCGCCACCCGCTCGCCGCGTCGCATATCGGGCAGCTCTCCGCGGGCAGGTTCCAGCCCGTCCTCGGCGACGAGAACGCCGAGAACCGCGCCGACGCGATCACGCGTCTGCTCCTGTGCAGCGGAAAGGTTTATGTGGACCTGGTCGCCAGCGATGCACGCGAGGAGACAGAGAACGTCGCGCTCGGGCGCGTGGAGGAGCTGTACCCGCTTCCCGAGGAGGAGTTGAAGGCGCTGGTCGCCTCCTTCCCCGCCCTGCGGGAGATCGTCTGGGTGCAGGAGGAGCCGCGGAACATGGGTGCATGGAGCTACATGGAGCCGCGCCTGGCTCGCCTCGTGCCCGACGGCGTGGAGCTTCGCTACGAAGGCCGGCCCGAGCGCGCCAGCCCCGCCGAGGGTACGGCCGAGCGCCACAAGATGGAGCAGGACCGCATCGTGACCGCCGCCTGGACGGGCGCCGCGGCTACGGCACAGAAGCGCAAGCGGGCGTAACGGCCTTTTATCATACAACCAATTACATCATACAACAGGGGAGCGAAGCGTATATGCCGGTCGAGATCCGAGTCCCACCGCTGGGTGAATCCGTCGTCGAGGCCACCGTGGGGCGGTGGACCAAGAAGGAAGGAGAGGCCGTCTCTCGCGACGAGGTGCTGGTCGAGCTTGAAACCGACAAGATCACCGTCGAGGTCGCGGCCCAGAAGGACGGAGTGCTCGGCCGTATCGAGAAGCAGGAGGGCGATACCGTAGGCGTAGACGAGCTGCTCGGCATGCTCGAGGCCGCCGACGGTGCGACCCCGGAGGACGAGGCGGGGCAGACCGCGAGCGTCCGATACGAGGAGAAGGAGGAAGCCGCCGCCGGCGCTACCGCTGACACGCAGACCGGAGACGCGCAAACGTCGCCGGCCGTGCGCGCGCTGGCCGCCGAGCACGGGATCGATCTCGGCGATATCCGCGGTTCCGGCCCCAACGGGCGGATCATCAAGGAGGATGTGCTCAGGGCCAGGGAAGACGGAAGAGGGAACCGGAGCGGCGTAGCCGCGGATGCCACTGAGCCGCAGGCGAAGAAGAGGGAAGAGGGAACAGCCCGGACGGCTTCCGCTTCCAAGGCCGCCGCCCCACCACCGGCGCCGCGCTCTGCCCCTCCCGCACCGGCTCCAACCGCGTCATCCAACGGACGCCAGACGCGGGAGCGGATGTCGCGCCGTCGGAAGACCATCGCGCGGCGGCTGGTCGAGGCGCAGCAGACCACCGCGAGCCTGACCACCTTCAACGAGGTCGATCTGTCCCGCGTGATGGAGATCCGCAAGCGCCGGCAGGACGCGTTCGTGAAGAAGCACGGCATCAAGCTGGGCTTCATGTCCTTCTTCGCCAAGGCCGTGATCGGCGCGCTCCGGCAGTTCCCCCGCCTGAACGCCGAGATCCAGGGCGACGAAATCGTGCTCAAGCAGCACTACGACATCGGCATCGCCGTTGGAGCGGAGGAGGGACTCGTCGTTCCGGTTGTGCGCGACGCGGACCGCCTCAGCTTCGCCGAGATGGAGCGCTCCATCTCCGAGCTCGGCACCCGCGCGCGCGACGGCAAGCTCACGCTCCAGGACCTGCAGGGCGGCACCTTCACCATCACCAACGGCGGCATCTTCGGCTCGATGCTGTCCACGCCGATCCTGAACCCGCCGCAGGTGGGCATCCTCGGCATGCACAACATCGTGGAGCGTGCCGTGGTGATCGACGGCGAGATCGCGATCCGCCCGATCATGTACGTCGCGCTGACCTACGACCACCGCATTGTCGACGGCAGCGAGGCGGTTCGCTTCCTCGTGGCGATCAAGGGGATGCTGGAAGACCCGGAAACCATGTTGTTGGAGGGGTAAGATTATGATGACGACGGTGCAGGGGGTGGTCCGTGATGGGAAGATCACGATCGTCGAGAACGTCGAGATGCCTGAAGGTGCACACGTCCTGGTCACGCTTCTACCTGACGACGACCGGATGTTTTGGACTCAAGTGACGGAGCAGGCGTTCGCCAAGATTTGGGACAACCCGGAAGATGACGCGCATGGCGAACTTCTCGAGGAATGACGTCGTCTCGGTTCGGTACCCATTCTCGGATCTGTCGCGTGCCAAGGTGCGGCCAGTGGTGGTGGTGAGCACGCGACATGCTTCCTCGGATCTCTTTGTCGTCCCTCTCACCAGCAAACTCACTCCTCTGCTGGCGGGCGAGTTCGTTGTTGCTGACCACATGGCAGCGGGTCTACGAATGCCTAGCGCCGTGAAGCGCGGAATCGGAACGCTCGAATCCTCGTTGATGATCAAGCGCCTGGGCCAGCTTGCACCCTCGGACGCCCAGCAGCTGAACGACTCTCTCCGCCTCTGGCTCGGACGCTGAAAACATGGCTGATACGGATACCTTTGATCTGGTAGTTCTCGGCGGCGGCCCCGGCGGCTACGTCGCGGCGATCCGCGCCGCACAGCTCGGGATGAAGGTCGCGTGCGTGGAGAAGGAGAGCGCGCTCGGCGGCACCTGCCTGCGCGTGGGCTGCATCCCCTCGAAAGCGCTGCTCGATTCCTCGGAGCTGTTCGACCAGATCCAGCATAAGGCGGAGTCGCACGGCATCGGCGTCAAGGGTCTGTCGATCGACATCGGCGCCATGCTCAAACGCAAGGACGGCGTGGTCACCGGTCTGACGAAGGGGGTCGAGGGGCTCTTTAAGAAGAACAGGATCGTCTGGGTGCGCGGCTTCGGCCGGCTCGCGGCCGCGGACCGGGTGGAGGTGGAGGGCGAGGACGGCAAGCAGACGCTGGAGGCGAAGCACATCCTGCTCGCGACCGGCTCGGTACCCCTGGAGCTGCCGTTTCTGAAGTACGACCACGAGCGGATCATCGACTCCACCGGCGCGCTCTCGATCCCCGAGGTGCCCGAGCATCTCGTGGTCGTCGGCGGCGGGGTGATCGGCCTGGAGCTGGGCAGCGTGTGGCTGCGACTCGGTGCCAAGGTCACGGTGCTGGAGATGGCACCTACAATCCTGCCGGGGATGGACGCGGAGATTGTCAAGCAGGCCGACCGCATCTTCCGCAAACAGGGATTCGACATCCGCACCGGCACACGGGTGACCGGCGCGGAGCGGAAGGGCGACAAGGCCACCGTAACGATCGAGGGTGCCGACCCACTCGAAGCGGACTACGTGCTGGTTTCCGTCGGGCGCCGCGCGTATACTGAGGGGATGGGCTTTGAGGAGGCGGGTATCCGGATGGAGCGTGGCGTGATCCAGGTGGACGAGCGCTACCACACCGGAGTCGGCAACGTCTACGCGTTCGGCGACGCGATCGGCGGGCGGATGCTCGCGCACAAGGCGGAGGAGGAGGGCGTCGCCGCGGTCGAGACCATCGCCGGCAAGCCTGGCCACGTAAACTACGCCGCCGTCGCCAACGTCGTCTACACCTGGCCGGAGATCGCGTCTGTCGGGATGACGGAGGAGGAGGCGAAGGCGAACGGCCGCGAGTTCAAGGTCGGTAAGTTCCCCTTCATGGCGAACGGCCGCGCCAAAGCGATGGGCGACACCGACGGGATGGTGAAGATCATCGCGGACGCGAAGACGGATCGCATGCTGGGCGCGCATATCCTGGGGCCGCGCGCCTCGGACCTGATTGCGGAGCTGGCGCTGGCGATCGAGTTCCAGGCCAGTGCGGAGGACATCGCGCGCAGCGTCCACGCGCACCCGACGCTGCCGGAGGCCGTCAAGGAGGCCGCGCTCGGGGTGGATGGAAGGATGATCCACCTGTGAGCGAGGAGATTACGCGCATCGAGCTGCCGCACCCGCTGCAGGTGGAGGTGTACCGGCGGATGAGCTCCGCCGAGCGCCTCGCGGCGGGGTTCCGGTCCACGGAGTTCGTTCGCGGCATGCTTCGAGCGCGCTTCACGGGATTGCACCCCGCGTGGAGTGCGGAGCAGGTCGAGGCGACCGTAGCCCGGAGGATGCTTGGAAAGCCAGAGTGATCTTCTCCGGTATCTGATCGACGCGTTCGAGCAGCTCGCCATCCCATATGCAATCGTCGGGTCCATCGGATCCATGGCATACGGTGAGCCGCGTTCGACACGGGATATCGACCTGGTCGTGGAGCTGAAGCCGAAGGACGTACCGCGATTACGGCTGAGTTTCCCCGCACCTGACTTCTACCTCGACGAAGCCCACGCTCGCTCGGTGGTCCGGACCGGCGGACTGTTCAATATCATCCACCCCGCGTCCGGGTTCAAGCTCGACATCTACGTTCCCGCCGACGAAATCGAGGAGCGTCAGGTGAAGCGCGCCCGCATTCTTCCGGCACTGCCGGACCGGAGCGCACGCTTCTCTCCACCGGAAGAGCTGATCCTGAAGAAGCTGCAATTCTGCGCCATGGGCGGCTCCGACAAGCACCTGCGCGACATCGCCGCGATGCTGCAGATCTCGCCCGAGCAGATCGACCATGCGTACGTCACGCGCGAAGCGGCACGCCTGGGGCTGGGCGAGCTGTGGGAGGCGGTGGTGCGGCGGGTGGAGGAATCCTGAGTCTTACGGGGAGCCGCTACGGTCAGTAGCATCCAGCAACAATCGATAGCGCGACGCTTGTTCAGCATTGCCAAGCTTAGTGTAGAGGTCCACGAGGCCCTCCAGCGTTGCCTTCCCGGCTTCTCGCATCTGCGCCGTCATCTCCGCTTTTTGCAGCGTTTCATGCACCGCGAGCAGGTGTTCTTCCGCCTCGGCCGTACGGTCGAGGCGGGTCAGGGAATGAGCCAGATTGGAGCGGGCTCTCAACGTCCAGGCGTGATCCGCGCCAAGCGACGCTTCGTAGATGCCGACCTGCCGCCGGCTCCACGACTCCGCGGCGCCAGGCTGGCCGCTCGCACGGAAAAATCCCGCGAGGGTGCCGATTGAATGACCGATGCGCCAATGATTCTCCGGAAAATGCGCCCGGTGCAACTCGACCTCTTGGAGGAGCAACGCCTCCGCCTCCGCAAGCTTTCCCTGCAGCTCCAGCACGCTCGCCAGGTTCCCCGCAACTACCTGTCCGGATCGGTGGGCAGGGCCGAGTCCCTGCCGGGTCCCGATCAGCGACTCGCGATAGAGGCGTTCCGCCTCCGGATACTCCTCCTTCATCCGCAACAGATAGGCCAGGTCGTTCCGCACGCCCGCTAGATCTGTCGCGGTCGCATCCGGAACGACGGACGCAGCTGTCAGCAGCTCCCGGTAGAGGCGCTCAGCGTCGTCCCAGCGGTCGAGAGAGCGAAGCACCCGGGCGAGAGTGGCCTTTGCCCTCCACACCCTGATGTGGTTTTCGGGAACGCGGGCGCGGTACACCTCGAGCGCTTCCCGAAGCGTAGACTCGGCCCGTTCCGTATTGCCGTTCTCACGATGCGCCGCGGCCAGCTCCGTCAGCACGCCCGCAAGCACCAGCGGATCTCCCGTCTGCTGCTGCCGGAGGATACTAACGGCCTCTTCCAGATGAACTTCTGCTTCGCGGAAGCCACGCCGCCCCAGGTAAATCCTTCCGAGCCGTGCGAGATTGGCCGCGACGATCGCGTGGTCAGAGCCGTGGAGACGGCGGCTCGTAGCGATCACCCCGCCGAGCAGGTCCCGCGCCTCATCGCGCATCCCCAGATCGTTCTGCACCTCGCCAATTGTCCAGAGCAGCTCAACGGCGATCTCCGGCTGATCCGCGAGCTCCGCACGCACGCGCTCAGCCCCACGGACCAGCAGTGTACGCGCCGATACCGTATCCCCACGTGCCTCGCTTCCCGGCTGCGCCGCGCGGAACAAGCTCGCTAGAAACGTCGTCGCCTGCTCCGCTCTTCCAGTCTGAATGAGGGCATCCCGAAGTGCGGTCTCAGCGCGGTTCCGCTCTGCCTCGGTCCCGGCCCGCGCGCTCTCGGCGGATTGCTGAGCGTCCCGCGCACGTCCGGCTTCTAACTCGGCACGCTCGAACTCCGAGCGAGCACGATTGCGCTCACCCTCGGCAACGGCTTGCGCCGCTTCGGCTCGGGAGCGTTCTGATTCCGCCCCGTCCCGCTCGCTCTCCGCTCGCGCCCGCTCCTGCCGTGCGACATTGCGCTCGGCCTCGAGACGATCGGCATGCGCCTGCAGCGTGCCCGTGTATGCACCCGCAGACAGGAGCACCACAAGTCCGGCTGCGACCACCCCCGGCCTTCGCCCCACGAATTTTTGGGCCCGGTATAGCCGGGTGTCCGGGCGTGCGGCCACCGGCCGGCCGCTCAGGTACCGCTCGACGTCGTCCGCGAGCGCGCCCGCGGAAGCGTAGCGCCGCTCCGGCTCCTTTTGCACCGCCCTGAGGAGGATGGTGTCCAGGTCGCCCCGGAGCCGGGCACGAAGCCGTCGCGCATCGGTACGTCGCAGGCGGGCGAGTTCTTCCGGCGCGACCTCACCACGCGCCTCAGCCCCCGGCTCACGGACCAGCGCCACGCTGGAGGGCATCGGCTCCTGCTCGCGGAACGCCCGCTCGATTTCGGCCGGCGCACGCCCGCGCAGCCGGTACGGCCGCCGTCCGGCGAGCAGCCGGTAGAGCAGCATGCCGAGCTGGTACGCGTCGCTCGCCGTGGTCACCGGCTCGCCACGCACCTGCTCGGGACTGGCGTACTCCGGCGTCATCAGCCGCAACCCGGGCCGTGTGTGCGGGCTGCGGTCCGGGCCGAGCGAGTCGTCGAGCAGCTTGGCGATCCCGAAGTCGAGCAGCTTCGGCGTGCCGTCCTCGGTCACCAGGATGTTCGAGGGCTTGATGTCGCGGTGGACGATCAGGTTGAGGTGCGCGTGCTGCACGGCGCGCGCGACCTGCATGAAGAGCCGCAGACGCTCCTCGATCGTGCAGCGGCGCGCATCGCAGTACTCGGTGATCGGCCACCCCTCGACCAGCTCCATGACGAGGTAAGGACGGCCCTCCCCAGTGGCGCCGCCGTCGAAGAGACGTGCGATGTGGGGGTGGTTCAGCGAGGCGAGGATCTGCCGCTCGGCGCGGAAGCGCGCCAGGATGTCGTCCGTATCCAGCCCGCGACGCAGCAGCTTGATGGCAACCCGCTGCTCGAACTCGCCGTCCACCCGCTCGGCCAGGTACACCGTGCCGCTGCCGCCGCGGCCGAGCTCCCGCACCAGCCGGTACGAGCCGATCCGGCCCCCCTCCGGCAGCACACCCTCGCCGCCCTCATCAGCCTCGGCCTCGATCACCGCGGCGAGGTCGCCGAGCGTTGGGCCGAAGGGCGTCTGGCCACCCGACTCGAGGAACCCGTCCGCCGCCTCGCTCGCCGTCAGCAGCGACTCGACGGCGGAGCGCAGCTCCGGATCACCCTCGCAGCAGGCGGCGAGATAGCCCGTCCGCTCTGCCGCGGGTACATCCAGCAGCGCGCAGAAAACGGCGTCGACCTCACTCCAGCGGTTCAGCAGGGGGCTACGCTCCACGGTCGGCTCCTTCCCGTTCAGGTCCTGGCGGCGTCGGGGTGCAGCAAGTGGTAGAGGTACGTCTTCGCCCGCACCCAGTCGCGTTCCACGGTGCGCGTGGATAAGTCGAGCGCGGCCGCCGTCTCCGCCGCGGTCATCCCGCCGAAGAAGCGGCACTCCACGACCTTCTCCAGCCGCGGATCATGCTCGGCGAGCCGGCTTAGCGCTTCGTTCAGCGCCAGCAGCTCGGTCGTCTGCTCCTCCCTCGCACCCATCCCCGTGTGCAGCGTCACGTGGGCTCCCTCGCCACCCCGCTTCCCCGCGGCGCGCCGGCGCGCGTAATCGACCAGGATGCGGCGCATCGCCGTAGAAGCGATGGCGAAAAACTGCGCCCGATTCCGCCATTCCTCTCCCTGGCGCGGCGAGAGCTTGACGTACGCTTCGTGGACGAGTGCGGTGGTGTTCAGCGTGTGGTCGTCCCGCTCGTTGCGCAGATGGTTTCGCGCGATCTGGTGCAGGTCGCGGTAGATCAGCGAGAAAAGCTCGTCGAACGCGCCCGCCTCACCGTCCGCGTGCGCCGCAAGCAGCCGCTCGAGTTGCGCGGGGTTGTCGTGATGTGCTGCAAAGCCGTCTCCGCGGTGAACCGGCATGGGCAGGCAGAATGGTCGGGACTGTGAGGTGGCAGGGCGGGCTTCGCCGCCGCCCGCATCCAGCGGAACGCTGCCGGGGATGAGGTACGGCACGCACGGTGGCGGGATTCGCCAAGGTTTTGCGTCTTACCTTAGTACGTGGGTGCGCATCTGACCGCCACCGGGTAGCATCTAAATTTAACTCCGATGTGTCCGGCCCCGCAAGCACAAGGCGGCCGCCGGGGGAAGTTTATGGCTTCGGGCGCTGGCGGTGCGCGGTCAGTCGGCATCTCACACCGGGCGCTCGCGGGCCGCCGATGAATGTCCGTGACGGGCAACCGCGCAAAAAAACGCCTTACAGCGTGGATGGATGATGCGGGTTGCCGCGGCGACGTTGATTCCGTGCACCACCCCAATGTTCCCTCCGAAAGGGCACCCCGGCCGCGAGGCCGGTCCGCAACGTCACGGGTCTCGAATGAGATGGCCGGGCTGCCGAAGAGAGTTTCCGCCGGCACTGGTGCCGGCAATACCCCTACTCAAGGAGGCAAATCATGACACGCTCGTGCCCGCGCCGTTCTCCCCCTGGCCCTTGGCGGAGATCCTGGTCGGCATTGCTGCTGGCTCCGCTACTCGCCGGACTGCTGGTCAGCTGCGCCGACAAACCAACGGAGCCGATAAATCCGGCGGACACCCCCTCCGCTCACGGCGACGGTCACCACAGCCACGGCCGGTACTCGCACATCACCTGGGTACCGCGGCCGGACATCGGCAGTTTCGCCGTGGAGTTCACCTATCAGGCCGCGTTCCGTCGGGGCTACAGCACGTGCTATACATGGACGGGGAGTTCGTTCGCAACCACCCCATGCACGGGCCCGAACGGCCGCGCGGGTACGGGTGACATCATCCTGGAAACGATCGCCCCCCTAGGCTCGCCACTGCGCTTTGGCGACGGCCAGGAGACCGGCCGGCTCCACTTCCTGGTGACCTCGATGAACCCGTCGCCGGTCGCGGCGCAGGACTGGATCTTCGTCGTCGCGCTCGACCCGAACACCGGCACGCCGAACATCATCCACTCGTATTCCACCAACGGACCGTTCGTGGCGAACAACTACGATTGCTGCCGCATCAGCGGGTTGCGCAACGTCGGAGACACATACGGCGTCCAAACGATCGTGACCCCGGGCACCGGCAACCGGTCGCCCGTCTCGAACCTGCCGCCGATCCGCAACGTGGTGCGCGGCGGCGTGCAGACCTGGGGCGTGCCCGCCAATGACGCCGACGGCGATCCGCTCCGCTGGTCGCTGACAAGCGTGGCGGCAACCGGACTCTTTGGCGCTCAGCCAGCCCTGATGAGCATCGACCCGGGTACCGGCGTGGTAAGCTGGAATACGGACGGAAGAGACCTGGGACTGTACTGGTCGAACATCACGATCGAGGAGCTGAACCCGGACGGGAGTGTCAAGGGTTTCGTTGGGGTAGACTACCTGATCAACCTGGTGGAGACCACTCCCGGCAACACCCCGCCTCTTTTCACTTCACCCACGTTCTGCAGTGGATCGGTTTCCACGACCGTGAACCAGCCACTCAGCTTCACCGTGGCCGCTTCGGATCCGGACGCGGGTGACGTGGTTACGCTGGTCGGCTCGGGGATTCCCGCCGGCGCAACCTTCTCGCCGGGGCCGGCCGCGAACCCGGCGAGCACGCAGTTCAGTTGGACGCCTCCAACCACCGGGCCGCGCCTCGTTACGTTTACCGCCACGGATCCGGCGGGAGCGCAGACGCTGTGCCCCATCACCATCCAGGTGCGGGAGCCGGATCCCGACCCGGATACGCTGACGGTCAACGTCCGGATCAACCCGGCCACCATCAATCTCGCCACCAAGCGCGACGAGGGCCTGCTGCTCGTCTCCATTCTCAGCACGGGTGATTTCGACGCGGGTAGCGTGAACGCCGCCGGACTGACGCTGGGGGACGGGCAGGGTAACGACCTCCCCATCAGCACCGACGCGAACGGACGGACGCTCTCGATGATGCGCGACGTGAACGGTGACGGCCGCCCGGACCTGGTGGTCGGCTTCTGCGTCTGCGCGCTGGTGGACGCGGACGCGCTCGGCTTGGCAACCACGGAGTTGGTACTGCTCGGCAGCCTGAGGGACGGCAAGCGGATCCGCGGCACTGCAACGGTGCGGGTGATCGATGAAGCGCCGGTGCCGGGCTCGACCGCCGCCCTAGTGCCTATGCGGATGAACGACTTCTGGAAGCTGCGGTGAGTTAGACCGGCTGCTTCGCACGCACCATCCTTCAACCCGTCTCCTTCCCAGGAGGCGGCGCCGGGGGCGGGGTCCGGAAGATACGGACTTCGCCCCCGGATGGTTTTGGGTAGAACCCTGTCCGCGGCGCGGCCACGCGGCATGTGCCTGCGCCGCTTTCAGATCCCCCGCGGCACGGAGCGCCCCGGCCACGCTCGCCATCACCGAGCCATATGCATTTCCAGCTCAGCCCGATAGCGGTCCGCGTCTCCCGTTCTGCCCCACGCGTCGTATAGCTCCACGAGCGCTTCAAGCACGAACTGTGTTCCCGGAGGACCGCCCGCGGAACGGGCGCGGCGATCGATGCCGAGCAGCACACGTTCGGCATCGCCAAACCTTCCGTGCAGGAACATCGAAGTGGCCAGGTGCGAGCTAGTTTTCAGTATGCGAATGTCCTCCGGACCCAGTTGCATCGTCCGGAACCGCTCGAGTGACTCGACGAGTAACGGCTCGGCCTCGGCACCTCTGCCGAGAGTGTTCAAGATTCCGCCGAGGTGGGAAAGCGGGTAGGCTTTGGACGAGGAGTTCGGGTCCACCTGGTCGTAGAGAGCGATGGTTTCACGGAAGATCGGCTCCGCGAGGTCCAGTTCGCCACGGTCCCGGTGGACGGCGGCGAGGTTGCTGAGCATTCCAAGGGCCTGCGGGTGTCGCTTCTGGACGAGTTTGTCCATGATCTCGACGGCGCGGCGCAGTAGCCGGACGCTCTCCTCCGAGTCGTCCGGTTCGACTGCGAGCGCGAGGTCGCTCAGGCTCCCCGCCACCTCGATGCTCTCCTCGCCGAGCAGTGCTATGCGCAGCTCGAGCGCCTCGCGCATACGGTCCGGTCCACTCTCGCCGTCGAGCAACAAGGGATTGGCTTCGGAGCCATACGCAGAGATGACGAGCACGTGCGCCAGGTTCTCGCGCACATCGTCCGTCGATTCGCGGAAGATCCGGATAGCGCGCCGGTACATCGCCCTCACCTCTTCGTTCGGAACGACGCCGCGGAAGCTGAGGGAATGGCCATAGTCTGTCAGGATTCGCCCGACGACCTGGTGGGATGGACCCGCGTGGCGTTCGGCCAGCGTGAGCGCTTCGCGATACAGGGAGTCGCTGCGCGCGGGATCGCTCCGTTGGAGCAGGAATGCGATCGCTCTCAGGTCGTCCGCATGGTCGGCGGCGTGCTCCGTTGCGACCAGGCGGCGCGCGGATACAGCATCCGTGTACAGCGCGAGCGCGCGCTCGTTCACCCCGTACTCCTGGTACACTCTCGCGATAGCCGAGAGCAGCGACGCCCTGACCGGCGGCTGCTCCACGAGGCGGACCTCGAGCCGACGAGCGGCTTCATCGAGCAACTCACGGGCGGTCACCATCCCGCCCTTGGTGACGTTGGGGCCCGAAAACGTGAAAACCTCCCGCATGAAGCCGGCGACCTGGCGAGCCTTTTCCGCCTCGACCCGCGCGCGGTCGCGCTCCCGCTCCAACGCCTGCGCGTGTAGTTGCAGGGTAGCCGAGTAGCCGATTCCGGCCAGAGAGATCAGCATCCCCGCCGCCACCGTGCCCGGGCGCCGTCTGATCAGCTTTTTCGCGCGGTAGCCCCACGTAGCGGGTCGGGCGGCAACCGGCCGGCGATCGAGGTGCCGCTCCACATCCTCGGCCAGATCCGCCGCGGACGCGTAGCGCTGTTCCGGCTCGCTCCGCAGGGCCTTGGCGACGATGGTATCGATGTCGCCGGAGAGCCGCGCGCGTAAGCGGCGGGGGTCGGTCCCGCGGCGGGTTGCGATCACCGCCACGATGTCGCCGCCGGGCCCCGCCTCTCCCGCCTCTCCCCTCCGTCGAAGCGCCTGACTGGGGCGCTCCGGATCCTGCTCGCGGACCGCCGTCTCGAACGCCTGCGGGGAGCGGCTCTCGATCCGGTACGGCCGCCGTCCGCTCACCAACTCATAGAGCAGCAGCCCGAGCTGGTACACGTCCACGGCGGTGGTGATCGGGTCGCCGCGCACCTGCTCGGGGCTCGCGTAGGCCGGCGTCATCGGGCGGAGGCCGGTCCGCGTCAGCGGCGTGTCGCGGAGCGCCGGATCGGCGTGCAGCAGCTTGGCGATGCCGAAGTCCAGGAGCTTGGGCGTTCCGTCGCCGGTCACCAGGATGTTGGACGGCTTGATGTCGCGATGGACGATCAGTTTGCGGTGAGCGTGCTGGACCGCGCGGCAGACGGTAGCGAACAGGCGGAGACGCTCGCCGATACCGAGACGCCGCGAGTCGCAGTATTCTGTGATGGGCTCACCCTCGACGAGTTCCATGATGAGGTACGGCCGGCCGTCGTCAGTCGCTCCGCCGTCGTAGAGGCGTGCGATGTTCGGATGGCTGAGCGACGCGAGGATTCGCCGCTCCGCGCGGAAACGCTCGAGCACATCCGCCGTGTCCAGCCCGCGACGCAGGATCTTGACGGCCAGCCGCTGCTCGAAGTCTCCACCTACGCGCTCCGCCGCGTACACGGTGCCGGTGCCGCCGCGTCCGATCGGTGCGAGGAGCCGATAGGCGCCGACTCGCCTGCCGACGTCCTCCGCGTCGCAATCGAGTTCATCAGCGAGGGTGACGAGGAGGGCGGGGTCTTCGAGGAAATCCGGAGCGGTCTCGACTGAAGCCACCAACTCGGACGCGAGCCGAAGAAGATCCTCATCGCCGCCGCACGCCTCCCGCAAAAAGGCAGCGCGGGCGCTCGGTGCGCGGTCCAGCGCGGCGTCGAAAAGCGCGTTGACCTCGCGCCACCGATCCAGCACCACCTTTCCCGTGGTCATGCGCACAGCCTCGCGAAGCGTTGGTTGCGGGGGCCGGTCGAAGGGCGATCCCTCCGAGTGTACGGCTAATCCGCCTGAGGGCCGTCCCGCAGCAGGTGGTAGAGATACGCCTTGGCGCGCGTCCAGTCTCGCTCCACCGTACTGGACGAGACACCCAGCACTTCCGCCGTTTCCCCGGTACTCAGCCCGCCGAAGAAGCGGCACTCCACCACCCGCTCCAGGCGCGGATCGTGGCTGGCGAGCTGCGAAAGCGCCTCGTCGAGTTCGATCAGATCGACCGACTGCTGCTCGGACGCGACCGACCCGGGTTGCAGCGTCACGTGGATCACTTCGCCACCGCGCTTCCGGGTGCCACGTCCGCGGGCATGGTCGATCAGCACGTGGCGCATCGCCTTGGATACGAAGGCGCGAAACCGCACCGGTTCCCTCCATTCGATCTCCGGACGCTCCGAAAGTTTCAAATAGGCTTCGTGCACGAGCGCGGTGGTGACGAGCGTGTGGCCGGCTCGCTCACGCCGAAGATGCCGCCGCGCGATCTCGCGCAGCTCGTCGTAGAAAAGCGCGAAGAGCCGGTCGAACTCACCCGGGCTCAGGTCCGGGGAGGCCGCGGCCGCTGCACGCTCACCCGCGTTGTTCGGCACCACGGACATACGGAGACTCCATCGAGAACGGTGGGGGGGGAGACGCCGCGAGGCCGCGGCTGTCGAGGTGTGGGTGGTGATGGGATCGCCACGGTTTTCCCGCCTTCCAAATCGGAACCCACGCTCCGGCGGTTCCAGCGGCGTGACCCGCATTTCAGTCAAAATAATGCTACACTCTCGGGATCGCCAGAAACCGCGAATCCACTCGCATGACGGTCGCGAGCCGGAATTCCCGCCTTGTAGAATAAGTGTCGGTACGCAGCCCCCGTTTCCGTAACCGCAGGAGGATCGAGATGATTTTCCAACGTCATTTAGCAGTGGTCGCAGTGGTGCTTTGTACCCTCTTCGCCCTGCCGGAAGGCGCCGATGCGCAGGTCGGCAAACGACTCCGCGAGCGCGCCAAGGAAAAGGTAGAGCAGCGCATCGAGAAGCGCGCCGATCAGGCGATGGAGAAGGCGCTGGACGGGACCGAGAACGCGATCACCTGCGTGGTCACCGACGCCGCCTGCATCGAAAAGGCGGGCAGGGAGGGACGGCAGGTGGTGGTCACCGATGCGGGGGGCAACGCGGTTGCCGGGGGCGCGAGCCCCGCGCCGGCAGCCGGCCAGCGAGCGGGTGAGGGCGCCTGGGCCAACTTCGATTTCGTGACCGGCGACCGCGCGCTCTTCGCGGAAGACTTCAGCCGGGACCGCGTGGGCAACTTCCCCCAGCGGCTGGAGCTGCGCGGCGGCAATATGGAGATCGTCGAGTGGCAGGGCAGGCGCTACCTGCGCAGCACGGCGGAGGGCTCCTTCGACGTGATCCTGCCGGAGGTGCTGCCGGAGCGCTTCACCGTCGAGTTCGATCTTTTCGATCCCTCGTTCTGGCCCACCTTCGTATACGGGGTCGACTCACAACGTAAGCCGGAAGAGCACACTCGCGCTTTTTTCGCCTTTAATAAAGAGTCCGGCCTGGTGACCGGCAACCTCACCGTAAACCCCGCGGCCGGAAAATCCGCCGCCGAGATCGTTCCCCGCGAGAAGATGATGCGCGTCAGCATCATGGCCGACGGCAGATACATGAAAGTGTTCCTGGACGAGAACCGGATCTCCAACCTGCCATCCGCGGACTTTCCACGCAGCAACCGCATCCGCTTCGACCTGCCGTCGGGGACTTCGGCGGAAAAGCCGTTGTTGATCGGCAACCTCCGCATCGCCGCCGGTGGGACCTCGCTCTACGACGCGCTGCAGGCCGACGGGCGGGTGTCCACGCAGGGAATCCTGTTCGACACCGGCAGCGACCGGATCCGCCCGGAAAGCACGCCCACGCTGAAGGAGATTACCGGCATGCTCAAGGAGCACGGCTCGCTCCGGCTGATGATCGAGGGCCACACCGACAACGTCGGCCAGGCCGCGTCGAACCAGGCGCTCTCGGAGAAGCGTGCCGCCGCCGTCAGGGCGCACCTGGTCGGCCAGGGGATCGATGCCGCGCGGCTGCAAGCGGCAGGCAAGGGGCAGAGCGAGCCCGCCGGCTCCAACGATACGCCGGAAGGGCGCCAGAACAACCGCCGCGTCGTGCTGGTGCGGCAGTGAGGCCGCACCAGCGTTTTTCGTCCATTCTCCGAACCCGGAAATCACCCATGGACACACGTTGCGTCACCCTCGGCTCACTGCTCGCCGCGGCAGTTCTCGTCTCCCCCCCGTTTGTCGTGGAGGTCGTGGCACAGCAGGACCTGCGGCTCAGCGCCGCCGAAGGGAGCGTCGCCGCCCTGTCCGTGCCCCTCGATATCCGCCAGACGGAGAGCTGGAAGCGCAGCGGCGGCGAGGTTCAGTGGGACGTGCTCCTCCAGCCGACGGGCGTCGTCTCCAACCAGGGCCGCACCGCGGCAACGCTGATCCTCTACGCCGTGTCGGCCGCGGACCGTACCTCGCCGAAGCTGACCGGTCTGCGGGCGGAGAGCGGGCGCTACTCGCTGGGGTTCGCGAGCTCGGCGGAGTTGCGCGGCTGGAGCGGCCCGAAATACTGCAAGTCGACCCACTGCTGGCTGCCGATCGGCACCGCGGATACGCCGGTGCTGATAGAGATGAAACTCCGGCCCGGCGAGCGGCTGGACGTCGGCACGGCTCGGCTCCGGAACCAGGCTGCGATCGGCGCCCTCATGGCGGCCGGCCCGGTGCACCTCGGGATCCTCGCCATGGCGGATCCGCTCGCCGACGGCACGGTTTCCCCGCTTCGCGTTGGTTTCGCGCTGTTCGACATGCCGTTGCGGCCCGAGGCATTTCCGGGCGACCACTTCTTTCCCGGCGACCACTTCTTTCCCGGCGACCACTTCTTTCCCGGCGACCACTTCTTTCCTGGCGACCACTTCTCCTCACTCGTCTTGTCCCGATGAAAACCACTACGACACTGCTCCTGATCCCTCGGGTCGCGTTGCTCACCGCGTGTGATTCCGAGGACAGCGACGACCGGAGCGCGGAAAGAGACGCGCGCTGATTCGATCGATTGCCGGTACACCGCGCAGGGCGTGATCACCAGAGACGGGAAAAGCGCGGTCATCAACGTCGGAGAGTATGAGCAAGGCGGCGCGATGAAGCCGGGCAACACCGGCTCCATCTCGTACATGATCGGCGGTCGATGACACGTAAGGCTTGTTGGCGCATCCGGCACGCGCCATCGCAGGACTCAATGGTTCACCCGATCCCAAGGAGGTCCGAATGTAGAGGTGATGCGAAAACCAACGGATACACCGCCGGATCCGGTTGCGGACAACCACCGCCGACCACGACCCATCTATGCGAAAGGATGATGCACCGATGAGCACGAAGAACGAACACGCCGAGCAGCAACCAGCCCAACGCAGCACACCCGCCGGCATACCGGACCAGCCCGTAGACCGCCGGAAGTTCCTCGGCAAGAGCGCGGCCCTGGCGGCCGCGGCAACCGTCGGCGGTGCGGCAACCCTTTCGGCAAGCCCAATTCGGGCCGCGGAGTTTGCTGCCGGTGGGCGCTCCACCCCCGGTACGATGCACGTCACCTTCGAGTTCCAGTCCAGGGGCTCCTGCGACGCCTCGCAGCTTGAAAAGCAGATCCAGGGCAACAGCCGAATTCTCGGCCGGATCGTAAACGAGCGCGCGTGCGCTGGCGATTTCGGCGAATGGCTTCGCGACGCCAGCGACGATGATGAGGTTTCTCTCCAGCGCGTCGGTTTCAACAGCGTTCCGCTCACGGGTGACCCGCGTTTACCAACTCGACCCCCCCGCAGCCCAACGACGGGGACCCCGGCCTAGGCGATCGAGCAGCGCCGCCCGCATGCATGACGACGGGCGGATACGGGGGTGCTGGAGCCGGCTCCCGTATTCGCTCGCGACAGCCTGAACAGTTAGACACCACGTACCAGAACCAGGGACGGCAGCACATGGTCCATTCCGTGATTCTCAAATCGATCCGCGCGTGCAACCTGCGCTGCACCTACTGCTACTACATCAACGAGGACACCCCCGAATACGGGCTCACGATGTCCGACGCGTGTCTCGAGCGGGTCTACGCCTCCTATGCGGAGTACCTCCACGACAACGGTGCGCGAGGCTCTCTGGTGTGGCACGGCGGAGAACCGCTGATGCTGGGCCGGCCCCGGCTCCAGCGGCTCCTCGACCTGCAGCGCCGCTTCTTCGCGCCCGGCTCGATCGAGAACCATCTGCAAACCAACGGGCTCCTGATCACGGACGAGTGGATCGACTTCTTCAAGAGGAACGACGTCAAGGTGGGCCTCAGCCTGGACGGAACCAAGGAGGTGCACGACCGGTTCCGCGTGACCAAGGGAGGTAAGGGCAGCTATGATCTGGTCATACGTGCCATTGAGCGGTTGCGCGGACACGGGATCGAGGTCGGCGTGCTGACCGTGATGGGAAGCACACCGGATGGACGGAGGGAGTTGATGCACCTGCGTGACGAACTCCGCATACGCGGAGCCGATTTCCTCTTCCCCATCAGCAGCCACGCGCTCGCGCGGCGCTCACCACTCGATCAGAAGATCCTTTCGGAGTTCCTGCTTTCCGCCTTCCAGACCTGGACCGAGGCCGACGATTCTTTATTCACGGTCCGCCTGTTCCGAGCGTTGATCAAGAACGCGATGGGTATGCCGCACAATTACTTCGCGAGCGGAGCGGCGAGTCTCGGTGCCGCGGTCATCGTTGAAACCGACGGGAAGGTCTGCATGGACACGGATTTCAGCGAGATCGACCGCTACGACCTCGGCAGTGAATACCGGTTCGACTTCAGCGTGATGGACGAGGACTTCACGTTCGCGAAGGTGGACCGGGCGCTGCACGCCCGGATCGAGGAAAGACAGCTCGACCGGATCCCCGCCGACTGCCAGAGTTGCCGGATGCGCTCTGTCTGCCGAGGCGCGCACCCAGCGTCCCGGTATGATGACCGGGACCACTCCTTCGATCACCGCAGCGTTTACTGCGAAGCGATGTACGACATCTCCGACGCCGTGGTCGAGTACCTGGTGCGGAGTGGCCACGGAGAGGACCTGGCCGACGCGGATCTACAACACGACCTGCGAACCGCGGTGCCGGCTTGATATCGCTGACGGGACAGCGGCGCCTCGGCGGATCCCTGGTCGAACGCCTTTCGCGGGGAGTGTCTTCGAGCGCTGGCGACCAGACCTTCGCCAGGCGAACCGCCCCGAAGCCGAGGCGGTGGCCCGCAGGATCGCCGCTGCTCTCTGATGTTCATGCCGGCACGCAAGCCCAAAGAACGATTGAACCCGAAAGGCACGCCCATGATGACATGCATGATCCGGATGATCGTGATCTGCGCCGCGCTCGCGGCGTGTGGCGGTGACCGCGGCAACGATTCCGGCAACCCGGGAGCGGCGGCCGCGAACGGCGTGGAGCGGACCGTCGGCTCGGAGGCTTCGGAGGCTTCCTCGTTCCATGCCACGGTGAGCGGTGCCATCGACCGAACGCTGGAAGGAAATGGCGCGCTCGCTGGCTCCAAATACGGCCGCTACCACATCAACATGGCGTCGCGGGAGCGGCAGGGAGGGCAGCCCGTCGTGGTGATCGCCTTCGGCCGCACCGACACGAACACGCCTGCTCTCGGCACCTACGCGCTGGGGAGCGGCGACGGCTTTCGCGGAACCGTGGAGGTCTATGGCGATCCGCAGCGGGAGTTCCAGATCACCTCCGGCGAGCTCGAGATCACCGGCGCCGACGGCGACGTGCTCACGGGCCGCTTCTTCTTTTCCGCGAGCGAGAGGACCGAGGAGTACAGCAGCCAGCCCGCGGAGATCCGGGCCGAGGGAACGTTCCGTACGCGGCCGGCCGAGTGAGACGCCCCGACCGGATTGCCAGCGACCCCCGCGAACGCCGCGGCGCGGCGGCCATTCATCCCCTGGAGACGTAAAATGAAACGCACCCTCATGATCCTCGCCACACTGCTGGCCGAACTGAGCGCCAGCTGCGGCGATAGCCCGGCGGGGCCCAGTGATGGGCCACCCGAAAGGGGCGGGGAACGGTTTGACATGGGGAGCGGCGGCGGCACCTTCAAACTCTTTGAAGGCAAACAAACTCGTTGAAGGCAAAGTCGAGTTCGCGATCCCCGCCGGCGCACTCCCCGGGGGAACCACCATTTCCGTCCGACAGCTAGAGGGCGCGGAACTCCCGAGCAGCCCTGCTCCGCTACCCGGTACTGCGTTCCGCTTCGAGCCGGCCGGCCTGGTATTCGCCGAGCCGGTCACCCTCACCCTTCAGTTCGATCCCGCGCAGCTCCCCACGGAGCGCAGCCCGACTGGTCGCCCGATGGTACGCGGATCGCGTTCTCCATCGCCTCCGGAAGCGGGTGGAGGATCCAGGTGCTCACGTTGGCGACGGGCGCGGTCACGACGGTACTCAGCGACGGTGCGGTGAACTGGTATCCCGCGTGGTCGCCCGACGGTGCGTGGATCATGCACTCGAAGAACGCGACGGGCAGCAGCAGCCCGGCCGGCTCCGAGATCTGGGCGATCCGCGCCGATGGCACAGGGGCGATCCTCGTAAAGGCGGCAGCCCGGTTCTGAACCGGGACGGCGGCCTTCGAAGCGGCTCTACATCGTTGCGGCATCGAAATCCGCCAGGCGGGTAATCTGCCCCCGCGCGTGCGCTTTCCGATAGTAGCGGTCGTCCGCCGTGACGAGCGTGGCGTCAGCCAGACTGAGCGCGACGGCGTAATAAAGCGTGTCGAAGAGGTGATGGTTCAAGCTGATCGACAGCTCGCAGGCGGTCGTGTACACTTCTGAACTCTGCGTGACGATTATCCCGAGCTCGTGCAGATCGCGAATGTCCTCCGCTGCCGTCGCAGGGCTGAGCCGGGCAACGACCGCCGCCACCTCCGCGAGCCAATGCGGCGGCTGAATCAATTGTAGTCGCCCATTCCGGAACCCTTCCCACAAGTGAACCGCCCTCGCTGCTTGCTCCTCTCCGCGTTGCGGGAGAAGCCATTTGATCACGACGCTCGAATCCGCAACGACTACGGTCACGCGCGCAGTTCGTCACGAACAGCCTGGATCTGTTCGCTCGTTACGGTCGGGCGCGCATCCCTTCGGGCCAGCAATCGGTCGATCGCCGCGTTCCGCTCTCGAATTTGGTCCTGTTCCTGGACCGTCCGAGCCATCAACCCGGCGATGATCGCGCTCTTGTTCCGGCCGGCGAACACTTCGTTGAAGGCCTGCTTCACCTCGTCGGGTACGCTGTAGTTCACGGTAGCCATCCCATCCTCCCTTTGTTGAAACCTTCAACAAGATAGGCGAGTGCGGTACGAGTGTTAAACCTTGACGAACCCGATTCCGTGCTCGTGGTGCTATCGCTCCAGCCGCTGCGAGCGCCAAAGAAACAAACATTCCGTGCGCACGCGCGAAGCGGCGCGCCTCCACCCGTGTCGCCGGGTAGGGCCGTCGCTATAAACCTGCGTACGCTTCCACGATCAGCGCCCCGGGATCCCCGGCTCCGTCATCTCCCGCACGTTCAGCACCTCGTCCAACTGCTGGTCCGAGAGCAGCCCGCGCCGCTTGACCACGTCGCGCACGGACTCGAAGTTCCCGGCCGATTCCTTGGCGACGCTGGACGCCTCGTCGTAGCCGATATACGCGTTCAGCGCGGTGGCGATCGCCGGGTTCTTTTCCAACAGTTCGCGGCAGCGCTCACGGTTCACGCCGATCCCCTCGACGGCGTTGGCGCGGAACGCGTCGCACCCCTTCGCCAGGATCTCCACGGACTCCAGGAAGTTGTGCGCCATTACCGGCATCATCACGTTCAACTCGAAGTTGCCGTGCTGCCCGCCGACGGTCACGGCGACGTGGTTTCCCATCACGTGCGCGCACACCATCATAAGCGCCTCGCTCATCACCGGGTTGACCTTGCCCGGCATGATCGAGCTTCCGGGCTGGATCGCGGGCAGCGTGATCTCCGCGAGGCCCGAGGTGGGGCCGCTCGCGAGCCAGCGGATGTCGTTGGCGATCTTGAGCAGCGCCACGGCCAGCGTATTCAGCGCGCCGGACGCGAAGACGTAGGCGTCCTTGGCAGACTGCGCCTCGAAGTGGTTGTCTGCTTCGCGGAACTCCAGCCCCGTGGCCTGCGAGATGCGAGCGATCGCCTTCTCCGGGAACTCCGGCAGCCGGTTGGTGCCGGTGCCCACCGCGGTGCCGCCGAGCGCCAGCTCGGCCAGCTCCCCGGAGGCGGCGTGGAGACGGCGGATGCCGTTGTCGAGCTGCGCCGCGAACCCGCCGAACTCCTGCCCGAGCCGCACCGGCGTCGCGTCCATCAGGTGCGTGCGGCCGCTCTTGACCACGTCGTCGAACTCCGCCGCCTTCGCCCGCAGCGCATCGCGCAGCCGTTCCAGCGACGGGATCAGATCCTCGTGGATCGCGACGCGCGCCGCGACGTGCATGGCGGTGGGGATCACGTCGTTGGAGCTCTGCCCCATGTTGACGTGGTCGTTGGGGTGCACGCCCTTCGAGCCGGACTCGCCGCCGAGGATCTGCGCGGCGCGCGTAGCGATCACCTCGTTGGCGTTCATGTTCGACGAGGTGCCGCTCCCCGTCTGGAAGATGTCGAGCACGAACTGGTCGTCGAATCTGCCGTCGACGACCTCGCCCGCGGCCTGCACAACCGCGGTGCCGATTCGCTCATTGAGCTGGTCCAGCTCCATGTTCGCTTCGGCGGCGGCCCGCTTGATAATGCCCAGCGCGGCGATGAAGCGCCGGCCGAAGCGCAGGTCGCTGATGGGGAAGTTCTCGACCGCGCGCTGCGTCTGGGCGCCGTACAGCGCGTCGGCGGGCACACGCATCTCGCCCAGCGAGTCGCGCTCGGTGCGGAACTTCGACGATCCGGATGATGAAGTCGACATTACAATGGGATCAGGACAATGGGATCAGGTGGATGAACTCTGAACGCGCGCCAAGATGGGGCGGCGGCGGGCGATCCGCAAACTTGCGGCGGGCACCCGTAACTGCCCTACTCGCCCGGAACGCCCTCTTCGTCGCGGTCGGCGATGCCCGATTCCTCGGCCGCCTTCAGCGCCGAGAGCGCGTCCAGCTCGTCCTGCGCGATGTCTGCCAGTTCCAGCGCTTCCGCCGCCGCTTCGGCGCCCGCGCCGAACAGGAAGACAGCGATCCCGGACTGGCGGAGGTGCTCCGCGACATCGATCCGGTCCTCGAAGGCACAGACAACCTCGTACTCCTCGCAGAGGCGGTCGACCTCCTCGACCTTGAACTCACCCGCAGCCCGGAACTCGCCGTCCGGGCGCATGAGGAGGCGGTCGTAGTCGGTGAGCCCGTTCGCCTTCAGCCATTGCTCCGTCTTTGGACGCGTGTACTCCGGGCGCCCGGTGAGGAATATCGTGCGGATTCCGGCGAGACGCAGCGCGCGCAGGATCTCCATCGAGGCCGCGATCGGAGCGTCCTCGTCGATCGCGTCGAAGTAGGACTTCCAATCCCTCTTCCTTCCCTGCTCGACCTCCACGAAGTGGGCCCTGGCATGGTCGTTCGAGAGGGTGCCGTCCAGGTCCCAGATCACGGCTTTCGGCTTTGATTGTCGGTCAGGCATAGGGTAACAAAGTTATCGGTTATCAGTTATCAGTTTTCGGCTATCGGTCCGGAACGTATGTACGTCATTCCCGCGAACTCGGGAATCCAGAGCGGGGGGATAGCTCCTCGCGGCACCCTCACCCCCGGCTCGTAAGCTCGCCACCCCCTCTTCCACGAGGGGAGAGGGGGAGCCGCAGCGAGGTACGAGCCAGGCGGGGGTGAGGGCCACGTGATCCCGCAGGACACTGGATTCCCTCTTCTTCGCCTGCGGCTCAGTGGCCTCCGCGGCTACGCCGCTCCGGTTCCCTCTTCTCTATTTCTTGGGCGGTTGGCTGGGGCGCACCTCGATTCGAGAGGGCAGCGCCCGCGAGTGCATGGATAGCAGGTCCATCACCAGCTTCGCGATGTCCTCGGGTTGGATCATCCAGGCCGTCTCCCGCTGCTCGCTGTGCGAGCCGCCGGGCCCGGAGAAATCGGTGTTCACGCTGCCCGGCATGATATAGTTCACGCGGATGCCGTCGTGACGCACGTCCATCATCAGCGCTTCGGAGAAGCCGACCAGGCCGAACTTCGAGGCGTTGTACGCCGCGCCGCCCGCGAACGCGTTCTTACCTGCCAGCGACGCGATGTTGATAATCCATGCGTCGCCGCTTTCCCGGAGGTGCGGGATCGCCGCGTGACAGCAGTAGAAGACACCGCTCAGATTGGTCTCGATCACCTGGTCCCACTTCTCGACGCTCAGCTCCTCGACAGACCCGAACGCGCCCACGCCCGCGTTGTTGATGAGGATGTCGAGGCTGCCGAGCTCGCGAACCGTTTCCTCAACCAGGCGCTGCACGTCCTCCGCTCGGCGCACGTCGCACGGGATCCCGACCACCCGTCCTCCCCCCTGCTCCGCAAGCTCGCGCGCGGCCACCTGAACCTCGTCCGCGCTCCGCGCCGAGATCGCGACATTCGCCCCAGCCGCAGTCAGCGCCCGCGCGATGCCGTACCCGATCCCCTTACTTCCTCCCGTGACGATCGCCGTCTTCCCGCGTATCTGCTCGCTCATGTCCATTCCGTGTGTATGTGAGAATGTCGCGAGAAAATAGCTGCAGCCAGCGTGCCAGGCCGGAGAAAGCGTCGTGGCATGCTGGCTGCATGGCGTCTTCTACAATTCGTCATCGGCAGCTCGCGGCGGTGCAGTTCGCGCATCGTGACTCCGGCCCCCGCGGCCAGGCGCCGAGCCTCCGCTCATCTTTACAGCCCAGCCGCGCTATGTGGAATCGGGAGCACCACCGCTGGTACAGCCCCTCGCTGGGGCGCGACATGGAACTCCTGCTCTTCGGCCACGCGGGAGCGCGTTGCGTGGTGTTCCCCACCTCCCAAGGCCGCTTCTTCGAGTGGGAGGATCAGGGAATGATCCAGGCGCTCGGCGCGCACCTGCAAGAGGGGTGGCTCCAGATCGTCTGTGTAGACAGTGTGGACGCCGAGAGCTGGTATGCGAGGTGGAAGCACCCGGCAGACCGTGCCCGGCGGCAGGGCGATTACGAACGCTACGTCCTGGACGAGGTTCTCCCCTTCTCCGCGAACCGCAGCGCGAGCCCTTTCGTGATTACCACGGGTGCCAGCTTCGGCGCGTATCATGCGGTGGACATGGCGTTCCGGCACCCCGACCGTTTCGGACGCGTGATCGGCCTGAGCGGCCTGTACGACATCAAGGAGATGACCTCCGGGTACTCGGATGGCGAGGTCTGGGCGCATGATCCATCGCAGTACGTGTCGCAGATCAGCGATTCCCACTGGGTCGACGCGATGCGGAGGCTGGACATCATTCTGGCGACCGGCCGGGGCGACTCCTTCGTCGGCAACAACGAGTATCTCAGCCGCGCCCTCTGGGCGCGCGGGATCGGAAACGGGCTGCGCCTCTGGGACGGATGGGCGCACGACTGGCCCTGGTGGCGTGAGATGATCGTGAAGTACATCGGCGGCCACGACTGATCGCGGCCGGCGAGCCGGCAGCCTCCACTTCCTCTTCCCCGCACCTACACGGAACTATGGCGACGAAAATCGGATTGATCGTCGGGCGTGAGTGGTCGTTTCCCCCCGCATTCATCGAAGAAGTCAACCGGCGTGACGAGGGGGTAACGGCGGAATTCGTGACGCTGGACGCTCCAAGGATGGACGAGCCGTGCGAGTACGCCGTGATCATCGACCGCATCTCGCACGAGGTCCCCTTCTACCGCACGTATCTCAAGCACGCGGTGGTCCAGGGGTGTACGGTGGTCAACAACCCGTTCATGTGGACGGCCGACGACAAGTTCTTCGGCGCCTCGCTCATCACGCAGCTCGGGGTCGCGAGCCCGAAAACGGTCGTGCTGCCCCACAAGGAGTACGTACCGGGGATCAAGCACGACGAGAGTCTCCGCAACCTCCGCTATCCGCTGGATTGGCAGGGGGTGATCGATTACATCGGCATGCCCTGCATCCTCAAGGACGCCCATGGTGGCGGGTGGAGAGATGTTTACGTGTGCCGCTCGCCGGAGGAGCTCATCCAGAACTACAACGAGTCGGGCATGCTCACGATGATCGTGCAGGAGTTCATCGAGTGGGACGAATTCGTACGCTGCATGTGTCTCGGCCAGGACGAGATCCTGCCGATGAAGTACGACCCGCGGGAGCGCCGCTATCACGTGGAGCACGAGCATCTGAGCGCCGAGATCGGCCACCGCGTGGTGGAGGATGCGCGCACGATCGTCCGTGCGCTCGGCTATGACATGAACTCGATCGAGTTCGCGATCCGGGACGGTGTGCCCTACGCGATCGACTTCATGAACCCGGCACCCGACATGGACGTCAACTCGCTCACGCCCCACTATTTCGAGTGGGTGGTGACGCATATGGCGGACATGGCGATCCGGCTCGCGAAGGAACCACGGCCGCAGAACCGCGAACTGCGCTGGGACACGTTGATCACGGGGCGACGGCAGGATATCGCCGCCCAATCCACCTGAACCGCGACCCTCATGGCGCTGCACGAAGCGATCGACACCTACCACGAGCTTCTCGGCGACGACATCGCCGGGGAATCGCAGCGGCAGCTGGATGCGCAGCTCCGCCGGAAAGGCCTCTTCTTCGGTGATCGGCCGCTCTGCACCGTACTGCGGCCGCGGTTCCTCACCCCGGAGCAGTACCGGTTCCTCCAGGCCCGAATCGCGCTGCTGCTGGGCTCCTTCGACCGCGTCTACCGGGCCGCGATCGCCGACGCGGGCTTCCGCGCCCAGTTCCGCCTCTTCGACTGGGAGGAGGAGCTGGTGCAGCAGGACCACGGCTTCCGCGACGCCAGCCCCGTGTCGCGCCTGGATGCGTTCTTTGTATCGGAGAAGGGCGGGCTGAAGTTCACCGAGTACAACGCGGAGACACCGGCCGGCGCGGCCTACGGAGATCTCCTCTCCGAGGTCTTCCTCGGCCTCCCAGTGATGCGCGAGTTCCTGCGCCGCTTTCAGGCGCGCCCGCTTCCCGCGCGGCACATGGTGCTGCACGCGCTGACCACCGCGTACCGCGAGTGGTCGGGCAGGAGCGAGGCGCCACGCATCGGCATCCTGGACTGGAGCGAGGTCCCCACCTACAGCGAGTTCCTGGTCACGGTGGACTACTTCCGCTCGCAGGGGATCGAGTGCATCATCGCCGACCCGCGCGAGGTGGAGTACCGCGATGGGAAGCTGATGGCGGGCGACTTCCACATCACGCTGGTCTACAAGCGGGTGCTGATCTCGGAACTGGTAGAGCGCGAGGGCCTCACCCACCCGATCGTGCGTGCGGTACGCGACGGCGCGGTGTGCATGGTGAACCCGTTCCGCTGCAAGATCCTGCACAAGAAAGCCAGCCTCGCCGTGCTCAGCGACGAGCGCAACGCGCACCTCTTCAGCCAGCGGGAGCACGAGACGATCGCGATGCACATCCCGTGGACGCGGGTTGTGGAGGAACGGAAGACGCAGTACCGCGACGAGACGATTGACCTCCTTGACTGGACACTGCGGAACCGCGAGCACCTGGTCCTCAAGCCCAACGACGAGTACGGCGGAACCGGGATCGTGCTGGGCTGGGAGGTGGACGACGCGCAGTGGGAGCAGGCACTTCACCGGGCAGGCGAAGAGGCGTACATCGTCCAGGAGCGGATCACGATCCCGCGCGAGGCGTTCCCGAGCATGGTCGATGGAGAGATGCAGCTTCACGACCGGATCCTCGACACCGCGCCCTTCTGCTTCCACGGCACGTTCATGGAAGGGTGCATGACCCGCCTCTCGACGGAGGCGCTGGTCAACGTAACGGCCGGTGGCGGATCCAGCGTTCCGACATTTATCATAGAGAAACGGTAGCTTTCCGCGGATCGGCGCCCGGAGGGCCGGCGCTCTGCCATGGCGGAACGGCAGCCGCACCACTCGCGACAAAGGAAAGGCTTTTTCATGAAAGCGCCTTCACTGACCATCGGCGTCGAGGAAGAGTACCAGATCATCGATCCTGAAACGCGGGAGTTGCGCTCGTATATCACCGAGATCCTGAACGACGACACGCTCATCCTGGGCGAGGTGAAGCCCGAGCTTCACCAGTCGATCGTGGAGATCGGCACCCGTGTCTGCGAGACGCCCGCGGACGCCTGCGCCGAGCTTCGCCGGCTCCGCGGAATGGTGATGGGCCTCGCCGCGCGAAAAGGGCTCAAAGTCGTCGCGGCGGGAACTCATCCGTTCTCCTCCTGGCTGACGCAGGAGATCACTCCGCTCGAGCGCTACCTCGGTGTGAAGCAGGACATGCAGGACCTGGCGCAGCAGCTCCTGATCTTCGGAACGCACGTGCACATCGGGATCGAGGATCGCGAGTTCCTGATCGACGCGATGAACGTCTCGCGCTACTTCCTTCCGCATCTGCTCTGCCTTACCTCCAGCTCGCCGTTCTGGATGGGACGCAACACAGGGCTCAAGTCGTATCGGAGCGTCATCTTCCGGAACTTCCCGCGGACCGGGATACCACGGATCATGCGCTCCTGGGGAGATTTTCAGTACCTACAGGACACACTCGTCCGCACCCGCTCCATCCCGGACGGCTCCAAGATCTACTGGGACGTACGGCCGCACCACCTCTATCCGACCCTGGAATTCCGGTTCCTCGACGTGTGCACCCGCGTCGAGGAGGCGGTGTGCATTGCGGCGATCCTGCAGGCGCTGATCGCCAAGCTCTGGAAGATGCGCCGCGACAATGTCACCTTCCGCGTCTACCCTGCCGATCTCATCGAGGAAAACAAGTGGCGCTCGGTGCGCTACGGGCTGGACGGCAACCTGATCGACTTCGGGAAACTGCAGGATTTCCCCGCGCGCGAGCTGATCCGTGAAATGCTGGAATGGTTCATCGGCGATGTGGTCGACGAACTCGGCAGCCGTACCGAAGTGGAGTATGCCTTCAAGATCCTGGAGCAGGGCTCGAGCGCCGATCGCCAGCTCGCCGTGTTCGAGGAGACCAACGATCTGAAGTCGGTGGTCGATCACCTCATCCGCGAGACGGAGGAGGGGGTGGTCTCGAAGTCGGAGGCCGCCGCGTGAAGCGGGGCATGTGAGCGCGGGCATCTAGGCAGAATGGCCGGAATCCGCTAGATTACCACGCCGTAACCATTTACACTACGTGCTCCCCTCGGGGAGCCGTTTCTTATCTCGGACTTTATCATGCAACGACCTACAATCGGGGTTCCGACACAGACCTTGCAGGCAATCGACGGGATCCCCGCCGGGCTTCCGCACTCCTGGGTGATGAATCACCGCTACTTCACCGCGCTCGTCGCTTCGGGCGCGGTGCCGTGGATGATCCCGCTGATGGACAGCGAGACGGATACGCTGCGCGCGATCTACGATCGGTTGGACGGCCTCTTCATCGCCGGCGGCGTGGACCTGGACCCTTCGAGCTACGGCGAGGAGCAGCACCCCCTCTGCGGGCGCACGGACCTCTCGCGCGACCGGGTCGAGCTGATGATGACGAAGTGGGCGCTGGAGGACAAGAAGCCGGTCTTCGGCGTGTGCCGCGGGATGCAGGTGATCAACGTGGCCGCGGGCGGGACTCTGTACCAGGACTGCACGGAGCTGTATGCCGGCTCCATCAAGCACGACTACTTCCCAACGGCCGGGTTCGCGCGCGACCACCTGGCGCACGAGGTTCGGCTCGCGGACGAATCACGGCTCCGCCAGATCTTCGGGTCGCCGGTCATCCGGGTGAACAGCATGCACCATCAGGGGATCCGCACGCTCGGCGAGGGTCTGATGTCGAGCGCGTATGCGGAAGACGAGTTGATCGAGGCGCTCGAGGGTACGACGGACCACTTCCTCGTGGGCGTGCAATGGCACCCCGAGATGCTCGTCGACGGAGACGCCGGTACACGCCGGCTCTTCGATTCGTTCATCGAGGACGCCCGCGAGTGGAGGGAGAGCCACGCCGTGGTCGGCGTGTAGCCCCCGTTGAGCCCGCAGAGGTGAGCGGGGGTACGGAACCGGGTTCCGTACCCCCGCTGGCTCATGGTGCGACCGGCGCGCCGCCGTCGGGCGGACTGCCGAGCAGCAGCTTCAGCTCTTTGCGCAGTCGCCGAGCCCATGCCCTTTCTTCGTGTCGACCGCCTACCTCCACCACGTAGAAGAAGTCCCTTCCGCTCTGATAGTCCTTTGCGATCAGCAGCTCCCGGAGCCGCCGCACGTCTGTCAGTTCTTCCGCGCCCTCCTGCGTTCCCACATCCAGATAGATCTTCCCCGAGACGAAGGGCGCCTGCTCTACGTAGCCGAAGATCGCGCGCTTGGCGAACCAGAGCGCGGGGCTCATCACGCCCGTGAAGCCGAATACGTCCGGATGGCGGAAGAAGGCGTACAGGCTGATCAGCCCGCCCATCGATGACCCGGCGATCCCGGTGTGCTCGCGTGCGGGGTTGGTGCGGAAATCCCTGTCTACCGCCGGTTTCAGCGTGTTGACGATAAAGTAGAGGTACGCGTCGCCCTTCCCGCCGCCGTGCTTCGGATCGGCGAACGGGCTGTACTCGTCGCACCGTTCTTCCTCCATGTTGGGGATACCGACCACGATCGCCTCTAAGCCGTCCTGGCTGACGTCCTCCATGACCTCGTCCACCGCCCACTCGTCGGCGAAGCTGGTTGCCTTGTCGAACAGGTTCTGCCCGTCGTGCATGTAGATCACGGGGTACCGCCGGTCGCCCGCGTCGTACGAGGGAGGGAGGTAGACCAGGATATCGCGGTGGTTCTCGAGCTCGGGGCTCCAGAACTGGTCCATCACCTTGATCGTGCCCACCACGCTGTGCTCGCGCCCGTCCTCCACCGGATAATCCATCCAGCTCGGCACTACCAAGTCACTCTCTGTTCGGCTCTCACTCATCGTTCGTGCTCATGATGTTGTGCTGCCTTTCCTCGTCCGCATCATGCGGCTTCGCTCTGAAGTTTGGTAGATCCGGAGGCCGCACGGCTACCAGCCCTGCTCGCCGATCAGCGGAACGAAGGTTACGGGGCCGAGCGACTCACGATGCCAGCGCTGCCCGTCGCGCGTGAAGCGGAACAGCTCCTGCCGCTCGCGGGAGCCGACCGGGATCACCAGCCGGCCGTGCTCCGGATGAAGCTGGTCCCGCAGATCGTCGGGGACCACGGGGCCGCCCGCCGTTACGATGATGCCGTCGAAGGGTGCGGTCTCCGGCCAGCCGAGTGTTCCATCGCCCACGCGGAAGCGGGTGCCACCGTAACCGAGCGCGCCGAGCTGTGTACGCGCCTCGCATGAGAGCTCCGGGTGCCGCTCGATGGTGAACACCTCGCCCGCCGGACCGACGACCTCCGCGAGTACGGCCGTCTGATACCCGCTCCCCGTGCCGATCTCCAGCACACGGTCGCCGGAGCGGAGCCGCAGTGCCTCCGTCATCAGGGCCACGATATACGGCTGCGAGATCGTCTGCCCGTTGGCGATCGGGAGCGCGCCATCCGCCCATGCCAGGTGGCGGCGCTCCGCGGGAACGAAGCGGTGGCGCGGCACGGCGGCCATGGCCGCCAGCGTCCGCGGGTCGCGGACGCCCCGGCTCTCGATCTGGAGGCGCACCATCTCCTCCGCGGCACTCTGCTCCTCGTGCGGGTTCATGCTCAGACCTCGTGGGTGTGGGCACGCATGATGCCCTACTATTGCGGGAAGTGGAGCGGAGCCGGTAAAATGGCGCACCGCTGCACGCACCGTCGCCCGGATATCGAACAAAACCGTCTCTGTCGGAGCCCTGTCATGCTACTGTTCATGGTTGCCGGATTCATACTCGTCTTGCCCGCGCTCGTCGTGATCCTCTGGTTCATCGACCGTCCCATGTGGATCCTGCCGGCGGTGGCGAGCCTGCTGGTCAACTCGCTGCCCTTCGTCGCCGCCATCCTGATCCTGCGCGGGCAGAAGGGAGAAGGCGACCCTACGGAGGAGCATTAAGCGAGCCGTATTCACTGGCGTTCGCCGCAACTGCACCCCGGCGGTGCCTCACCTGCGCAGTACCCGGATCTCTTCCGCAAATAGCAGGTAAAGGGATCCGTCCGCACCGAAGGCAGCGTCCCGCGGCGCGTCGTCCGTGCGAAGTCCCACCTCCCCGGTGTGTGCATCGAGGACGCGGAGCCCCGCGGCACCCGGCACGAATGCAGCTAGATCGCCGCCCGTGCCGGAGACGCGGATCTGCGGCGTACCCGGGGGGGCATCGTTTCCGGGCGCGTGCCGCCACAGCTCCGTAAGACCGTGCGGCCCCGGCCGGAGTGCCGCAAGGCTCGCCCCGCCGTCCTCCACGAGAACCAGGAACAGGATCCCCGTGGGGCCGACTACCAGCTCGCGCACCGCTCCGGAAAGCTGCACGCTGGCGAGCACCCTCCCCGTCTGAACATCTCGCACCAGGATCTCGCCCGGCGGGCTGTCACCCTCACCCGCGAGCGCGAGGTAGAGGCGATCCCCCTCCGGTGAAGAGTCGATCGCGGTTGCCCTGCGCCCCAGCCGCGACCACGCCCAGAGCGGGCGGAGCAGCCGCGGGTGCAGCCCGAAGACAGCCCCCGCCTCGGTAGCCAGATAGAGATGGCGGCCCCGTGGGTCGAGAGCCACGACCGCACCGCCGATCTCGCCGCGGCGCATCCGCACCTCACCGGTCTCCTCGTCTACAGACAGCAGCTCGTCGCCCGCGCGGACGTAGAGTCGCGCGGATCCGTTGCCGACGATCCGTAGCGGTCCGCCCGCATCGAGAGCGGTGCGTACCCGCACCGCTCCGGTGGTATCGAGCGCCTGCAGCTCTCCCGGGTATCCGACCCAGAGGCGCGATCGTGAATCCACTGCCAGAACAGATGTGTGGGCAGCGGGAACGGGAAGCCCGACGCGCTGGACGACCGCCCAGCCATCTCGTTCTCCGCTCTGCGTACCTATCCCTCGCCTCGCCTCGCCTCCCACCTCCCGCTCGCACCCTCCTCCCGTTGCCAGAAGGAGAAGCGCGAGCCCCGGCCGGAGCCAGTGCCGTACTCTTGCGTTACCCCGTTTCAACCGTTACCTCACACGAGAATCGCACAACCCGGGCGTTGCGCTCCCTATCGCAACCGGGATGCCAGCGCCGCCATCGCTCTCGCGAACACCGTTCCCGTTCCCGATGATCCGTCCAGCCATCTTCCTCCTGCTCCTCCTCCTCCCGCTGCCGCTCGTGGCGCAGACGGAGACGCGCCCGCGTGCCCGCGATGTGGGGATCGCGCCGGGCATCCTGCCTCCCGGCGTGAACAACGCGATCACGGACGTGCCGGGGGTCCGCGTCGGCCAGGTGACGCTGCGCGAGGGGGAGTCCGTCCGGACCGGCGTGACCGCGATCCTGCCCCACGCCGGCAACCTATTCCGCGACAAGGTACCGGCCGCGATTCATGTGGGGAACGGGTTCGGTAAGCTGATGGGCGTCACCCAGGTCCACGAGCTGGGAGAGATCGAGACCCCGATCGTGCTGACCTGCACCCTCTGCGTTCCCCGCGTAGCCGATGCCGTGCTGGACTACATGCTGGAGCAGAACCCCGACGCGCGGAGCGTTAACCCGGTGGTGGGCGAGACGAACGATGGTGGGCTGAACGACATCCGCGCGCGTCCGGTGCGGGCGGAGCATGTACGCACCGCGATCCGCAACGCCACGAGCGGCGCGGTGGAGGAGGGTGCCGTGGGTGCCGGCACGGGCACGATCGCGTTCGGCTGGAAGGGCGGGATCGGCACCTCGTCGCGGCAGCTCCCCGCGCAGCTCGGCGGCTACACAGTGGGCGTACTGGTACAGAGCAACTACGGCGGCGTGCTGCAGATCCTCGGCGCTCCGGTGGGGCGCGAGCTCGGGCAGTTCTACCTCCGCGACGTGCTGGACCGTGGCGACGCGGACGGCTCGATCATGATCGTCGTGGCCACCGACGCGCCGCTGGACGCGCGCAACCTGGAACGCCTTGCCGCACGCGCCATCCTTGGGCTCGCACGGACCGGCTCGCCGATGACCAACGGCTCCGGCGACTACGTGATCGCCTTCTCCGTGGCCGATGATGTCCGGCGCACCCCGGAGCGGCGGGCCGCGCTCCATAGCCTCGCGACGCTGCCCAACGACCGGGTGTCGCCGCTCTTCCAGGCGGTAACGGAGGCGACGGAAGAGGCCATCTACAACTCGCTTCTGCGCGCCACCTCCACGACCGGGCACGAGGGTCGTAAGGTGGAGGCACTCCCCCTCGCGCCGACGCTGGAAGTGCTCCGCCGCTACGGTGCGCTGGATCAGGAGCGGCGCCTCCCGCCCCGGCGGAACAGACCGTAGAGTAGAACCGGTGCTGTCCCGCGAAAGATGCCCGGCGCGCGGCTGCATACTCCCAAACTGGACTTCCCAAGCGCTGACGGACACGGGGTTTAGGCTGCCCTCGGGATGAGGGTGAGCTCGGCCTCATACTCGGCGGGGCTCTTGTAGCCCAGAGCCGAGTGGCGGCGCCGTCGATTATACCAGACCTCCAGATACTCGAAAAGGTCGCGCTTGGCTTCTTCGTTCGTATGCCAGTCGCCGTCCTCGATCAGCTCCCACCCAGGGCGTGGCGAAGAAGCTCTCCGCCACGGCGTTGTCCCAGCAGTTCCCCTTCCTGCTCATGCTGCACGCAATGCCATGCTCGCGCAGGATCTCTTGGTAATCTCCCGACGCTTGACTCGCACGCCGCGATCCGAGTGGTGCATCAGCTCCCGAGCCGGTCTGCGCCGCAGCAGCGCCATCGTGAGTGCATCCGTGGCGAGCGAGGCGTCCAGCGTATTCTCATCGCCCACCCCACCACCGAGCGGCTCTTCAGGTCGAGTACCACCGCCAGGTAGAGCCAACCCTCCCTCGTAGGGACGTAGGTGACGAAAGCTCACCCAGACCCGATCCGCTCCCTCGACCTCCTCGACCGCGAACTGGCGCTCCAGGTGATGCGGGGCAATCGGGTGCGCGTGCCTCGATGCAGGCATACTTGCACCGACTCCTTCGCGAGAGTCACACCGTCGCTTTTTTTAGGAAATTCCGCTCCTGCTTCACCTGCTCCAGCTCCAGACGTAGCTGCCGGATCTCCTCTTCGGAGCTCGTGAGCTTGCCGTTGCCCGGGAAGACGTCTCTCGGGGTCAGTCCCGCTCGGCTCTCGGCTTGGCGCTTCCAACTACGCAGCATCGAGGGCCGAATCCCCACCTCGCGCGCCACCCGCGAGAGCGGTTTCTCACTGCCGTCGGCCAGCCGAACCGTCTCGAGCTTGAACTCCGGTGTGAACTGCCTTCGTTTCGTTCCCATGGATCACCTCCCGCCCGGATACTACACCCGGGCTTATCTCGGTGTCCATCTCAGCGGGAGAAGTCCAACCACTTACCGGGCTGCGTGCTGGCCTCGGCCCAGCGCAAGGATCTGTAGCGTGTACTCGGCCGAGAAGCGCCGCCTTCGGGCTCGCTCGACCAGTTCCGGGTCAGGGACCGCAGCGCTGGGCCGTCCGGCGCCCTTTCCATTCCTGTTCACGTTCAACATTCTCGCTCTCCATCTCGCCCACAAGGCTCAGTGGTTCCTGCATGATAACCGTCTCACTCAATCTTGGCAGAGAGGGGCGGAGCCTCGGCTCGGGAGGCAACGTCACCCGGCCAGCCTCAGTAACCATCAGGGTTCATGACCGACCATTCCGAAGTCGATGGACGTAGCGTCTCACTCATCCACGGAGGGATGTTGGCGCCTGTTCCGTGGCGTAGCCATAGGCTTCCATCGTGCCCAAGAACAAAATTAGTTACTGGAGGATGAAAGCGGGGAGCAAATAAAGCCTGTCGCACACGACGCTCCATTGTCCTTCCATCTGTTGGCCCGGCACCCTGGCGGGTGAGCGCGGCCACAAGTTGCGTCTACTGCGCCCGGCCGCGCCAGGGACACCCGCGCTTGCTGCACACCAGCCGATCTCCAAGCCGCGTGCCGTTTTTCGAGATCGTCTCCTGCCGTAACACGTATTCGTCACATAAGGGGCACCTTGTTCCTGTCCGCTCTCCCGCTTTTGCTGCTCTCGGCGTGTTATCCCGTACGGGTTGCTTCATATCGTACTCCCGGGGATGCCAGGTGCGGTACGGTGAATCGTACTTCCACTGCACACCTTTAAAGATGTGGGATTACGAGTGCGGAGGCTTTGCAGCAGAATCTTCCCGCCGGACGTTGCAAGTTTCGACGGACCGGCGCCGAACCTCGATCCGGACAGGGCATGTGCATCAAAGGGTGCGGGGCCCACCGTAAAGCATCGGCGGCGGCGCGGCGGGCGTAGCCGCGGATGTGCGGCTGCCGGTGGAGGCTGCTCGCTACACTCGCACTCTACGTCCTCGTGCTGATCCGAGCGTGCAGGAAGCTCGTTTACCCGGAGGAAAAGATTTCGGGTGGATCGCGCTGTCATCCTTCCGCCCCTCCCGCCCCGTCCTCCCCCGCCGCTCCCAGCCCCACGCCGAGCTGGTTCCAGTGCAGCATCGCGTTCCACACCATCGCAAAGGTGCCGTGGCTCTGGAAGCGGTGCAGCGGGTTGAACCCGAACATCACCACGTGCCCCTGCCCTACCGGCGTGCTCACCACCGCGGGCAGCCCGCCGAGCTGCGCGGGGTGCGATACGTAGCCGCTCAGGAAAACGCTGTCCGTGGGCGCGTAGCGAACGATCACGTTGCCGCGCTGCGCGGCGGGCACGCTCAGGTATGGTCCGAACTGATGGAAGACGGGCATGGTTTCGTCGTACCCGTAGGTGATCGGGTGGCGGCGCTGCTCGCCGCGCGCGCGCACCAGCGAACCGGGAACAAACAGGTCGCGCGGCGGACTGGTGCCCACCCCGCGCACCAATCCAAACTCGATCGGCAGGTTGGTGGCGGAGCCGAGGGTGATAAACGTGCCCCCCGCTTCGATGAAGTCGCGCAGCGCACCCAATCCCTCGTAGCCCATCCCGCCAGTGATGTCCTCCGCGCTGTCCGGCGAGCCGTGGCTCGGGAACTCGTCGGTGCGGGTGTAGGCGAGCGGGCGGTGCTTGGGATCGACGCCCTGGAAGATGGTACGGCCCGTGGTCTGCCGCCCCTGCGTGGGAAGGAGGATCACATCGAAGCGGTCGCGCAGACCGCCCTGCCGCACCCGGTCCTCGGCCAGATAGGTGAAGGGGATGCCGAAGTGGTCGAAGGTGCGGCGCACCCAGCCGTCGTCCTGCGTGCGCGTCCAGGTGTGCAGCACGGCGACGCGGGGGAGCTGCATCGCGTGCCGCTCCACCCCACGCACCGCGCGATCGGAGACACCGACGACCTCCAGCCCGTGCTCTACCGCCCACGCCTGCGCGCGGTCCCGGGGCAGGCTCGCGGCGGGAATCATCCAGGCGCCCGGCCCCATCGCCGCGCCGCCCGCGCGGATGCTGTCGCGCGCCGCGAACACCGGCACGTCACCCAGCGCGTAGCGCGCGCGGATCCCGTGCGCGGACGCTTCGGGGCGCACCAGGTACCAGGCGACGCTGCCGCTGCCGCGCGCCGAGCCGGGGATCGCGATCGAATCGGTCACCGGCTGCATCGCCAATCGCTGCACCGCCGAGTCCGCGACCGGTGAGACCCTCAGGTTGAACATCAGCGGAAACGTCCAGGCGACATCGTCGTAGGGGCGCGGCGCGTTATCGGGGAAGCGCTGCACGTCCATCAGCGTGAGCAGGAAGTTGCGGTACGGCTGGTCCATGCGCAGCACGTAGTCGCCGCGGCGGACTTGCACCTCACCAAAGCGGCCGGCGGCGCCCGCGCGATGCACCTCGATCCCCTGGCGCCGCAGCAGGTTCAGCATGTAGGCCGCGTCCGCGCGGCGCGGCTGGTCCGCGTGCACCACGTAGGCGTACGGCGCTTCGGTGCGGCCGCGGTTCAGCGAGTTGTTGGCCTTGGTCCAGTACTGCCGCAGGATACGCTCGCGGTTCTGCGCCGTGAGGCCGAGCACCGTCAGCACGCCGCTCTGCATGTAGTTGGTGTTGTTGCGCAACGACCAGACCGTTTCGCGGCGCGGCGGGTTGGGGCGGTACCACTCGGTGCGGGTCGCGCCCTCCTCCAGCGTGCGCGTCATGGTGTTGGGCACACTGCTGCCGAACGTTTCGTAGAAGCGGCCGATGGCGTTGCGGGTGTTGGTCACCCATAGCAGATAGCCGGGATACCAGCCGTCGTAGAAGCCGTGCGTCCACACGCCGGGCATCCCCAGCGCGGTCAGCGCCGTAACCTCGAAGTTGGAAAGCCACTGCCACTCGCTGATCGCGATGGGGTCCACCGTCGCATTGTACGGCCCGGTGCCGGTCGACACGTACAGGTACGGCACCGACTCGTGCAGGTCGTGGCCGATCGGGTACTTCCAGCGGAGGAAGTGCTGGACGGCCTCCTGAGTGGTGCGTGCGCTGAGCTGCAGACCGTCGCGGTTGATGTCATGGAAGATGTACTTGCCCCAATACGGCGGGCCGGGAGCCCGCTCGTCGTACGAGAAGACGTCCTGGTTATGCCGGCGGTGCCACTCCACCACCCGATCGCGCCCCGTGGGCTCGGCGACGGGGATGATGAAGACGATGACGCTGTCGCGGATGGAGCGGACCAGCGGATCGTCGGAGACGGCAAGGCGGTAGGCCAGCTCCATCACCATCTCCGGCGGGCCGGTTTCGGTGGAATGGAGGCCGGCATACAGCGTGTAGATCACCGGCATCTCGCGGATGATGCGTTCGGCTTCTTCCGTGGAGGTGCCGCGCGGGTCGGCGAGGCGGTTCATCCCTTCCCGCACCTGTTCGAGGCGCGCGAGGTTGGCTTCGCTGCCGACCTGCACCGTCATCATCCGCTGCCCTTCTTCCGTGGCGCCGAGCCACTCGACCTGCACGCGCGACGAGCTGCCCGCGAGCGACTCGAAATAGCCGTGGATGTCCGCGGTGCGGTGCAGATGGCCGGGCCGGCCGATCGGGGAGCCGAAATGCCGCGTCGGCGACACTGCGGTGGGGTGCTCCGGCAGATGGTCCACGAGCGGGTTGGTGTACTCCGGCATCGTCGTCCACGAGCGGATCAGCTCGGTGCTCGCGACGTCGATCGGCTGGCCCCACGGCGTGGTCGTGGGGATCGGCTGCGCTCGGTGCCAGTCGAACGTTTGCGGCACGGGCGCGGTGCGCGGCGCCGCCTCGCCTGCGATCGGCGCCACGGTGTCGCCGGGCGGGGGCCCGCCGGGCGGCAGCAGAGCACGGGTCGTGTCCACGGCCTGCGCGGCGGCCAGACTTGCCCAAACGAGCGGGATCGCGACCGGAATGACGAAGCGTAAACGCATCGGGGGATCCTTTCCAGCAGAAGTAGGCACGGAGGGGCCGGAGATCGAATGTTTCGATCGGTGATGTACGCGCAAACTGCACCGGCGGCAGGCACGGGGCAAGCTGGTGACGCGCGGCAAGGCGAAAAAGGCCGGCTTCGTTCTCTACTACAAGCCCAACATCCCGATCGCGCTGATCGAGGCGAAGGACAACAGGCACGGCATCGGCGACGGCATGCAGCGGGCGCTCGGTTCAATGACCGAGTTCAAGCAGATCGTCGGGCGCGGCACCCGCGTTCACGAAGACACGAAAAAGTTCTATTTCACGCTGATCGACTTTCACGGCACGACGTGTTCGAGGACGCCGACAACTACATGAAGTCCGGCCGGCTGATGCGCCAGGTGGCCAACAAGATAGGCCGGGTCGATTTCAACAACCTGACCGAGCGCCGGCACTTCGGCGACATCTACGAGCAAATTCTGAATGACCTGCAATCGGCCGGCAACGCGGGCGAATACTACACGCAGCGTGCCGTCACCGCCTTCATGGCGGACCGGATCGACCCGCATCCGGGCGAAACCCTGTTCGATTCCGCCTGCGGCACCGGCGGTTTCCTCACCTGCGCCGTCCGGCACACGGAGAAGAACTACGTCCGCACGCCCAGGCAGCGCGAGACGATGCAGGCCGCCCTGCGTGCGGTGGAGAAGAAGCAGCTTCCCCACATGCTGTGCGTCACCAACATGTTGCTGCACGGCATCGAGGACCCGGGCTTGGTGCGACACGACAACACGCTGGCGCGGCCCCGTATCAGCTATCAGTACTGTCCGGTTATAAGTCGAAGAGCAGCAACTGGTTAAGAAGCTGGCCTTCGTCGGCCGAGCCGGAGTTTTGCGAAAGTGCTTGTTCCAGCTGGGTTTTCTCGAAAAGCGTGACGCTCAGGATCTGTAGAATTGTGTAGAGATCCCGTTCGATGCCGAGCCGCTTCTTCACGATGGCGACGAGCACATAAACGCTGATGGCTGTCCAGATCTGCGTCTTCACGGCGTTCTCCGAGGTGCCATAGAAGGCCTTGATCCGCAGGTGCTGCTTGATTTACTTGAAGAAGAGCTCCACCTGCCAACGCGAGCGGTACAGATCGGCGACCGTCTGCGCTGGTAGGTCGAAGTGGTTCGTCAGCAGGGTGATGCTCTTTCCGGTCTCCAAGTCGCGAACGCGGACTCTGCGGAGCGGCAACGGGTAGCGGGTCGAGCTCTTGGGCCCCT
>JACDHR010000559.1 GCA_013820915.1 Gemmatimonadota bacterium
CGTGTGATGTCCCCCGCCAGTGACCGGACCACCCGCCTGATCCTGTGTGACTCGCTGCAGGAGGAGGTGAGACTTGCGTTTCCGCAGCCTTGGGGTAGATTGGTTGCGCGCGAGCTCCGCTCGCATCCAGTCCGACCGCCTCTCCTGCCCGTGCAGTGCCTCTACGCGGTCCCCGGCCAGGAGTTGCTCACAGCTCGATAGCTCGCCCGCCGCTCGCCGCCTTCACGGCGTCTCGCCGGCTGTAGGCCCCACGTCAGAGGGCACTGCTATCTTCTTCATCTCCGGCGCCGCTTGGCTTGCGGCTCCGCCATCACCGCACCACGCTCTCCGGGTCGTGTCGCGGCTGAACCCCTGACGCGCCTGATCGCGAATGCCCGCAGCCCGTCACCTGCTCACCGCCTGGAACCCCTCCTACGCGGAGTCCGCCATGGACGCGCACCTGGAGGTGCTGCTAGGCGCGGCAGATGAGCGGGATCACGCGCTGGCACCGGAGGAAGAGGAGCCGCCCTTCGTCTGGTCGGCCAAGCTGAAGTCGCCCAACCGCCAGCAGCCGCTTCCGCACGGTGCCGAGGTCCTCGCCCTGCAGGCGCAGATTGATGAGGGCATCGAGACCCACCTCTACCTGACCGACTACCGTTCCCTCAACGTCGGCCTGGTGGACGAGATCACCGATGAGGACGTGCTGAGCGACACCCCCGGCGAGGCCGAGCACATGCCGGCCTACTATCACGGCCGCCCCGCCGACTTCTGGTTCCGCCTGCTCGACCTCCGCCGCCTGGTCGCCGACGACACCGTCGCCACAATCACCGAGCTGCAGAAGCTGCGCAATGTGCGCTACCACGACCGGCCGGTCTCCCTCTACGGCGGCATGGTCGAGCTGCCGCTGCTCGTCACCCGCGAGGACAACGCCCGCTGGTTCGCCGACGCCGCGCCGCTCACCGAGGGCCGCCTGTGGGCGCAGCTCGACGCCGAGCAGCGCGGCGAGACCGAGCGCCTGAGCCGCGAGCTGCGCGACAACCTGCTGGGCCACCTCGTCTGGGCGGTGCTCGAGCCCGCCACCCACACCTTCCTCGCCAACGCCGAGGCCGTCTTCCGCTCCCGCCGTGAGGATCCGCGCTTCGACTTCTCCGGCCCCGCCATCTCCTACGCCAAGGCCGTGGAGACCGAGCTGAACGCGCTGCTCTTCCCCGCGCTGCGGCGCCTGCTGCGCGGCGCCCGCCCCTCCGAGCGTGAATTGTCAGTGGAGGGTCGTAGATTGGATCTCGGCGGCCAGGTGCCCCGCCAGTCGCTCGGCACGCTGCGCAACCTGCTGCAGCACAACGAGGTGGTGCAGCGCGGCGTGCGCGCCGCCCTCCCGCACGACGCCGCCTGGCTGCTCGGCCAGCTGCCCTACCAGCTCACCCGGCTGGCCGAGCTGCGCAACCCGGCGGCGCACTCGGGTAGCGTGGCACGGGAGGCGGCGGTCGCCCTGCGCGACGAGGTGGTGGGGGTGGGCGGGGAGGGGGTGGTGGTGCGGATCGCCCGCGCCAGAATGCGGGCGTGACCGGAGAATCGCCGTGCCTGAGATCAGCCGCTTCTTCGGCATCGTCATACGCATGTTCGTGGAGGCTGGTGGTCCCCACCATCGCCCACACTTCCATGCGTATCACGCGGGTGATGTCGGCATATACGCGTTGGACACAGTAGAGCGGATCGCGGGGTATCTACCGCTCAGGCAGGAGCGTCTGGTACTGGCCTGGGCTGAGATCCACCGGGCGGCGCTCCTCGACAACTGGCAGCGGCTGCAGGCAGGCGCTTCGCCGAGGAAGATCGAACCGCTGAGATAGTGGAGGCAGCAATGGGCACACACGAGATCCACACCGTACGCGGATTTGAGAAGGTCGACCGGTTCACTCTCCGCGTCTGGTTCGAGGACGGAACGGAGCAGCTGATCGATTTCGAGCCGGTCCTTGCCGGTGAGATCTTCGAGCCACTGCGCGATCCGGAATATTTCGGCCGGGTGCGGCTGGACGAGGAGATCGGCACCCTGACCTGGCCGAATGGCGCGGATTTCGACCCTTCGACACTCTATCACTGGCCGCGCTACGGAGCGGCGCTGGCTGCGCTGGCGGCGAGTTGGTCGCCTGGGCGGCAGAGTCGGCGAGGATAGATCTTCCCGAGCCCGGCACGCGGTGTTTTCCTGACAGCACTCGTGGAGATCTCCCGATACCCGCCTCGCATGTGCGCGCTATCGTTCACGCGACATCTTGTGTTTGGGTCGCATCTCGTTATAGATTCGTCCCTTGCGAGCTCGGCTCGCGCTCACGATGACCGTCCCTCCCGCCCCGTGCAGCGCGCCCGCGGCATCCGGTCCGGGAATTGTCTCAGCTCGGTAGCTCGCCCGCCGCTCACAGCCTCCGCCGCGTCTCGCCGGCTGTAGATCTCGTTGTCAGTGAGCATGGCTATCTTCTCCGTCACCGGCGCCGCACCGGCGATCCCGCACCACGCCGGTGATCCGGCCTGGCACGCGCATCGCGGCACCGGGGAAGGGCTTCGCGGATCCCGAACCTGGAGGACGGATGA
>JACDHR010000560.1 GCA_013820915.1 Gemmatimonadota bacterium
CAGCATTGCCCTGCGGGTCGAGGATCCCCTTGCGCGGCATCACTCGAATCTCGATCTGATACTCCATCATTCGATCTCCCCGGAACGGTGCGTCCGCAGTGGGCGATGTGGACTGGCGCGCGGCTCGAACTCCTCGTACTCCAACTCCCGCGGCTCCTCATCCTCATCCTCGTCGATCATCGGGTCGCGATCCGGCATGCGGTCCAGGAAGCCGAGCACAGCGGTACGCACAAGCCCATAGCCGATATAGAGGACCATGAACGGGAAGAAGAAGAGCGCGGGCATGGTGAACGCCATCACCAGCGAGAAGAGGGCCAGCGCGATCGTCAAAATCCCGCGCGTGTTCCGCGGGTTGAACTTCGGGACGACGGGGTAGAGAACATGGCTGACCATCAGCACGGCGATCGCCAGGATCATCGCGATCGTGAGCTGATTCCACGGCAGATGGGCCAGGTTCTGCTGGAAGAAGTCGGTCTGGCTGAACGGGTAGTAGGTCGCCAGCGTCACTCCCGCGGAAGGGGAGGGAAGCCCGTGAAACGAGCTTTTCGCTACCCCCGCCTGCTCGACGTTGAAGCGCGCGAGCCGGGTAATCGCGGCGGCGACGTAGAGGAACGAGATCGTCCAGTTCCACGGCCCTTCGCCGAGCAACAGGAAGTACATGATCAGTGCCGGTGCGACCCCGAAGCTGATCGCGTCGACCAGCGAATCGAGTTGCTCGCCGAACTCCGTTCCCGTCCGTGTGAAGCGGGCGATACGGCCGTCGAGCATATCGAGTACGGCCGCGCCGACGATCAGCCAGCCGGCGGTCTCGAACTCGCCACGCGAGGCCGCGACGATGGCCCAGAAGCCGAGGAAGAGATTCCCGAGTGTGAAGGCGCTCGGCAGGATGATCACGCCACGCTGCAGGCGGTTGCGGCGCGTTGTGTTCACGAGAGGGTCTCCCGCTGGAGTGGATACTCGGCGAGGGGCATCCCCGTCAGCCGCTGGAAGACACGCTCATAACGCTCGGTGGTCGCCTGCACCACGCGTTCCGGGAGATCCGGGCCCGGCGGCTGGCGGTCCCAGGCCCCCTGCTGCACCAGGGACTCGAGGTAGTCGCGCACTGGCTGCTTGTCGTATGATGGCTGCGGTCCGCCCGGCCGGTGGGCTTCGGCGGGCCAGAAGCGAGAAGAATCCGGGGTGAACACCTCGTCGATCACCCGGATGTCACCCGCTTCATCCTGTCCGAACTCGAACTTCGTGTCCGCGATGATGATCCCGCTCCTGGCGGCGGTCTCGAGCCCATGCCGGTAGAGGCGAAGGCTGGCGTCGCGTAGCGCCTCCGCGGTCGCTGTGCCGACGATCTCCGCCATTCGCGAGAAGGTGATGTTCTCATCGTGCCCCTCCTCGGCCTTCGTGGCGGGGGAGAACACCGGCGGCTCCAGCTGCGCGCACTCGAATATCCCGGGGGGGAGCGGCTCGCCGGCGAGGGTGCCGGTTCGTGCGTACTCCTTCCACGCGGAGCCGGAGAGATAGCCGCGCACCACGCACTCGACCGGGAACGGATCGAGCTTACGGACCAGCATCGCGCGGCGTGCCCAGACATCACGCGTAGCGGCTAGCGCCGGATAGCGGCGGGCGATCTCCTCCGGGTCCACCGAGAGCATGTGGTTCGGCACCACGTCGCGGGTGCGTTCGAACCACCAGGCAGAGAGGAGGGTGAGTACCTCCCCCTTACGCGGCACCGGCTGGGGGAGCACTACGTCGAATGCGCTGACCCGGTCGGTCGCCACCATCAGCAGGGCGTCGCCCAGGTCGTAGACGTCGCGCACCTTGCCGGTCCGCAGCAGCGGCACCGGCAGCCGCGTGCGCGAGACGGGGCCGTTTCGTGGGGTCGGGACCGGCGCCCGGCGGAGTTCGGATTGCATGCCGGAAGCTAATAACCGGCGCGGGGAGCGGCAAGCCGCGCTACAACCCGTAGAGCGGCGCCAGCTTCCCTTCCAGATACCGCAGCAGCGGGTCGTGGGTCAGTGGCTTTCCCGTCACCTTCTCGCACAGCTCGGCGGCGCGGTATCGCTGCCCGTGCACGTGGATGTGCTGGCGCAGCCAGGCGAGAAGGGGAGCGAAATCGCCGACCCCCAGCTGCGCATCCAGCCCCGGCAGATCCTCTACGATGGTCTCCCACATCTGCGCGGCGTAGAGGTTCCCGAGCGTGTAGGTGGGAAAGTAGCCGATCGCGCCCATGGACCAGTGCACGTCCTGCAGGACGCCGCGCCGGTCGTCCGGAACCACGATGCCGAGATCGGAGCGCATCCGTTCGTTCCAGGCGCCCGGCAGGTCGGCGACGGAGAGATCGCCGGCCAGGAGGGCGCGCTCCAGGTCGAACCGCAGCATGATGTGGAGGTTGTAGGTGGCCTCGTCGCTATCCACGCGGATCAGCCCCGGCTCCACGATGTTCACCGCGCCGTACACCGCGTCTACGCTGAGGTCGTGCGCGATGCCGCCGAAGATCGCGCGGGCCTCGGGCAGCGCCCATTCCCAGAAGGGGCGGGAGCGGCCCACCAGATTCTCCCAGAGGC
>JACDHR010000165.1 GCA_013820915.1 Gemmatimonadota bacterium
TCTCCCGGACCTCGAAGACTCCGAAGGCTGACTTCCAGCATGCGGCGTTGCCACGGTCGAACCCGGTTACGCACACGCGGTGGGTGAGATGGCCTGTATCCCGGGGGCGTGACTGCGCGGCCGGAGGGGGTTACAGCCCGAGGCTACCATCGAGATTGGCCGTCCCCGCTGCTGGGAGATTCGGCACCTGTGGTCTTCTGGCGGGGCCGAGCGGTGGCCTTGTGCTTGCATGACATCTGTCATACATTCGAGGCGGAGGTGTCGTGGGATTCCGCGATGCGCGCGCGAAATTGCTGGATTGCCTGAGATCGGGGAACTTTGGACACTGGCCCTGGGATGACCTGTTCCTGAAGAACTGGCTCGCGGCTGGGCGGATATCAGAGTCCCAGGTCATCCGGCTGCTGCTCCGGTGCGATGGGAGCCAGTACGGGATCGGCACTCAGATCTCGCCCGCAGGAGCCCAGGTGCACGAGTTCTTCCCCCGCGATGGTGAGGTGGAGTGGTACATCAAGGCGTACCTGGATGAGGAAGGTGGCCCCGCGGTGATCGAGGCGGTGTTCATGAGCATCCACCCTTCGGGAGTGTAGCATGAAGATCTGGATGGATCGAGAGCGGAGTCGGGCGATCTGCCCCTCGTGTGAGAGGAAGACCGAGGTCGTCTTCCAGCGGCGCGAGGTCACGCTCAGTGCGCCGCCGGTCACGGCCGAGGATGTGCTAGTGGCCGTCTGCGTCGAGTGCGAGGGGATCGCGATGATCCCGCACCAGTCCACCCCGAAGCTGCGCGAGGCGATCCAGAAACCGAAGGAGACGCTCAACGTGCGGGTTCCGGGACATCTCGAGGACGTGCTCTATCTGCTGGTCGACCGGGTGGCGCACGGCTGGAAGAATGGCAAGGCGCCGGTGCTGAAGTACCTGCTGCACGAGTTCGGAGACAACCCGGAGTACGCGCGCCGGGTCAGAGAGCACCTCGACGACGACCTCGCGCAAGGACCGGCGGATCAGGATGTATCGGTGCGCGTGCCCACCTACATCCTCGTGGCGGTGGATCAGATGGCGGAGATGGTGGGGATCGCGAATCGATCCGAGGTGGTGCGGGGCGTCCTCGCGTCGGCCAAGGAGGACGTGCTCGAGGAGCGGGACCCGGAGTTCGCCAGCTCCATTCAGCGTGCGATCGCGGCGGTTGCCTGAACCGGCAGCCGCGGCCTCAGGTAATTGGCCTTCTGGGCATCTCGACCAAAGAGATCGGCAGAATCGAACGCGGCGAGGTCGAGAAGCCGCATCCTGGAACGATCACGGCGATTGCCGACCGGCTCGGCGTAGCCGTCGAGGAACTCCGAACCTATTGACGTTGCACGTCGCGCGGTGGTGGTTTACGTTGTGAGCGAATGTATTCTCTGAATGCTGGAGGCCGGAATGGCGCGCAATCCCCGAACCATCCGTCTGCCGGAGCAGCTCGAGCAGGATCTGGAGCGTGAGTTCGCCCGCCGTGGCGTCAAGGAGTGGTCCGCGGGTGTGGTGGATCTGCTAAGCGAAGCGGTGCGCATGCGTCGCGTGCCCGGGATCATATTTGTGGACAGCCGCACCGGCCGCCACCCTGTGATCGCCGGGACAGGACTCGATGTGTGGGAAGTGATCGCCACCTGGAAGACGCTCGGTAGAGAGGACGAGAAGCTGCGGGAGGCGTACGACTGGCTCACCGAGCCGCAGCTCCGCGCTGCACTCAACTACTATGCCGTGTACCCGCAGGAGATCGATGATCGCCTGCGCATCGAAGAGAGCTGGACGCCCGAGCGCGTACGTCGTGAGCTGCCGTTCGCTTCGCTTGGCCCGGTCCTCGGCGGAGAAGGGGAGTGACCCCGAGCCCCGGTCCCGAAGACAGCGCCGCCTCTCGCTTTCCCTATCGCTTTCTCCTGGACGAGGATCTCTCCCGCAGAGTGGCGGAGACCGCCCGCGGTCTCGGGCTGGACATGGTAAGCGTGCACGAGATCGGTCGTCTGGAGCGGGACGATGATGATCACCTCCGCTGGGCAGCCCGTGAAGGGCGGATCGTGGTGACACGCAACCGCGATGACTTCATCGAGTGGACGACCGCGTTCTTCCAACGTGGTGAGCCGCACACGGGGGTGCTGATCGTCCCCACCGCCCTCTCGATCCAGCGGCCGGAACGGATCGCGCACGCAGTTTGGAGGTGGGCAGAGCGCACCCGTGAGCGGTTCGGAGGTCAGCCGCTAAGCCCGTACTTCATCGATTTCCTGTCGGAGTGAGTTGCCTGCGACGGCCGCGTTGCCGACGAGCAAACTCCAGGAGAACGGTACCGGCTTTCTCATCATCACATGTCTCATCGACGCTATCAAGGAAGTGGACCAGATATGGCCAGTGTAGCGGTGCACATCGACCGCGTGAGTAACACGCTCACGGTGTGGTTCGGTGACCCCGCCAGCGAGTACATCTGTGAGGAGACGGGGAAGGAAGTGATCCTGATGAAGGACTCGGCAGGCAATGTGGTCGGCTTCGAGAAGCCCAACTACCGAGTACCGGACAGCGACTAGGTTCTGGTTACCGTAAGCCCGGCCGCCGCGTGACGCGGATTTGCCTATCGGAACGAGCGGCCTGCGACGGTCGAACCGCGGGCGAGCAACCTCCTCATTGCTATGCACGATCTCATCGCAACTCTTACAGAGTACGGGGCTGACCCCAAAGCTCTCCGTCGCTTCGACGATGAGGAGAGTGGGCCGGACTTGCTGCCGTACGCTACTCTGGTGAGTGCCCGTGAGGCAGGGGATCACCGGATGGGTGCGTTGTTCGGCGTATACGAGTGGCAGAACAGTCCTCTGATCTTTCTGGTTGACGGAGAGGATATCCGGAGCGATAACGACTTACGAGTAATCCGCCGCCGCCTGGCCATGCGTGGCGATGCTCCGTACTTAGGGGTCGTGCGACCGGGAACACTGGCGGTCTATCAAATCTCCCTGGACGCCCGTGCACCGTCCAAAGCCTCGGTGCCGGATCTTCCCGCTTCTCACACCTTCGCCTACCTGGCCAATGAGCGGCCTGGTGCCAGCACAAATCGGCGGCGGTGGATTTCCGAAGTGGTGCTCCGGTTGCTGAGTGAATCCATTTCCGAGTTGATGAACGCTGCGGGCGTCATGGGCGATGAAGCGATTTCCCTGGTCGGCCGCGCTCTGTTCACCCGCTTTCTCGGTGATCGGGATCTCCTTCCGCCTTCCCTCATTCCCGAAGGTCGTGCAGAGGCAGCGCGCCTCTTCGACACTGCGGAGCGCGCCGAGGCAACGTCGCAGTGGTTGGATAACACGTTCAACGGCGAGTTCTTGCCGCTCAGCACGGGTTTGTTCCGGACACTTCCTTCCAAGGCCTTTCACGCATTAGGAAATGTGATGCGGCGGGCGGAGGAGGGGCAGCTGTACCTGGAATGGGAGGAGGACTGGGCGCATCTCGACTTCGCACACATTCCGGTCGGTGTGCTCAGCCAGGCGTACGAGCTGTATCTGCGGGAGCACCAGAAGAAGAGGCAGCAAAAAGAGGGCGGATACTATACGCCCCGTGCCATCGCTCAGCTCATGGTTAGCGCGGCATTTCACGCTCTGCGGCGAGACGGCATTGCCCATGAGGTGCGGGTGCTAGATCCCGCGGCAGGTGCGGGCGTTTTTCTGCTCACCGCCTTTCGCCAACTCGTCGCCGAACGTTGGCGGCATGATGGGGAGCGCCCGGACACGAAAACGTTGCGGAAGATCCTCTACAAGCAGATCACCGGCTTCGACATCAACGAGTCCGCGCTTCGATTTGCTGCGTTGGGACTGTATCTGCTCGCGATTGAGCTGGATCCTAATCCCGAGCCTGTAGAGAAGCTGCATTTCGACGATCTTCGGAAGCGTTCTGTTCTCCTTAAGCTAGGCGATGAGGGTAGCCTCGGCAGCTTGGGAGATGGTGTCGGTGACGACCATACAGGCCGGTACGACCTCGTCATCGGGAACCCGCCTTGGGCCAGCTTGACAAAGCTGGCGGGGTGGTCGAGTGTGGCCGAGCGCGTCAAAGGCATTGCCGAGGCACGCGTGCCGGGAAGCGACAATGCCAGATTACTACCCAACCAGCCGCTGGATCTCCCGTTCGTCTGGTGTGCGATGCAGTGGGCGAAGCCGGGCGGTCAGATCGTGTTTGCCCTGCATGCGCGTTTGCTATTCCAGCAGCACGAAGGAATGCCTGAAGCCCGGGCGGCCCTCTTCAAGGCGCTGGACGTCACTGGTGTGGTCAACGGCGCGGAGCTGCGCCAAACCAATGTGTGGCCCGAGGTGGATGCTCCCTTCTGCCTGTTTTTCGCCCGGAACCGGGCGTCGCCACCCGGAGCAAGTTTCAGTTTCGTTAGCCCCCGTCTGGAGGATTCATTGAATCAGTCAGGGGGGGTGCGGATTGATACTGAAAGCGCCGATCGGGTCACCGCTGAGCAGGTCGCCCAACGGCCCGAGATCTTGAAGATCCTGTTTCGAGGCAGCCGCTTGGATCTTGAAGTGTTCGAGCGGGGATTCATACGCGATTGGCCAAGTCTGTTTGAGTTCTGGGGCGGACGCTTCGGAATTTCAGGAGGGAAACTGGACTGTGCTGGTGCCGGATACCAGAAGTTGCGCCCAAGCAGTCGCATAAGAAAAATCGGTGACGGAAAGCCGGGGGTTCCAGTCGACTACCTTTTTGAAGCTCTATGTGAGCGGAACTCAGAATGCACACTGCCAGAAATTACCCCGGAAGCCATGCAGTCCATTCTGGTGGACCGAAACCATCTGCGGAATTTTGATCAGAAGCGGCTACATGATCCACGTGACCCGTCGATCTTCCTCGGCCCTCTCCTTCTTGTGCACGAGTCTCCGCCCGCCCGCATGCGGCGTGTACGAGTCGCCGTTAGTGACACGGATGTAGTTTTCAATCAGAGTTACCACGGATACAGCGCGAATACACATCCTCGCGGACGCCAGCTCGTGAGGTACCTCGCACTACTGATCGGCAGCAGGCCTGCCTTCTGGTACTACTTGATGACCAGTGGCAGATTCGGCTTTGAGCGCGAGGTGCTCGAGAAGGCCACCATCGACAGGATTCCGATTCTTCCTTTTGAAGAGTTGGACACAAGTGCTTTGAAGGAGGTTGAGGATCTGTTCGATACCGTCGCGAGCCAAGACAACAAAGAGAGTTGGGGCCACGTGGATGCCTGGGTCGCTCGCCTCTACAGCCTACGGGAATCCGATCTTCAGGTAATCGATGATACATTGCGCCTCAATCTGCCGTTCGCGGCCAATCGGAAGGAAGCGCAGAAGCGTCCTAGCCGGGAGCAGGTCGAAGCCTTTTGTGAGGCGCTCTTCACCAACTTGCACCCGTGGGCGAAGAAGGCCGAGCGGGCGATTCAGGTGCTCCGTCACCCGTTGCAGCATTCGTCGCCGTGGCAGTTGGTACGGGTGCAGATTGGCCGAGTTAGCGCGTCCGATACCACAGCCGCATCTGACTGGCTCGCTGCGCTGAGGTTGGCGGATCAACTTGCTGCGTCGGAAGTGCTTTATCCAGACGAGCAAGCAGGTTGTCTCTGGGTGGCGCGGCTCGCGCAAGCACGCTACTGGAGCCTGAGTCAGGCTCGTCTCCTCGCACGCCGGATCGTGTGGGAGCATGCGGATTTTCTACTTGGTGCCGAGAGGGTATGAGCAGCAAGCGAATCCATCCTAGACCCGATCAGATCGCGGAGCTGACGCGCGGCCACGTTCTCCCTCTTGAAGCGATATCGGCTCTCTACATGCAGATCATCGCCGAGTGCTTGAATCAAGAGTGGCTTGCATTGCTTCACACCTATTCCGGGCAACTGCCTTCTGATGAGGTCGAGATCAGCTCATTGATGTGCAGCCGGCTAAACAACTTGGACGATCCATTGTGGCGAACCCTGGTGGCTAGTGTTGTCCGAGACCACGCCGTACCCAGCTATGATGGAAGCCACCTGAAAAAGAGCCCTGACCTCTCGATCCATCTGACTCGTCGACACGCTTCGTTCCGTTTGGAACTGGAATGCAAGGTGATCGACCACCCGAAGCGGAAGACGATCGACCTCTATGCCAAACAAGGATTAGCGCGCTTTCTGAAGGGTGAATATGCCTGGGCGACTCGCGAGGCGTTCATGCTCGCGTATGTATGGGATGGGTCCGTCATCGCTGACCGTCTCACGCCCTTTCTCAAGAGACATCAGCAGAGTGGATCAGATCCGTATCATACAGACCAGCCTCCCACCGCGGTGAACGACCGCACAAATCTGGCCCTTTCAACTCACGCCCGCAATTTCGCTTATCCCCAACAGGACCCTTCATCGCCGGGGCCGATCGCCATCTGGCACCTGTGGCTTGCAGGCAAAGCCGCGAGAGCATCGTGAATCAAGCCAGAAGCGCAGTAACTGGCCGCTTGCAATTCGATTTCAAACGAGGCGCGGCCGCGCCGCTCGAACGATTTGATGAACGGCTCCTGCTTGATGAACCGCTCCTGCGTCTTCCGCTTCAGATCCGGATTCAATGCCCCGGCGAGCACCTCGAGCGCCACGATGGAGTGCAGATGCACCCACGGCGCGAATGCAATGAAGAACGCCTCGAGCTGCCGGCTCCACTCTGTGCTACGGGTGGCGCGAAGGTAGAGGTTGGTGTCTATGACGTACGCCGGCACCTACTCTCCGTCGAAGAGGTTGACGAGGTTCGCGCCACGCATCTCGCGCACCCCCTCGATCAGCTCCTGGCGGAAGATCACGAGATCGAGGGCGGTCTCGATCGTCTCTGTTTCGGTGGTGGTGTCGAGGATCGCCTTCGCCTCATCGATCTTGGATTGGTGCAGGCGCAGGTTCTTCTTCCGCGGCTGTTCCTCCTCCGCCCGCGCGGCGTCTGCTTTGGTGCCGGCCATCTGTGGTCCTCCCGTGGATGGTCTGCACGAACGTACATCGTCGTGCAGACGGAGGCGAGGGCGAGGCGTGCGCTTGGTGTCCAGGCGGATCGGTCGGATGTCGTGCTTGCGAGCTGCGGAGCTTCGACTACTCCAATCTGGCATGAGCACTCGGCTTCGATTACTCGCTCATCTCGGGGCGACGAGACGCTCACCCGCGGGATCCTCCAGGATTGGCGCGTTGACCTCGGGCGGTATCTCGTAGCCGCGTTCGACGAGAGCGGGCAGGTCGAAGCCCAGCTCCACCCGCCGCGCCAGCATGCGCGAGGCCTCCACCAGCGCAGACCGGTCCAGTGGGCGCAGCGCCGAGCCCGCGACCAGGATTCGCTGCGTGCCGCGGCCCACATGGATGAGGTGCACCTGCTCGAACACCGCGCCATAGGTCGTGACCATCGACGCGTACTCGCCGCTGGAGCTCCACAGGTTGCTCACCACCACCCCACCCGGTGAGAGCCGGCTGCGGACCGCTTCCAGGAATTGGCGGGTCACGAGGGCATAGGGGATCTCGTCGTCGGAGAAGGCATCGAGCACGATGAGGTCGTACGATTCCGGTGGGGATTGCTCGATGAAGGCGCGGCCGTCACCCGTGTGCACCACCAGCAGGGAGTCGGGGCGGAACCCGAAGTAGCGCTGGGCTACGTCCACGATCAGCGGGTCGAGTTCGACCACCTCGATCTTCGCGTTCGGGAGGAGCTGGCGGGCGTACATCGGCATGGCGCCGCCCCCGAGTCCAACGAAGAGGATGCGCCCATCGTCCGGCACCAGTGCCAGCCCCACCATCGCCACGCGGGTGTAGGCGAACTCGAGGTGCGAGGGGCGTCCGGGGAACACCGCGCTCTGGCGGGCCCGCCCATCACCCATGTACAGCGATCGCAGGCCATCGGCTCGCTCCACGACCCAGACCCTGCCGAACTCGCTTTCGCCCTCGAAGACGACCGTGGAGCGAACGGAGGAGATCCAGTACCCGAGCGCCAGCACCAGGCAGAGCGCGGCGACGACCGCGGCCACTCGTGCTGCGCTGGATCGAGCCGTGGAGTGTGGTGCCTGTTTCATGGTCTTCAGCCGATTTGCCACCGCACCCTCACCCGCCTAGATTCGTTCCCGCCGCCTCGCGATCCGACGAACCCCTGTCCCCCTTTACAGCGCTGGAGCCGCACCCGCCGGGATGCGCTCGCCAGGGTATGAGAAGCCATGCATCTCCGACCGCTTCCACTTGCCGCTGCCGGTATCGTCCTCGGCCTTGGTGTCGTACTCACCCAGCCACTGAAGACCCTCAGTGCGGCG
>JACDHR010000166.1 GCA_013820915.1 Gemmatimonadota bacterium
GATCTCGCCCCACCCACCGTCTCCAATGGTGCCGCCGAAGAAGAACTCGATGTCGAACGCCGCCTTGGCGTAGTGCGCGAGCTTGTCCGGGGCATGCTCGTGGAAACGCAGCCGCGCCTCGTCGAGCCCCATCCCCCGCATCCATGTCATGCGCTGCTCCTTCCAGCGCTCGAACCACTCGTCGTCGCTGCCCGGCTCCACGAAGAACTGCATCTCCATCTGCTCGAACTCGCGCGTGCGGAAGGTGAAGTGCCCCGGCGTGATCTCGTTCCGGAACGCCTTGCCGATCTGCGCGATACCGAAGGGTACCCGCTGGCGGGCGGTGGTCTGCACGTTCAAAAAGTTCACGTAGATCCCCTGCGCCGTCTCGGGCCGCAGGTAAACCACGCTCGACTCCGCTTCCACGGGGCCCATGAACGTCTTGAACATGAGGTTGAACTGCCGCGGCTCGGTCCACTCGCCGGTCTTCCCACAGGCGGGGCACCTCGCCGCCGGCAGATCCGACGCGCCCGTTTCCGCGAGCAGGATGTCCACCCGGTAGCGGCGGTGGCAGTTCCGGCACTCCACCAGCGGGTCCGTGAACTCGGCGATGTGGCCCGAGGCCTCCCAGACCCGCGGGTGCATCAGGATCGCCGCGTCGAGGCCCTCGATATCGTCGCGCTCGTGGACCATGGAGCGCCACCATGCCTCCTTCACGTTGCGCTTGAGCTCGACACCCAACGGGCCGTAGTCCCACACCGAGCCGGTTCCTCCGTAAATCTCGGAGGATTGGAATACGTACCCGCGCCGCTTGGCGAGGGAAACCAGCTTATCCATCAGGTCGGTGTCGGCCATGGTCGATCAGAGCAAAGGGAGTCGGCGCCGCGACAGTCAGGGTCTCCGTGCGGGCAAAAAGGTAGTCGCCGCGCGGGCGGACGGCAAATCAAACTACGAAAGTACGAGAGTACGGAAGTACGAAAGTACGGGAGTACGGGGAGGGTGGCGCGACGCTCGGCCGGATCATCATTCATCATTTATCATCCGCACCGGGCGGCGCGCGCGGGGGCGGACGTCGAGCAAGCGCGCCCACCAGCGGAAGGCCCCGCCGTGGTCGGGGCGTGTGCCAACCACGTGCTGCCAGAGGTGGATCATCTCATGGCGCAGCGTGTGCTCGGCTTCGCCGGGAGCCGCCGCCACGCAGAGCCGCCGCGAGATGACGATCTCCAGCGGCTTCCTCGAAAAGTGGCCGTTGCGGGTCGTCATCCGGCCGCTGAGGAAGAGTGGGACCGGGGGAAGAAGGGTTCCGAAATGCGCCTTGTTGACGCGGTCGAATTCCGCGCGGAGCCGCGCCAGGTGCGGCTCGTCCCGGAGCAGCACCTCCCGGGGGAAGCTGCGTGGCGGCTCCGTGTTCTCGTGCGGGTTGTGCTCGGCGAGGAAGGCTTGCACCACCCGGCGCGCCTCCCCGCGCGCACTCTCCTGCTCGGCCGTGAAGAGGCGGGCGAGCGCGTGGAGCACTCGGGCGGGCGCGACCGCGAACTGCTCGTGTAGACGCAGCGTCGCACCCCGATTGGTCACCGACGCCATGGTGCGCCGGTTGGTGGTGAAGATCACCTCGTGAAAGGTACCGCCGCCGCGCCGCACCTCCGCGAGCGTGGCGAGCTCGTCTCGTGGCGCGGCAGACGCCGCATCGCCGTCCACCCGCGCTTTCTTTTTCTTGCTCACGTGCCCGCTGAGCGGCTACACGCTGGCCGCGAGCGGCGGCCGCTCGGCGCGCCGGTATTCCACCTCGTAGCCCATCCCGCGGGGCACGGAGAGCAAGCCTTCGAGATCGAGGTCGATCCGCGCCCCCGCCTTCTGCGTCACTTCGTCCTCGATGGGGAGATCGAAGTCGTTCGCGCCGAAATCCAGCGCGCCGAAGGCATGCTCGTTGAGCGTGAGCACCGAGGTGCGGAGATGACGAACGTTGTCCAGGAAGATGCGGGACAGCGCCATATGGCGCAGATACTCGCGCGGCGTGATCTCCCGCCCACCGAACGCGGTTCCGTATGGCTTGTACGTCCAGCACAGGAAGGAGAAGAGCCCGCCGTGGCCGTTCTCGAGGCACTGATCCTGGAAGTCCCGCGTACGCTCCAGGTGCTCCAGTCGCTCGTCGAAGGTCTCATCGAAGCCGATGACCATCGTGGCCGTCGTCTGGAGCCCCGCCTCCACCACGGCTCGCTGCGCCTCGAAGTACTGGGCTACCGTATACTTGAACTTGCTATGACGGCTGCGGAAATCTTCCGTCAGGATCTCCGAACCGCCACCGGTGATCCAGTACACGCCCGCATCGCGGAGCCGTGCGGCGGCGGCGGCGAACGAGATCCCCGCGTGATCCGCGAGGTACATGAACTCGGCGATCGTCAGCGCGTAGAATTCCACGCGGTCGCCGTAACGGGCGCGCACCGCACCGAAGAGATCGCAGTAGTAGTGCAGCGGCAGCTTCGGGTTGAAGCCGCCGTTGAAAGCCACGAGGTCTCCACCGACGTCCAGCAGCTCGTCGATCTTGGCGAATACATCCTCCCGTGTGAGAACGTAGCCCCCCTCCTGATTCGGCAGCACGTAGAAGGCGCAGTAGTCGCACTGCGCGACGCAGACGTTCGTGTAGTTAATGATCCGCATGATCATGTACGTCGCGCGCCGCGCCTCGTGGAAGCGCGCACGGACCCGGCCCGCGAGCCGAGCGAGATCCGCATCCTCGGCGTGGTGCCAGAGCGTCGCGGCATCGGCGCCGGTGATCCGTTCTCCGCGCTCCACCTTCTCGGCAGCGGCTCGTACTGCGGCAGTGACGGCGGAATGGTTGACCATATGGAAGCACCGGCTATGGTTGAATTTCACACTCGCTTTCGGGTACCCCAAATTCGTCGGGTGAGCGGCCGCGCGCAAGCGAGGCGCCCGACGGAGGCTTCCCGGCGGCAGCCCACTCTGCCGACGGGCAGATGCAGCCGCGCGACGGAGGCTACTCCTCGCTCCCTGCCCGGATCGGGTCGTGCTACGGCTCTCCGGCACGCTCTTCGAGAACGGCCTCGAGGTCGTGCGCATGCAGCGCCATCCACTCGCTGAACATGTGATACGCGGCTATTAGGTTCTTCAATTGATCCGTGGTGAGGTCCGGCACCTTCATCGGGCCTTCGTCCGGATCCCACTCGTACGTTTCCGCGATCGGCCGTGCGGCGTATCCCTCCACGGGCTGGCCGAGTTGGTCCATATGGGTCAGGAACGCCCTGCTTCCCTGCAGGTCGCGTATGACGCTCTCCGCGACGAAGCCCGAGTGCCCGCCTGCGGGTGTTTGTGCCTGCTGCTCGCGCAACCACTCGGCGATCATCTCGGGCAGTTCGATGTTCATTCGGTCTCTCCTTTCCACTTGGTGATCAGTCGTGTGCCCGACAGGTCGAGAACCCGGTGGGGGCGCCGTGCTCCTCTACGGCACATTCCGCTTCCGTGCAGGTTACGCTTGTCCCGGCTTCTCCGCATGGTAGCGCGCAAGCCACTCGCGGCTCCATGAATCGAAGGTCCGGCCACGGAGCGCGGCACGTGCGTCGTTCATCACGGCGATCAGGAACGAGACGTTGTGTAGCGCAACCAGGCGCAGCCCGAGCATCTCCCCGCTGACGAACAGATGCCGCAGGTAGGCACGATCGTAATCGGTGCAGCAGGGGCAGGGGCAGCCTTCCACCAGGGGGCGGCGATCGGTGCGATGGCTGCTACGGCGGACCTGCACCTTGCCATCGGGAGTGAACGCGGTGCCGTCGCGTCCCATGCGCGTGGGTGCCACGCAGTCGAAGAGATCGATACCGCGGCGGACACCCTCGATCAGGTCGTCCGGGAACCCCACGCCCATCAGGTAGCGCGGCACGCCGCGGGGGAGCAGTGGGTCACAGAGTTCGAGCGTGCCGTACAGGTCGGGCTTCGCTTCGCCGACGGAGAGCCCGCCGATGGCGATGCCCTTCCAGTTGCCGGCGTTTAGCATGCCGGCGATCGATGCGCGGCGGAGTTCAGGGTGGACCCCGCCCTGAACGATGGGGAAGAGCGCCTGGCGCGGTGGGACGAGATCGGTTGCCGGGTCGTCGGTGCTGAGCGGGGGCGCGCCAGGGGGTGCGGCGAGATCCGGAGCGGGCGCCCGTCCTTCCCTCGATATGCGATCGAACTCCACGCGGCAACGGTCGAGCCATCGGAGGCTCCGCTCCATCGCCGCGCGCGAGGCCGGCAGCTCGGAGCCTCCCGCGATCAGCTCGTCCAACTGCATGATCACATCGGCCCCGATGTTCCGCTCGATCCGCATCACGCTCTCGGGAGTGTACTGGTGCAGCGAGCCATCCAGGTGGCTTCTGAACTCTACGCCGTCCTCGCGCACGACGCGGAACCTGGACAGCGAGAATACCTGGAAGCCGCCCGAGTCGGTCAGCATCGGTCCCGCCCACCGGGTGAACGCGTGCAGCCCGCCGAGCGCGCGCACCATCATGTCGCCCGGGCGCAGGTAGAGGTGATACGCGTTGGCGAGGACCATCCGACCGCCGGCGGCGGCGACCTCGTCTACCGAGAGCCCCCGGACGGTGCCGTGAGTGCCGACGGGCATGAATGCCGGTGTTTCGACGACGCCGTGCGGGGTATCGAACCAGCCGAGCCGGGCGGAGCCATGATCGTGCGAGGTTCGAAACGAAAAATCACCCATCGGCAGCTCGGATTCGGCTTCCGCACTCGGCAGGATGGTCATGCAGCGCGGATCGACACGGCGGACCGGGATGACACGCTGTGCCGCGATCGGCGCTCCGCAAGCAAGCCCTGCCCCACCCCCGACCGGCTGAATTCAGCGGACGGTCGACGGGATCGTGATTCCGACCTGGTCGCCGGGCCGAACGAAGATATTGAAGCTGGTGGCTGCCCCACCGGCGAGCGCATCGGCGAGAAAGCTCACGTCCCGGCCCCCGGCCACCACGTGTGAAGGGATACGCAGCACCGCCGTGCTGGTTGCCGTCACTGTGCCCAGGCGAGTCCGTTGCGATCCGGAAACGGCATAGATCCTCATGTCAGACCAGGACTGATTGCGAACCTCCACAGTCGCGGCTCCTTCGGCTAATCCAGCGGCGCCTCGTCGTGCACCGCACCCGGCGATCAGCAGGATGACCATGAGGGGCAGCAGGGTTCGGGTTAGAACGTGCATGGCTTTTTTCCTCAGGCAGATACGGGGCTGATTACGGCGCCCTCATCCAGTGCGGTGGATTGTAGCCTACGCCACACTGTCAGAGGCACACGGACGGGATGAAACCGTATGCGCAAACCGCGATCCACCCGCCGGCGCGTGGGTCCGGCACTCGGCACCGGAACCCACGAACCGGAAGCCACGCACTTATGGTTGCGGCCGTGCCAGATCGAAGCGGAATCGATAGCGCAGACCGGTGGCGGTGCGGTGCAGCGAATAGTCGAAGCTGTCGCCGGGCCGAAGCTCCATCGTCCAGCTCTGCGTCGCTCGCCCCGGGACCATCCGGACCGAGAAGGTGTCTGCCGGGAAGTCCTGCCGCCACGTCTCACCGGGAGTGAGCGTAGTCCCACCATAGCGCGAGTTCTCGTCCTCGGTGCCGTCGGCGTGCCGGTGGATGTGCGTCAGCCGCAACCCGGCCTCGCCGCGTGAGACGATCCAGGTGCGCGACCGGTCTTCTCCGACTTGCACGGGAATGACAACCTGGTCATCGGTGCAGTCGCGCACCTGCATGACCATCCGGCTCCCCGTATAGACCGTATCCCCCGGAGGCGCCTCGACGGCGGTCCCGCCGAAGGACTCTCCGCAGAGCCCCCGCAACTCGGCGAAGAACGCCTGCTGCTCGGGCGCAAGCGCGGGGCGAGACAGCAGCGAGGGCGCGCAGCCCGCTACGACAAGGACGAGGAGTAATGGAGCGGTAAAGCTTCGGATGCGCATGGTAGTTCAGCGGGAGGGTACCGTATCCGGTCGCGATCTCCCGCGAAGCTACGGATCCAGCCGGGTACGTGCAACCGGGAGTCCGGACGAAGATGTGGGTCGAGTTGCTGCTTCCTCCCGACAAGCTGCATCGGCTGAGCTGCCACGCACCGAGGGTGAGCGATCGTGCGGCGATGGATTCGATTCCCTTCCGGCTCCGCTAGGGGATCCCAGAGGAATGTGCTCTCCGCGAGCCGAGCCGGGAGTTTCTACCGGAAATGCAACGAATGGAGGACCACGTTATTACACGTCTGCCAGCGTGGCCAGCACGTCCGCGACCTCGTCGGGAGACCTCACGAAGCTACACGCTGCCGTGGATTCGAGGCGCTCCTCACCGACGATCACTCCTTCCCCCGCGCTCCAGGAAGAGAGTGCGCGGAAGGCATCTTCGTCTGTGGTGTCGTCGCCGAAGTAGAGCACAGGAGCGCCCGTGGGAGGGCTCAGATGCCGAAGCAGAAACTCGACGGCCCGGCCTTTGTGCCAATCAACTTGTGGTCTGATTTCGAGCACCATCTTCCCCTCGGTAACGTGCAGCCCGGACGCCGTCGCCACCGCATCCGTAACGGCGGCGCGGACTTCAGGGTGCGCTCCCTCGGCCACCAGCCGGAAGTGGATGCTGAGGGTAAGCCCCTTGTCCTCCACGATCGCTCCCTCGATGAGCCCGAGCCGGCGGCGCAGCGCATCAGCTACTCGCTCCAGTTGTGGGCGCGCGGCCGCCGCCTCGGTATGGATCTGGTGCACGCCGGGCCCGTCGATCTCCATCCCGTGGTTCCCCGCATAGGCGATCCCCTCTAGCCCGGCAAGCGCGCGAGCGTCCGCGAGGCCCCGGCCACTGACCACCGCGATGTCGAGATCATTGCGCTGCTGAAGCCTGCCGAGTGCCTGGACCGCGGCGGGTAGAGGCCGCGCCAGCTCCGGCCGCTCGACGATCGGGGCCAGCGTGCCGTCGAAATCCAGGAGCAGCACAAGCCGCCCGCTGCGGCGCCAGGCAGTGGTCCACAACGGCAGGCGGTCGGCGGCATGCGGCAGATTATGGGTCAAAGGAACTCTCCGGGATACGAAGTAGGCGTGCCAGGGATCGTCGATCGCGCTGCAAACCGCGATCCGTCGGACCGCGCGCGCATTTGACCGCTGTGACTGGCGCGGGTACATTCGCGAGCGTTCCGGACCCGCCCCCCCGTTACCGAGAGCACCGTGTGGATTGACGAATTGAAGTTCGATGGCCGGGGGCTGGTCCCGGTCGTCGCGCAGGAGATCGACACCGGCGAAGTGCTGATGCTCGCCTACGCGAACCACGATGCGCTGACCCGTACCGTAGAGTCTGGCGCGGCGCACTACTGGAGCCGCTCCCGTGCCGCGATCTGGCGCAAAGGAGAGAGCAGCGGCCATGTACAGATCGTGGAGGAAGTCCGCGTCGACTGCGATGGCGACTCCGTTCTCTATCGCGTACGGCAGACCGGGCCGGCGTGCCATACCGGGGAGAGGAGCTGCTTCCACCGTGCAAACACCGGTGGCGATCTCGCCTCCGCCGCGGAGATGGGGCATATCCTCGCGCGGCTCGAGCGCATCATCGCCGCGCGCGATGTGGCCCGGCCGGAGCGCTCCTACACAACCTATCTGTTCGAGCAGGGGATCGACAAGATCCTGAAAAAAGTCGGGGAGGAGACGACGGAGACCGTCATCGCCGCCAAGAATTCGGATCCCGTAGAGCTCCGCAACGAGAGCGCGGATCTCCTCTTCCATCTTTTGGTACTATTTCGGGCGTCCTCCCTTCCCCTGCGGGATGTCTGGTCTCAATTGGAGGCGCGCTTCGGTAGCGCTCCGCGCGACGTACCAGCATCGCAGACCGATACTCGAGATCTGAGGAATACATGATTCAAGTTCGTCGTTTCCGCCCGCGTCCGCTGCTCCTGCTGGCGCTGGTCGGGGTCATCGGCTCCTCCGGGTGCGACAAGCCGCAGTCGCTGGGAGATCCGAACGCGCTGATCATCGGCGCCGCCGGCCCCGCCTGGGCCGAGATGCAGGAGGAGGTCGAGACGGCGCTGGAGCCGCGCACGTTCACGGTGCGCGATGAGCGGATCTTCCGCGTCACCCATGTGGATCCGGAAGGGCCGACCTGGGGAGATTTGCGGCGCTTCCAGCAGGTGCTGCTGATCGGCGAGCCCGGCGACGAGTGGATCGCCCAAGCGCTCGATCGCGCGGGCCAGCCGCTCCCGCAGCTGCCCGCGGTGGTCGAGGCCCGCAACGTTTGGGCACGCGGCCAGCGGG
>JACDHR010000561.1 GCA_013820915.1 Gemmatimonadota bacterium
TGCTCTGGGAGCGCTACGGCGCGCCCGACCGGGGCTTCCCCGAGGCTGGTGAGGAGAGTGTGATCGAGCGGATCGCGCAGGAGGTGTGCGGCGAGCCACTCGGCGACTTCTTCGACCGCTACCTGCGGAGCACCGCGGAGCTGGAGTACGGCCGGCACCTCGCCGCCGCGGGTATCGAGCTCACCCCTGCCGACACTTCGGAGCGACCGTCCAGAGAATCTGCAACGACCTCGACCAACGCTGCCGAACCCGCAGCTGCCGGTAGCGGAAGCCCGGTCGAGCTAGGCATACGCCTGAAAGAGGACGTGAATCGCACGCTCGTCACGCACGTGCTGGCGGACACCCCCGCCTACCGCGCCGGCCTCAACGCCGGCGACGAGATCCTGGCGCTCGACGGTCTACGGGTGAACTCCAAAGGTCTCGCCGCCCGCCTTGCGGAGCGGAAGCCCGGGGAGCGTGCGACCCTGACGCTCTTCCGGCGTGACGAGCTGCTGACGCTCGCCGTAGAGCTGGAGCCACCCTCGACCCCGCGCGTGCGCCTCACCCGCGTTACCGATCCCACCGATCTGCAGGAGGCGATCTACCGCGACTGGCTCCGGATCGCCGGGTAGCCACAGCTCGGGAGCTGCCGTCGTGGGTTGCGGACCTGTACCACACCTGATATATTTGGTGCCCTTCACCACACAGCTGTTTTTCGGGTGCGGTGGCGGGAGCGGCTCCACAGCATACCGGTAGGAGCCGGTACGGGACGTGGCGCAGCCCGGTAGCGCACCTGAATGGGGTTCAGGGGGTCGCCGGTTCAAATCCGGCCGTCCCGACTGCAGGTAACGAAAAGCCCGGTACGACTTTGAGCCGTACCGGGCTTTTGTTCGCTCACCTGGTTGTTCCTTGGAGAGTCACCACAGAGTCACCACCAGATCAGGCAAGGCTTGTCCGAGTGAACGCTCATGCGGCGCTGGGATGAGCATCCCTCGTCCGCTATTCGGCCAGTCATCCAGGTCATCAGCTCGTGGACTACTGCCACCTCCATTCGACCCATCTCTCTCCAGTCAAACGCCGTCGTCATCGAGGCGCCGCCTCCCGTACCCATGCGCAGACACGCCTCCGGGCTTTGATGAGGCTCGCTGAAGTGGTCAGGAGTGGGAATGCGTGGAGCTGAGGAGATCGTCCCTGCCGAGGTCAGGCAGAGCGCGATCATCAGCCATTCGATCGGCATCCCCGAGCTGACGCACCTCCTGGACGGCGTTCCCGCTGACGCGAAGGAGGAGGCTTACGAGCAGGCGGCTCTCGAGGAGAACGTACTGGCTCTCGCGACGGAGACAGGACGCAGGAAGAGGTTTGCTTCGCTCCGGCGTCTCTACCTGTTCCGGCCCGATTCGGTTCTGTTCCGCTCGGTGCGAGACCTCTGGGCGGTCGAGGCGGAAGGCCGACCTCTGCTCGCCGCGCTCTGTGCGATGGCGACGGATACGGTGTTTCGTGCCTCGGCCGAGGTCGTGGTGAGGACCGCGCCCGGGGAGGAGGTCACGGTGACGGATTTCCGCGAGGCGATCGAGGCTGCGTACCCCGGGGTGTACGCGGCGAGCACTCTGCAGAAGGCGGCGGACAACGCCTACGCGTCCTGGCAACAGTCGGGGCACCTCGGAGCGCCGGAGGGGGGACGAAAGCGCCGGCAGCGGGTGACCTGCCGCCCCGCGGATGTCGCCTACGCTCTGCTGCTCGGGCACCTTCAGGGCGCCCGGGGCGAGGCCCTCTTCGACACGGTGTGGACGCGGGTGCTTGATCAGCCGCGGTCTCAGTTATACGATCTGGCCTTCGCCGCGTCGCAGCGGGGGATGCTCGAGTACCGCAACGCGGGTGGGGTGGTCGAGGTGGGCTTCCGGACGCTGCTCCGACCGCTGGAGGGTGAGCTGCTGTGATGGCAGATAGACGTAGTGATGGTGCATGCCGCAGAGGGCCCTCACCCCCCGGCCCCCTCTCCCGCATGCGGGAGAGGGGGAGCCGAGCGAGGTACGAGCGAGGCGGGGGTGAGGGCCCACTGGAGGGTCAGCTGCTGTGAGCTACGTCGAGGAGCTCATCGAGGCGTATCGCCGGTTCGTGGAGCTGCCGTGGCCCAAGAGCGTGGCGCCGCCGCAGCGCGTCTGGATGGCGGTCTACCCGCCGCGCTACGAGCGCCGCGTCCGCCTGAACCTGCCGGAGTTCGAGAACGCCACCCTTCGCGCCGGCCACGGCTGGGGGTGCATTGACATCACCACCTCGTTCGAGCGCTGGATGGCCGGCCACGAGTACGCCGACACCTACTTCGAGGAGCCGGAGCTGCTGGAGACGGCGCTCCCTGCCTTCTTCTCCACCCTGGTCGGCGAGGTGCGCGAGCAACTCGAGAGGCATGACGACCCGAACGGGGTGGTCGGGCTGCTGGGTGCGGGGACGCTCTTCGGGCTCGGTGACAGCGTGAAGGTGTCGGCGCTGATGAATGCGGTGAACGAGTCCATCGCCGGCCGGCTGCTCGTCTTCTTCCCCGGCCAGCACGAGCACAACAGCTAC
>JACDHR010000562.1 GCA_013820915.1 Gemmatimonadota bacterium
GCGTCGCGTGCTGCGCAAGGGAAGGAGACTCTGGTTGGTTCAGAAAGGCCGCTCTCCATGCGCGAGAAGCTCGGATCTCAGCTCGAGCCGGCGCGGGTCGTTCATGGCGAGCAGGCGAACCGTGGCTCGGCCGCTCGGCGTGAGTCCCTCCAGATAAGCCCCGCGTGCGCGGAAGTGCTGCTGCCACTCGTCTCGCCGGGGGTGAAAGAGAGGCACGATCTGACCGGTGAGGGGATCGATTCCCGTCAGGTTGGGTCCCTTGTGCAGGTTACAGCGGTGGCAGGCCAGAGCCAGGTTATCGAGGTCGTCCGCGCCGCCGTGTTGCCGGGCGACGATGTGCTCGATGTGGTGGGTCAGCTCGCTGTGCTGCTGGACGAGCCGGCAGTATTCACAACGATCCGCTGCCCGACCGCGAACCCGATCCCGCGTGGCGGCGTCCACGCCTAGCCGCCATTGGATCGCAGGCTGCGCGCGGCTTTGAGCTTGAGGATCGTGATGATGTCGGCGGCGTTGATGAGGGCCTCGTATTCGAGCCGCTCCTCGTCCCCGAGCACTCCGTCATTGGCCCGCTCGGCGAGGGTGCGGATTCTCGCCTGTACCCGAGGCGCGATCTGGAACTCCGCCACGCGTCGCGCCGAGTCCGGATCCAGGCAGCGACTCAGTGGCTCCAGCAGCTCGTCGAGCATCCCTGGTGTAGGTGTGTCGTTCATGGCGAGAAACTAATCGAGGCCCGCTCGGTCTGCAACGACGGACGCGTGCCTGCGCAGAACCCGCGGCTACGACCGCGTAGCCCCCTGCGACTTCGGCGTCTTCGAGCTGGAGCAGACGCCGCCCCCGCCCAGCTACAGCTTCGGCGGCTTCAGCGCGCCGGTGGAGAACCCCGGGCCGGACAACGTGCTGAACGTGGCCAAGGCGGGGCAGACGATCCCGCTGAAGTGGCGCCTGCTCCAGAGCGGCCAGCCGGTGACCGACCTGAGCGGCGTCACGGTACAGGTCTCCAACTACGACTGCGGCCTGAGCACGACCAGCGACCCGGTCGGCGAGACTGCCGCGGGCAAGTCGGGCCTACAGAACCTGGACGGGGGCTATTACCAGTACAACTGGGCCACGCCCAAGAGCTGCGCCAACTCCTGCAAGACGCTGACGCTCACGCTGCAGGGAATCGCGCTGGACTCGCCTCCGCAGGCGCTCTTCAAGTTCACCAAGTAGCACGAGGGCTGCGGGCGCGCTGCTCATGCCGGGCGGCGCGCCTGCACTCTGATCCCGCCGCCTGACGTGCGCAGGCACACGCGACGCCGCGCCGGCAGCAGGACCGGCGCGGCGTTCATCAACGCCAGCGGCACACCGCGGGCGGTTCAGGGCTGCTCTTCGGTGGGCCGCGTTGGCGCCTTCGGCTGGGCGAGATTCGGCTCCTCGGCGATCGTGGCGGGCTCGTACGGGCCGCGCTGGTCCATCTCCTCCAGGAGCGCCTGCTTCGCGGCGTCGCGCGGGGGGCGCACCAGGCCCTCGGCCGGTGGGATCGAGCGCACGCGCGCCAGACGTTCGGGCCACTTCTCGGAGAGGTCCGGCAGGGAGCTGAGATCGGCCATTGCGTTCTGGAGGTTCAGGGTCCACCTGCCACGACCGGGAAAGTCTGGTTTCAGGCACCGGACGAGGGCGGCGATGGTCTCTGCTTCAGCCGGTCGAGTTCCTCGCGCAGGCGTGCCGCCAGGTCTACCGATCCGGTCTCGGCTTCGGCCTGGATCCGCAGCAGCGCCTCAAGCGCGTCCCCGCTTCGCTCGCGATCGAGCTCGGACCGCAGCCAGCTCCAGTCGAGCTCGTTGCCGAAGGCGCTGAGCATCCGGATCGCCTGGTCGCCGTAGGCGGTGACTCCCCAGTGCTTGTACCCCACGATCCGATCGCGCAGGAGCGCCTCCTTCGCCACGACCCGGAAGACCGAACCACGGACGTTGACGAGCTCCGTCGGATCCGAGACATGCGCGGTGGGAACCTCCACGAGCAGTCCCTGCTGTCGCCAGTGACGTCCGATCCGCTCGAAGCCGAGCTGAACGAACACCTCCGACTCCTGTGCCCGCGCCTCCCAGAGCTGCGTGATCCCCAGATCGAGGTCGCCCGATCGATAGATGCCGGGGGCATGGATCTCGATGGCACCCCCGCCGACGAGCACCACGCGGAAGCCGGCCGCCTCGAACGCCTGGTGCAGTATCCCCATCACCTCTGCCACCTGGAAGGCGTGGGCGAGGGGGTCTGCGGGGACGCCCTCGGCGAGTGCCCGCTCGAGCTGGAGCCGTAGCTCGCCGGGAATGCGATAGGGAACGCTCACAGGCTCACGTACACCGAACCGCCGCGGGGGATCGGGTCGAGCCGAACCGGCGGCGATGCTGCAGACCACGCGGCCGCCGCTGCGCACCTCGACCTAGGCGAGCGGATCAGCCGCCCCGTGGACTTCCCCTCCCGCCGCCTCCCCGCTCCGACCCCGCCTTCACCCCGCTGAAACGTCCGTTCTGGGCGGCTCCGCAACTGCTGCTCCGCCAACGAGT
>JACDHR010000167.1 GCA_013820915.1 Gemmatimonadota bacterium
GCGGTTGACCCCGTGCAGCCAGGGGCCGATGACCAGCATGTGCGCCTCCGGGCTCCGGCTGGTGCGCACCGCCTCCACGTGGTTCTGCACCTGCCCCTTCAGCTGCCCTTCATACCACCCCGTCACGCTGAAGCTCGGAATGTCGAAACGCTCGTAGAAGCCGGTCATCTGCACCGGCGTCCAGAAGTCGTCCAGGTTGGAGTGCTCCATCTGCTCCCGCCAGAAGGAGACGCTGCGGCCGGCCTTCTCGTCCAGCGTGTGGAGCGGCAGCCCGCGCATGATCTGACCCCAGTTCCAGCCGTTGCGCGTCTGATTGACTCGCCCGTCCATCATCATGGACCAGGTGTACATGAGGTCCAGCTTGGGCACCCCGTTGTAGCGCGTCCCATCGTGGAAGTCGTCCGCAGGCGCGACGTAGGAGACAATGGCTGCGTGGTGCGGGTTGTTCTCCTTAGCCATCATCCACTGGTTCTTGCCCAGGTAAGAGCCGCCGATGGTGGCGACCCTGCTATTGGACCAGGGTTGCTGCACGATCCAGTTCATGATCGCGCTGCCATCGGTACCGTCGTGCCGGTAGGGGTAGAAGTCACCCTCAGAGTCATAGCGTCCGCGGGTGTCTCCCACCACGTAGGCATAGCCCTTCTGGACGAAGTTCCATGCCTGCTGCATGGTCCCTTCGCTGTCGTTGTTGTAGGGGGTGAGGGAGAAGAGGGTGGGATGCCTCTCGTCGTCCTGCGGGCGGAAGACGTCGACCGAGATGTGCACCCCGTCGGGCATGCGCACCTGCACGTCGTAGCGCACCTCCATCGGGAAGTCCAGCATCGCCCCGTTGCTTTGGGCGAGCAGAGATGAGGATTCCAGGGCGAACCCGGCGACCGCTCCAAGAGCGACCACATGCGCGTAGCCCACACGGAATAGTTCCATCATGTCTTCCCCCTGTTGATCTGCGGAGCCGTGGGAGCTACTCGCGGTGAGCGGGACAGGGCCCATGGCGGGCACCTCCCTCAGCTCGCGATGTTCGGGTTGTTCAGGCGCTCCACGTCAGGCAGCGGAAGGCACCTCGTATCCCCGAAGGGGACCCCCTTGTGTGTGACGCCGGTGTCAAACGGCAAGTTATAACGCAGCATGTCGCCGAGACGGTGTCCTTCGAGAAAGAGCTCGCGGCGCCGCTCCTCAATCACCTGGGTTCGGATCTCCTGCGGATTGCTGCTGCTAAAGGCTGGCAGGCCGTAGGTTGCCCGGACACGATTGATGGCGTCTACCGCCGCCTGCCCACCCTCGGCCTCGGCGAGAATGAGCTGCGCCTCCTGCCAGGTCGCGATCGGAATTGGGTCGCCCTCGGCCGTGTACTTCGCCTGAGTGAAGACAGGGGTCACCCCATCGTGGCCTCTTCGGCCCGCATCACTGACCGGCACGCGCGGGTCGGGCCTACCGTCCACGGTGAGATTGCGGAAGTTGGGGGCCACAGATAGGAAGAAGTTGCGGTGGAAGTCTACCGCTATGCGGTTCCAGCGGCGCGCGTTAGCCGCCGAGCGGGTGGCGTTGTAGACGAAGCCCTGCGGCACCAGGCGCGCGTCCGCGGCGGCCTCCACCATCTTACCAAGGTCCAGTCGGACACGCGCGCGGCCTACCCGTGCCAAATTCAGGACCTGAGTGTTGTTAGCGGCCTGCGCGAGCTCGATTGCGGTGCTGAAGCGCTCCTCCGCCCTAGCAAGCACCTGCGCCGGTGTCATGAGCGGGCCCTCGTCTACGGCCATCTCACAGAAACCCTTACCGAGTAGCGTATAGCTGTAGCCAGCAAACGCAGCCGCAGTAGCCAACAGCGAGTTCTTGTTGGGGACCTCCGCATCGGGGAAGCCCATGATCCGCTCGAATACGTTCTCCGCCTGAAATCGCGCAGTTTGCAGCGGGGTGTAGATGCCGTAGCCGAGGGCAGTGCAGCTGGAGGTTCCCAGGTTCGCGTTGTCAGGGAAGATGCGCCGCTGATCCCATGTTGTCACTGCAATCCACCCGGTGGCATCGATCAGCTCGTCCGTCAGCAGGGCGGTGGCCGGAATGTAATTGGCTAGAGCGCACTCGAAGTCGGCGACAACGCCCTGCACGAGTACGGCCGCGAGCGCGGGGTTGTCCAGTGTGCTGGCCGGAACTCGGGTCGGCAACTCGACCTCCAGCAAGTTGTCGCAGGCGCTCAACAAGCCCGCGCCCACTAGGACCAGCGCCGCTCCTCGGAACCACGCCCGGCGCCCTCGATCTCTCTCTCGTTTCAAAATCCACATTGTGCTCATCCCTTGGTAGTCGTCAGAAGGAGAGGCGAACCGTGGTCACGACCTGTGAGAACGGCGGGAGTACCGTCTGGACGTAGCCTGATAGGTTGCTCGATGGCGTGCGCACCTCTGGATCGGGAATCGGCTGCCCGAAGATGTCCCTTTGAGCAACCCACAAGGTGGCAAGGTTCCGCCCGGCCACGGTAATTGAGGCGCGCGATGCCCTGAGCCAGCCCGCCCACTCCGGAGGAAGCGTATAGGTGCCTGAGACTTCGCGGAGCTTGGCAAAGCCGGCGTCCAGAAAGCCCGTCGCATCGGTGAGGCCTAGCCGATCATAGGCAAGCAAGATAGGATCTTCCCCCTCGTTGATCGCTCTCGAGTTGCGGAAGGTGGTGTGCGCCGCATTGATGTCACCGTTCTGCAGCATGTGCCCGCCGCGGAAGTCAACCAGTGCGTAGAGTCGCAGGTTCCGCAGGAGGGTGACGGTCGAGCTTACGGCGCCCTCCCACTTGGGCGTTGGTGTGCCCCAGTAGACTCGCGGGGCGTCCGCGCACGGCATCGCCTGCCCACCATTCTCCGGTCCACCATCGCAGAGGATGTTCACGGGCCGGCCGTCGGCGTCCAACTCGGCTTGCACGATCTTCTTGTAGAAGAACGCAGCGACCGGGTATCCCTCCTGGTGTTGCTGCACGCCGCCAATGGCGATAGGCGGCAGGCCCCCGAGACTGACTACCTCATTGTCGTTGCTGGAGAGCTTCATCGCGAGGTCCCAGCCGAAGCGCTGCCCTTCGACCAGCCGGGCATCCACTGTCAGCTCCATTCCGCGGTTGCGTACCTCGCCCAAGTTCACGAACTGGAAGCCAGGGAAACCCAAGGAGGGCGTCACCTGCTTCTGAACAATTGCGTCACGCGTGCGCTGGTTGTAATAGGTGAAGTTCATGCCCACTCGCTCGTTCAGCAGCCCCATGTCGAAGCCGAGCTCCAGCTCCTCTCCCCGCTCCGGTGCTAGGTCCGGGTTGCCAATCGTCTGCGGAGTCAGTACCGAGCCGTCACCGGGACCCGTGGCCGGATCGTAGAGCCGGATGGCTGCGAAGACATCCGGCTGCTGCCCCGCCATGCCCCAGGCACCGCGCAGCTTGAGCGAGTTTACCGCCGCCAATTTCCAAAATGGCTCCTCGTTCACTACCCAGCTGGCACTGAGCTTCGGGTAGATCACCGCGTTGTAGTTCTCGCCGAAGGCGCTGTTGTCGTCACCCCGGACCGCCGCGGTGAGGAAAACACGGTTATTAAAACTGAGCTGCTCCTGGATGTACAGTCCGAACGTCTTGTTCTCGATTATGTCCTCGTTCGCGAAGCTGACCGCCGCCCCGCCCACCGATCTCACTACGGGTGCCGGGAATTGCTGGCCCAGGGCGTCCACGTTCTCGAAGCGCTTCGTGTAGTACTGTGCGCCCACTGAGGTGGCAGTGGTCACCCGCGGCGAGATCTCGAGCGTAGCCGTCGCCGAGTAATCGAAGGTGTTATAGATCGACTTGCGCCGTTCCACGGACTTCTGCCCCAGGCTCAGCCCACCAAAGAAGTAGTTCGTCCCCTCTGGGTGGCGGGGGAAGAGGATGGAGTTCGTCTCGTTACCGTTGTCCATTCCCACCGTCAGCCGCTGCGCCATCCAATTCCAGGGGCGGTAGTTAAGCTGTAGCCCACCCGTGAACCGGTCGATGTCTGAGTTCGCCTCGATCTCCGCCACCACCTCCGGCGGCGCCCGCAGGAAGCCGCGCGTGCGCGTGTCCAGCCGCGAGGGGGAGCCCCAAACAAACTGATCCCACACCCCCCACCCCGCCGCCGCCTGCGCGAAGCGCGTATTCCCCGAGATGAAACCCATGTTGGCGCTGGCGTCCAGCTTGTCGCTCAGCAGCAGGTTCACGTTGCCGCGGGTGCTCAGCCTCTTCTGCCAATTGTACCACACCACACCCTCTGTATTGTCGAAGTCTGCCGAGAGGTAGTAGCGCACCTGATCTGTCCCACCCTGCAGGTTTGCGCTGTACGACTGGATCTGCCCACGCTGGAAAGGATCCCTGCCTGCATCCTTTTCCTGCCGGTAGAGGTTCACACTGAGCAGCTCCCCCGTCTGTGGATGCCGGCTGTACACGGTGGGAATTTTCCCTTCCAGGTCCATGATCCAGTTAGCCCCCTGCTTCACCACCAAATCGAGCGACGGACGTCCAGCTGCCCCTTTCTTGGTAATGATCTGAATCACCCCGTTGGCTGCCTCAGTACCGTAGAGCGTGGCCGCCGCTGGACCCTTGATCACCTCGATCGACGCGATATTCTCCGGGTTGATGTCATTCAACCGGTTCACCTGCCGGCCCTGTCGAATGTTCGGCCCGGCGCTCGGGTCATTGTTCATACGCACGCCGTCAACATAGATGAGTGGCTCGTTGGAGAGTGAGAGGCTGGAGACGCCGCGCACCCTCGTCACGCTCCCGGTACCCACGTTCCCCGAGCCCGGCAGCACCACCACGCCCGACACCCGCGGACCGAGTAGTTGCTGCACGTCCGCCACCGGGGCTATCTCCACCACCTGTGCCGCCTGCACCTGTGCGACGTCGTTTCCAATTGCCCGCCTCTGCGTCTGCCCGGGCGTGCCGGTCACGACAACCTCGTCCAACTCAACCGCGGATTCGGCCAGCGCAATTCGGATGTTGGTATCCCCTACCCGAACCGGCCGGGTAACAGAGCGGTAGCCAATCAGGGCTACCCGGAGCATCACCTCGTTTCCGGTGAGTCCTGGAATCATGAACCGGCCTCGAGCGTCCGTCAGTGTTCCGCGGCCCGAGCCGTCCACCACCACCTGCGCTCCCGACAGCGGGCGCAGCGACTGCTCGGCTATTACCACGCCGCTGATAACGCTTTCCTGCGCGGTAGCCCGTGCCGATGTAACGACCAGCAGACAGGTAAACAGCACAGCGGTAGCGCAGCCACGGAGATGGAAGTGCCACCTCCCTCGCTCGACTTGATACTGCGGAGCGTAACACGTAATCCAACCAGGGAGCTGGCAGTGCCACCCACTCTTGTGAGTGCACTCACCGACAGACCATGCAACTTGTCCCATGACGGCCTCCTTTAGGCTGAAGGATTTTGGAACCATCACACGACGCACACCGAGTAGCTTCGCCATTACAGATAGTGGCGGTCCCATTGTCTGCACCGACCAGCGCTACGTACAGCAGCACCTATTGCTGCAAGTCCTCCTGGCTCCCGTTCGGATCGGGATCGACCTACCAGAGTCAGCAGCATCAAATTATGCAGCGGAGAGCCTGGGCTCACACGCAGATTGGGATGCAGCTTTGTATACATAAAGTAGTCCGCACTCCGGTTCACCGCAAGAGGCTCGTTTTACGAGGCTCGGCTCTACCAGCTTCCGCGCTCGCCGAGGCTGTCGATCACCTGCGCAAAGCGCTCGGCGGCGTTGCGCCAGTTCTTCTCCACCATTCGCTGCGACAGCTCCGGCTCTCCCGCAGCAATAGCGCCGATGATCTCCGCGTGCTCCTCCACCGAGGTGCCGATCTCGTCCACCAGGGCGCTGACGTAGAGCCGCACGTAGCGCTCGGCCTGCGGCTTCACCGCGTCGTGCAGCGAGAGCAGACGCGGTCCGGCCCCCGCCTCGACGTAGCGCCGGTGAAAGGTTGTGTCCAGGTCGAAGATGAGCTGATGATCGGGCCGGGCGTCCCGCGCAGCGCGGAGGAGATCCGCGTTGAGCTGCCGCAGCTCACCCGCCAGCCGCTCGCGCAGAGCCGGCTCCCACTCTGCCGCCCAGCGCGCCGCCAGCCCCTCGACAAGCCCGACGATCCCGAACAGCTCGCGCGCATCCTCCCGAGTCAGCGGCGCCACCGAGAGGCGCGACTGCTTTCCGCCGTCGGAGGCGAGGATGTAACCCTCCTGCTGCAGCCGGTGCAGCGCACTGCGCACGGGGGTGCGGCTGATTCTCAGTCGGTCCGCGATCTCGATCTCGACGATGCGCGTACCGGGAGCGAGCTTCCCCCACACGATCAGCTCGCGAAGCTTTTCATAGGCCCGGTTGACGCGGTCACCCCGGGCGGAGGAGAAGGTCTCGTTCACGTTGCTCCGTGGATTCGCGGCCGTACCGGCCGCTGCCGTCGCGACTGCCTCGAGGGGCAGGTGCCATGTGGGTTCCTCTGTGGAAGCTGGCCCACAGTTAATCAACGGCTGCGCAAAGCGCAACCCCCGCCGGCCATGACTTGGGGAGAATGGCACCTGCATTGACAGCGCGCAAATTTTGTATACCTTCGTGTATACGAGCTCCGTTCTCATCTCGCCCGTGTCCTGCCAGCGGGGCAGGCAGCAGCACCCGTTCGGCACGGAGCCACGGCTCAGTTGCCCGCGCCGCCTTGTGCAAATGAACCACTTGAGTGCTCCGGCCAGCTCCACCCTCTCCGCGGCTCTCGTCACAAAAGAGATCGCGATCCGCCCCCTGCGCTCGCCGGAGGAGTACCGCGCCTGCGTCGAGCTGCAGCGCGCCACCTGGGGCGAGCAGTTCAGCGAGTGCGTGCCCCCCACCATCCTCAAGATCTCCCAGCGGCTGGGCGGTGTTACGGCGGGCGCATTCGATGCCAAAGGACGCCTGCTGGGCTTCGTCTTCGGGATGACCGGGGTGGAGAAGGGACGGCTCGTCCACTGGTCGGACATGCTCGCGGTGCGCGCGGAGGCGCGGGACCTGGGGGTGGGACGGAAGCTGAAGGAGTTCCAGCGGGACGTGGTGCGCGCGCTCGGGGTGGAGGTGATCTACTGGAGCTTCGATCCGCTGGTCGCGCGCAACGCGCACCTCAACCTGAACCGCCTGGGCACGCAGGTCGTCGAGTACGTGCAGGACATGTACGGCGACACCGCCAGTGACTTGCACGATGGGCTGGGCACCGACAGGTTCGTGGTCGCCTGGTGGATCGCGGGAGAGCAGCCGCCGCGGCGCGAGCCGGGCGATCCCTCCGGTTGGAAAACGCTTCCCGTGCTCAACCTGGCGCCTGGAGAGCCCCAGCAGGCAGCTGTGGAAGAGCCGCTTGCTCCCGGAACGGCCGAGCTGCGGATCCAGATCCCGCTGGATATCCATCGGGTCAAGGTCGACTCCCCCGCGGAGGCCGCGGAGTGGCGGACATCTACCCGCCAGGCATTTCTTCACTCCTTCGAGAGAGGGTACAGGGTGAGCGGATTCTATCGGGACGACGCTGCGGAGCGCGGCTACTATCTCCTCACCTCGGCGGAGGGAGGCGGCTGATGCTGCGCGTGGAGCGGATGGTGCTGCGCGAGATCGGTCTGCCGCTGAAGGAGCCCTTCCAGATCTCCTCCGGCACGAGCTGGGAGCGGCGGATCTTCCTGCTGGAGCTGCAGCAGGATGGCGTCACTGCCTGGTCGGAGTGCGTTGCGATGGAGCAGCCGAACTACAGCGCCGAGACGATCGACACCGCCTGGCTGGCGATTCGGGAGTGGGTCGCGCCGCGGGTGCTCGGCCGCGACTTCGAGGAGCCGCAGGATATCCATCCCCAGCTCGAGCAGGGCTTCTGCGGCCACTCGATGGCGAAGGCGGCGGTCGAGATGGGGTGCTGGGATCTCGCCGCGCGGCTGCAGGAGCAGCCGCTCTCGAAGCTGCTGGGGGGTACGCGCGAGCGCATCGCCACCGGAATCTCGCTCGGCATCCAATCGGGACCGGAGGCGCTGATCGAGCGGGCGCGCGCCGCGCACGCCGAGGGCTACCGGAAGATCAAGATCAAGATCAAGCCCGGCGCGGACCTGGAGTACATCGCCGCGGCGCGCGAGGCGCTCGGGCCGGAGGCGCACCTGATGGCGGACGCCAACTCCGCCTACACGCTCGCGGACGCCGACCACCTGGCGCGGCTCGACGAGTACGAGCTGATGATGATCGAGCAGCCGCTCGGCCGCGACGACCTGG
>JACDHR010000563.1 GCA_013820915.1 Gemmatimonadota bacterium
GTACTCGGGTGACCAGGGCGAGCCGTGTGTGATCGCGTCGATCCCCATCCGCGCGGCTTCGGTCCAGGTAGTGCGCTGCAGATGCCCGACGACGGGGATGCGATGGGAGTGCGCCTCCTCGATCACCGCTCCGACCAGAGCGGGCGGGAGGTTGCCGTAGACCTTGATCATGTCCACGCCGAGCGCCACCTGGCGGCGCACCTCCGCGCGGATCTCCTCCTCGCTCAGGCGCGGGTCGGCCAGATGCTCGCCGCTGGTGAGGATGCGCGGGCCGACGACCTCTCCGGCCCTGACGGCTTCCCGCAGAGCAACGCCATCCGCTGCCGGGGCGGAGGGGTTCCGCACCGTGGTGACGCCGTGGGCGAGCAGCAGCCGAAGCGCCCGCGCGGAGACGCCGCGGTCGTACACGCCCCGGCGGCTGCCGCTACCGTCCGGGTACCAGCGAAGTACCGTCACGTGTGCGTGCGTGTCGATCAGGCCCGGTATGACGTAGCGGCCCGGGAGATCCAGGACCGGCGTACCCGGCGGGTACCCGCCCCTGCGGCTCCGGTGTATGGCGGCGATCCGGTTGCCCTCGATCACCACCTCCATGATCGCCGACGGCGGCGCGCCCGTGCCGTCGATCACGGTGACACCACTCAGTACCACCCGCGGCACCGCCTCGGGGGGCGCGTTTGCGGCGCAGGCCGATAGCGCGACGGCTCCGCAGATCAGGAGGACGCGCTTCATGGCAGGATCCCGAGGTCGCGCAGCGCTCCGCGGGTGATCTCCTGCTGCGCCCGCCGCATCGGAAAGGCCCGCGCCGCGCTCTCGATCTGCGTGGCGAAGAAGTACGGCCTCCCTTCCTTCTCCACCCAACCGACCAACCAGCCGTAATCGACCCCGTCCGAGACCGCCCAGCCGGTCTTCCCGCGCAGCAGGTACCCTTCGCCTTCCTCCATCCACATGATCCGCCGCACGATCGCCTGGCTGCGCTCCGAAAACGGGAGATCACCGCGATGCAGCCGCCGGAGGAACTCGACCTGCTCCTCCGGCGAGATGCGCAGGCCGCCGCTGAGCCAGAAGCGATCCTCACCACCACCGATGTCGCGGTTGCCGTAGGCCGCGCGCTCCACCCACTCGCCCATGCGCCGCTCGCCGATGCGTCGGGCGACCTCCCGATAGAACCAGACGGCCGAGCGCTGGAAGGCTTTCGACATGTCCATGTCGCCATTCCACCAGTCGCCCCAGTCCACACCATCCCACGGAATCACCTCGCGCTCGTCCGAGATCACGCCGGTCTCCAGCGCGATCAGCGAGTTGAGGATCTTGAAGGTGGAGGCGGGCAGGAAGCCTCGTCGCGCGCGCTCCGGGTTGTAGACGAGCAGCCGATCTCCAGCGGCGTCGTACAGCACGAAGGCACCGTCCGCTCCGAGCGCGCGGAAGTGCGAGGAGAGATCGACCTCGATCCGTGGCGGCCCGGGGCTGTGCGGCGCTGCATCTCCGGCCTGCGCGTGGGCCGCGCACCCGGCGAGCGCGCTGCCCGCTACCAGCAGCGAGAGCAGGGGGATAGTGCGGAAAAATCCGCACCTTATCGCATGGGAAGGCCTCTGGGGAAGCTGTGAACTCGGCACCTTGTTGCTCCTGTGAGTGGCTGGGTGGGGCCGCCGCACTTCGCGGGCGGCCGGGGACTACCGGGAGAGCGCGACCCTCTCCTCCTGCTCCAGCAGCTCCGAGACCGTCACCAGCCGGTAGCCGCGCGCTTTGAGTCCGCGCACGATCGCGGGCACGGCGGCACGCGAGGGTTCGTAGTGTCGCGTCATCACGTGCATCAGGACGATCGAGCCGGGACGCACCTTCTCCAGCACATGTGCGACGATGCGCGCCGAATCGCGGGCGATCTCCGGATCGCTCTCCGGCTCCACATCCCAGAAGATGTTCTTTCGGCCGGTGCGGCCCAGGTAGTACGGGAGCGCGACGAACTTCTTCCCGTAGGGAGAGCGGAAGTGGATGCGGCCGACGAAACCAGCCTCGCGGATCCGCGCGTCCGTGCGCTCGATCTCCTGGCGGATGCGGTTCTGCGAGAGCCCCAGCATCATCCGGTGCGAGTACGAGTGGTTTCCGATCTCGTGCCCCGCGTCAGCGATCGCTCTTGCCGCCTCGGGGTGTTGCTCGATCGAGCTGCCGATCAGGAAGAATGTCGCACGCGCCTCCTCCGCCGCGAGGAGCTGCAGGACCCGCGCGGTCGCATCGGGCAGCGGGCCGTCATCGAAGGTGAGTGCCACCAGGGAGTCGCTCGTTTCGACGCGCGGTACGATCTCGCCCAGCAGCTGCAGGGAGCGAGCGTTGCTGAGCCGCCATGCCGGGAGTCCCACCAGCGGGAGCGCCAGCCCGAGGCAGAGCAGGACCCGTCCCACGGAGACCGGCACCGAGCGCGAGGGGGCGCTGAACCGCCGCCAGAGGAGCAGCGCGGCCAGGGTGACGATTCCCACCAGCAAGAAGAAAACGATCAAGTCCATCATGCGCGCAACGGCTCGAACATCCGCCTGTGAGAC
>JACDHR010000168.1 GCA_013820915.1 Gemmatimonadota bacterium
TTCGAGAGCAGCATCGTGCGCGACCTCGCGTCACCTTATCCGAAAGCGGCGGAGTACGCGGAGCGACTCGCCTCGCACGGGGTCACCGTGCAGCCTCTCGACCTGACGCACTTCGCTGCGGAGCTGGTAGCGCTGCACGCGCTCAGCCTGCGCGTCTTCGCGGAGAACCTCTACTACTCGCCGATCGATCTTGCCACCTTCGAGGCCATGTACCAGCCGCTGCATCCGCTGCTGGACCCGGAGCTGGTGCGGCTGGCGAGAGATCGCGAGGGACGGCTGATCGGCTTCGTGTTCGCGCTGCCGGATCTGATGAGCGCCGACGGCGGCCGCCCGACGCGCGTCGTGCTGAAGACGCTCGCCACGGCGCCCGAGGCGAGGGGGCTGGGAGTGGGAAGCTACCTGGGCGACGAGATCCGGCGCCTTGCATCCCAGAAGGGCTACCACGCCGTGATCCACGCGCTGATGCATGTTGCCAACGACTCCAAGAAGATCTCGCGGCACACCGCGGAGGTCTTCCGCCGCTACGCGCTCTACCAGTGGACGCCCTGAACCCGAACATCGCAGCGCGGCTCATCGAGCGAGCGGCGCGGCACCCCGAGCGGGCGGCGATCGTCGAGTATCGGCGCGGCCGCGCGCGGCGCGTCAGCTTCGGGGGGCTCACCGCCCAGGTGCAGGCGCTCGCGGCGGGGCTGCGGGAGCGGGGGCTCGGCCCGGGCGACCGGGTGCTCCTCTTCCTCCCGATGTCCATCGACCTCTACACCGCGCTGCTCGCCAGCCTGCACCTGGGCGCGACGGTGGTCTTCGTGGATGCCTGGGCGGACCGCCGGCGGCTCGACGCGGCGGTCGCGGCGGCCGGGCCGCGTGCCTTCCTCGGCACCCCGAAGGCGCACCTGCTGCGGCTGGTGAGCCCGGCGATCCGGCGCATCCCCTTTCAGCTAGCCGCAGGGCAAGGCATCTGGCGGCTCGGGCGCTACGCCTCACGCGCGAGTGGCACCTCCGCCGCCGAGCTGTCACCCGACACTCCGGCGCTCATCACCCTCACCACCGGCAGCACTGGCCGCCCCAAGGCAGCGGCGCGCTCGCACGGCTTCCTCTGGGCGCAGCACGAGGCGCTCGCCGCTCACCTGGGGCTCACCGAATCGGACGTCGACATGCCGACGCTGCCGGTCTTCGTGCTGAACAACCTCGCCTCCGGCACCACCAGCGTGCTCCCCGACTTCGACGCGCGCCGCCCCGCGGAGATCGATCCTGCTACCATCTACCGCCAGCTGCTCGCCGAGGGCGTGACGACCTCCAGCGGCTCCCCCGCCTTCTACCAGCGGCTGGCCGGCTGGTGCGCCGCCACCGGGCGCAAGCTGCCGCTGCGCGCGCTCTTCACCGGCGGCGCCCCGGTGCTCCCTCCACTGGCGCGGCTGCTGGCGGAGACGGTGACGGGAGAGGCGCACGTGGTGTACGGCAGCACCGAGGCCGAGCCGATCGCCGGCATCGAGGTGCGCGAGATGCTCGCCGCGATGGAGGAGGGTACGACACGGACGAATGGGAACCGCCCCGAGGGGATCTGCGTGGGCGAGCCAGTGCCGCAGATCGAGCTGCGCCTCCTGCTCCCGACGGACGCCCCGATCACCCCGGTCCCCGCCGGCTGGAGCGAATGGCAGGTCGCGCCGGAGGAGGTGGGCGAGGTGGTGGTCACCGGCGGCCACGTGCTCTCCGGCTACCTGAACGATCCGGACGCCGAGCGGCTGAACAAGATCCACGACGGAGAGCGTGTCTGGCACCGCACCGGCGACGCGGCGCGCCTCGACGCCGAGGGGCGTCTCTGGCTGATGGGCCGCGTGCGCGAGCGCGTCCAGCGGGACGGGCAGATATGGTGGGGCACGCCAGCGGAGGTGCGGGCCCTCGAGGTGGAGGGGATCGTCCACGCTGCGTACCTCGGCCTGCCCGATGCCAGGCGGGGCCAGCGAGCCATCCTCTGCGTCGAAAGCTCCGGTGGCTCCCTCTCCGCACCCGACCAGGATCGCCTGCGCTCCGCACTCGCTCCGCTTCCAGTGGACGAGGTCCGCGTCCTCACCCATATCCCACGCGACCCCCGCCATGCATCCAAGACGGATATCGAGGCGCTGCGGCGCCTGGTTGCCGGGTGACTGCTCTCTATCTGCGCCCGTGCACCCGTACCGGCCGATAGGCGCTGCACCTGTTACGGTTCCCAGCATCTGATCTGGCAGTGCATCTGCGGCGCAGTAGCAGCCCCTAACTTGATCGAGTGGCAACAAGCCGCGGGAGCACTGCTTCCGCCGGCTGCTCGGCAGATCGCCGAGGCGTCCGGGGCTCCGCTCCAGGCGTCCGATCCAGAATTGGGAGACGCCGCGTGCGCGAGCTGGAACGCGCTGAGCGCGGTGGGAGCCCCGCCAGGGCGGAAATCCGACCGACCGCCGTTTCTCTCCGCCTCATGAACGATGACTTGCGCACAGAGGCAAACGCGTGTACCCTATGGCTGCACGCCGTGGGAAGGGTTCTCAAGCCTGCTGCCGGATAATCTGGGAATCGGCACGTTATCCGTCACCCTGCCGGAGAATCTTGACCATAGCTCGGGGCCTCACGCCGGCAAAATCACAATGTTCCCGGAAGTGCGTAGGCGCAAAGGTGACAGCGAGGCTTGCGGTGCGCAGCTAACAGTGAGTCGTAAACGTGCCGATTTGCGGCGCATGAACCTCCGCAGCCCCCCAGGTTCTCCGGCGGTGTGAAGCCGAATCACTGTTAGGTGGCATCCTCAACCCATTTGACTGAATGAAAGCTTTATCATCCAAAACCGCCCCCACAACGCGTCATGCACCTCGACGTGTGTTGCATCGTTACGGGCACAAGATCGTCTGCGTGTCGTTCTTTTTCTTGGGCGTTTTGTCCTGTACGCGCGAGGATTCTAATACGGACTCGGTTGCGGAAGCTTCCGCTCATCCGGGCTTGACGTGCCGCGCCAACATAGTTTTTCGGAATTATGTACTTGACGAAACCACATCAACCCGCTATATTCCTGGGTAGATAGAGCAGCGTAGTTCTTCACCCAGAAAGCCCCGCACGATGCCTGCCAAGAAGCCCGGTAATCCGATCCTCGACCAGCTCAAGAGTGCCACCACCGACGAGCGGCTTGCGGTGGAGTTCTTCGAGCGCATGCGCTGGCCCGAAGGCGCCGCCTGCCCCCGCTGCGGCGACGTGGACGTGTATCAGATGATGCAGGCGGGCACGGATGAGCGCCAGGAGAATTTCCGCTGGCGCTGCCGGGGCTGCAAGAAGCAGTTCACCGTCCGGGTCGGCACCATCATGGAGGATTCCCCCATTCCGCTCAAGGTGTGGGCCTATGCCTTCTGGTCCGCGTGCGCCAGCAAGAAGGGCGTGTCCTCCCTTCAGATTCAGCGGGAAACCGGGCTCTCCTACAAGTCGTCTCTCTTCATGATGCACCGCATCCGCTGGGCGATGGTGGAGAGCGGCGGCGCTCCGCTGTTCGGGACCGTCGAGGTGGACGAGACCTATGTGGGCGGCAAGCCCCGGAAGGCGAACAAGGTGGAGGACAGGAAGTCCGCCAAGCGGGGCCGGGGAACTGACAAGCAGCCCGTCGTTGCGATGGTCGAGCGCGGGGGCCGGGTGCGTACCCGCGTGGTGGCGAACGTCACCGCCGCGAACCTCGAAGAAGCCATGCGCGAATGCGTGCATCCCTCCGCCTGCATCGTCACCGACGAGCTAAACGTCTACCCCTCCGCTGCCAGGGATTTCGCAGGCGGGCACAAGACCGTGAAGCACGGGGACGGGGAATATGTGAAGTACGAGGCAGACGGGTTTGCGATCCACACCAACACGGCAGAGGGGTTCTTCAGCCTCTTCAAGCGGGCGCTGATCGGGGCGTACCATCACGTCAGCCGGGAGCACCTGCACAGGTACGCAGCGGAGCGGGAGTTCCTGTACAACACCCGCAAGATGGACGATGCCGACCGGGTAGCGACCGCGATCCGGATGGCAGAGGGGAAGCGGCTGACCTACAAACAACCTGCGCTCGCCTGATAGCGAAACCCGCTGAGGCTGCGATAGCCTCAGCGGGTCTTTCCGCGCTTCTTCTCCGGTGCTCCGTTCCGCCGTGACGGTTCAGTGTATCTGCCCGCTGGCTTTCCGACGCTGAGAATGCCCCGGATTACCTCTTCCGGGTCCCCTTCGATCTTCAAGCGATCCGGCTTCGGTCCCGGCTTGTTCCGGGTTCGTTGTTGCTCTTGCGCGTCCATGTGCTATTCCTGCTCTTGCGGTTCAGGGATGGGCCGCGTTGCCGTGTCCTGGGGTGCTGTATGCTTTCGATACCAGTATTCGAGGAAGCGGTTCCGCTGGCTCCATGCGAACACGTCCGCTTTGTAGCTGAGCTGCGTATACGTGGTGTTGCTATACCCCTCTTTTTCATCATCAAGAAACGCGACGGGGATATAGTCACCGCTGAGTTCCGTAAGATCGTAGAAGATGTTCAACGCCCGGCGCATGGATTGCTCGGAGCCGATGGCTTGGGCAACGATTTCCTTCGAGTTTCGGATGATGAAGTCTACGCGGTGGGGCGCTTTGCTTGAGCCGATGACTTGTTGATTCGTCTCAAACGGGATCTGGTGGTCCCGCAGGAACAGCTTGATCTCTTCATCAAAGGGTACACCCACGGCGGGAACAGACAGCCGCCCGATGTGCAACGCCTCGGTTATCGCGCTCGAAAGCCTCAGCAACCCCCGCGCAACGGCGCGCATGTCGGGTGCGTCGGTAAGAAGCTCCACCCCCTCGAACGTCACCCCATGTCGCAGTGCAATCTCACCCAAGCGCCTCCATACGGCTGCCCCGGAATCCGTGGTTCCCGTAAACTCCGCCACCTGACCGAACGTATAGCCTTCATCCGTCAGGAAAAACCCCTCTTCCGCCTCTTCAATCACCACGGCAAGGGAATCTCCGTACCCGTCAACGAAGGGCAGGAGAACCACTGTTCTATCGTCGCGCGGGCGTAACTCTATTCCTGAGGCGAGTTCGTCGCACAGCGCGTTGCTCAGATGATCCAAAGTAATCCCGTTCATCGTAACCCGAGAACCTCTTGCACGGGTGGCGGATTGACAACGTTGCAGTGCCTCAGGAAAAATGACAGCGCTGCGTTTGCGTCACCGTAGCTGTACTCCGTCGTTGCGTATGCGTGTTCCAGCCCGTACCCCGGCACATAATAGTGGACGTGCGGCCCGTAGACGAACCTATCCGGCTCCCCCGGCTCTCTTGGAAGCCGATGCCGGGCGCCACAGTCAATGCGCGCGATGGGGTAATCTCCCCATGTGAGAGTAAACGAGAAGCTGCCGTTCTTGTTCCCCGTCAGCAGGAACCGCGTCCGACCATTTACCTCGATCAAGTGCGCCTTCATCGAATAGGCGTTCTGAAACCGCGGCTTTTTCTTCCCCGGTCGCTGCTTGCCCATAGGGACGGGCGCCGGTACGAAATGCCAAGAAAGCTCGGTCGCTTTCACAAGGCGCTTCGGCATCTCCACAAGCTCAGCGGCGCGTTCCGCCGTCAGCAGGACCGACACCGCTACAGCCGCGCCAGCAGCCCGGCAGCGCCCACGAAGGCAACCCGTTGCTCCTGCGGGACCGTATCCCACCACAGAGAGAGGCGGGAGCGGTCCCGGTCACAGGTAGGGGCAGAAGGGCGGGTCATACTTCCAGCAGCGAAGAATTCACTGGTCCGTCGGACAGAGGCGCAAGACGTAGCGGCGGTGGCCGCTACTGCGTGCCGATAGATTCCATGTAGGCAACTCCATTGTGATTCTCGATTATCTTCGCCACTGGCGTCACGGCGAGCGTAAGAATGCATGCATGATGCACCGTAAGAACCGCCTCTTGAAGATGGGAATTCCCTTCCAAAGGAGTGATCATTACACCAACCTCGGCAGCTTTCGTCGCAGAAATGTGCCTTGAGTGTGATAGTGTAAGGGCATGGTCTCCAAGCTCTCTCACGATGCGGTCGGCTTTGTCTTGTGCTTGAGGATCGTTCGCAAACATCCCGGATTGAAGCCAGTCCTTCACCATTTGGTCCGCCCATAGTATCGCCTTTTGGCACTCCCCAATCAGCGTTGGATGATACTTAGCGATGATTGGTTGCCAAAGCGGGATAGTGGTCGGGTCCGCCTTGATCTGCTCCGCAGCTCGCACGAATTCCTCGATGATCCCGTGAGCTGGCAATCCGACAATCTGCGGGTCAATCGGCCCCAGGCTTGAATGTTTTCCCATGATCACCTCGCGGCACGCAAGAGCGATCATGGTTCCTGCCGACATGGCAAGCTGCGGGACCACTGCGCGAATGTTAGAGCCGAACATTCGGCGCAAGTAGTCTACAAGAGATTCGGTCGCGGCAAGCTCACCCCCAGGAGTGTGCAATAGAAGGTCCAGCCCTTTTTCACGCTCAAGACCGTAAATGGCTGCCATGAATCCGTTCTTGTCACGGTCCGTTAGGGAAAATACAGAGGACCGCTGCTCCGGTCTTTGAAGCCAACCCGAGTAATAGATGATAACGTTGCGGCCCGTCAACTGATGCAGTTCAGCCAAATACTTGCGACGGGTCGCGTCGTAAATGCTACCCGCCGCCTTGACTTCATCGAGAACATCTTTCCAACTCGGCATCGGTTAGCGAGTTTGCGGCATGGGTTCGGAACTATTGGAAAGCCGTATCACATACCTTGACCGATGCTCTGGTCCCAAGGGGGACTGCTGCATGTCGCGATAACAGGCTCTCTCTTCGTCGGAAACCAACCGCAGCAACTCGAAGATACGTGCAATTTCGGCGGGCGAACTGTTGTTCGTTTGCGTGGTCGGCGATTCGCGTTCCATAGACCAACTCCTTTCGGTTAGGGACAGATGTGCTGCGCGACACTGCGACAGCTTGCGTTTTCTGTACGTGAGCGCCTGCCGCCTTCCGATGATCCCGACCTGACATCACCTCCAACCCTGCTTAGATTGAGCAATACGTAGGGATGGCACGGATTATGCCGAAGATGGCGTGCCATCTTGACACACCGCACATTTTACCCAAGTTCTTGTAGAAGCCACCCTTAGAAAGGTAATCGCGCCCGCAAGGGGCAGGTGTGCCCCAGGCATACGTTACGAAAAGTAACGTGATGCGCACAGGTGTTGCGCGCTTGCACAGGGGGGCAATCCTGCCCATCCCTTTCGTCAAGTACATAATCCCCTATATTTTCCTCGGCTGGGGTGCTATGTTGAGGTCCGGTGCCGTTCACGGGCTGCCGTGTCGGCCCTGCGCGGGTTATCGCCGGCGTTAGACCCACGCACGAAAGAACCGGAGAGTCTATGCCATCATGGACGGCGTTCAGATTCAGCGTGGCGGCTGCGGCGCTACTCGCAATCGTCGCGCTGGGCTGCGCGAGCAACCGTCCACTGCCGGGGCACGGCGAGACGGCCAAGATGCGTGACAGCGCCACCGTGGCCCAGTTTGCCGTCCAACTCGACTCACTCCGGCGCGCCAAGGGCATTCCCGGCCTGGCAGTCGTCGTGCTTCACGACACAACGATCCTCCTGGCCCGTGGGTTCGGCCTCTCCGACATAGCGCGTGGCGTGCCCGTGACGCCGGAGACGCCGTTCAACATTGCCTCAGTGGGTAAGCCGATCTCCGCCGTCGTCGCGTTGCGCCTCGTCGAGCAGAATGCGCTGGATCTCGACCGGTCCATGAGGCGTTACCGTGGCTTTCCGGAATTCTGCCAGGCCGCACGTGCGGAGGGGGGGATCTTCTTCGGCGATTACGCATGCGAGAGCGAGCATCTGACGCTGCGACACGTCCTGTCGATGACCGCGAACGGCGCGCCAGGAACACGCTTCTACTACAATCCGCCTTCCTATTCCTGGGCCTCCCGCCCCATGGCGGAGCTCACCGGGAGGGCGTTCTCCAGCCTCGTCGATTCGCTCGTCTTTCGTCCTGCCCGGATGCGCAGCTCAGCGCGCATTCACCGAAGCCTTCCGCTCCGGGCCGATCTCGCCGCTGAGCTTGCCAAACCGTACCACCTGGACTCGACCGGTCAGCCCGTGCTCTCCGATCCACCCCCGCCGCAGGGCGATGGGGCGGCGGGTGGGGTGATCTCTACGGCAATAGATCTCGCCCGGTTCGATGTCGCGCTGACGCAGGGACGGCTTCTCTTGCCTGC
>JACDHR010000169.1 GCA_013820915.1 Gemmatimonadota bacterium
TGGTTCGCCAGGTCATCTCGCGCGGCGAGCGCATCCTCTTCGTTTGCACGAAGAAGCAGCTCCGCGGCGTGATCCAGTCGGAGGCGGAGCGCTCCAATTCGTTCTTCGTAACGGAGCGCTGGCTGGGCGGCATGCTCACCAACTTCGCGACGATCAAGAAGCAGATCCGTCGGCTCAAGGAGCTGGAGCGTGGACAGGAAGAAGGCGCCTTCGACTTCTACACGAAGAAGGAACAGCTCATGCTCAGCCGTGAGCGCGAGAAGCTCGACAAGTACATGGGCGGGGTGAAGGACATGGCCCGCCTGCCGGGCGCGCTCTTCGTGGTGGACTCGAAGAAGGAGCGCATTGCGGTCAACGAGGCGAACAAGCTTGGCATCCCGGTGATCGCCATCGCCGACACCAACGCCGATCCGGATACGCTGACGGTGCCGATTGCCGGCAACGACGATGCGATCCGCTCCGTGGGCGTGATCTCTCGCGCGCTCGCCGACTCCATCGTCGAGGCGCGTGCCGCGATGCCCGCCGACGACCGCCGCCGTGCCGACGAGGCCGAGGCGACAACCTACTCTAGCGAGACGGGCGAGTCCGCGCCGGCGGACGATGACCGCAACGCCAAGAAGCGCCCGCGTCGCAAGCGGCGTCCGCGCCCGGAGGTGATCGCCACCCTCCGAGGCGGGGAGGGCGAAGGAGCGCCCGAAGGAGCGCCCGAAGGAGCGTAGTCACGCTGCTGTCGAAGGTGCTTGCAACGGGGCCACCGGGAAACCGCGCGGCCCCATTGTGTGCCCGGACCTCGCATGTAACCAAATACGCATCGCATCACAATCCAGGGGACAGAGTAAATGGCCATTACTGCGCAGACCGTGAAGGAGCTCCGTGATCGTACCAGCGCGGGGATGATGGAGTGCAAAGCCGCCCTTCAGGAGACGAATGGCGACATCGAGGCAGCGATCGATATCCTCCGTGCCCGCGGTGCGGCGAAGGCCGCCAAGCGTGCGTCGCGCGAGACCTCCGAGGGCGTGATCGGCAGCTACATCCACATGGGTGGAAAGATCGGGGTGCTGGTGGAGGTCAACTGCGAAACGGACTTCGTCGCCCGTACCGACGACTTCCAGCGGCTGGTACGCGATATCGCCATGCATGTGGCAGCGGCGAACCCCGCGGCGATTCGCCGGGAAGACATCTCCTCCGATCTCGCTGAGCGTGAGCGAGGAGTTTACCGCGAGCAGATGCGCGAGTCGGGCAAGCCCGAGCACATCTGGGACAAGATCGTCGAAGGGAAGATGGAGAAGTTCTATGCCGAGTTCACCCTGCTCGAGCAGCCCTTCGTCAAGGAGCCGGATATGACGGTCGGCCAGTTGATCACCAAGGTCTCTGCGACCACCGGGGAGAAGATCGAGGTGCGGCGCTTCACCCGCTACGCGCTCGGCGACTGATGGCCGAGGTGAAGTACGCGCGCGTGCTGCTCAAGCTCTCCGGAGAGGCGCTGGCCGGAGAGCAGGGGTTCGGTATCGCGCCCAAGGTGATTGATAAGCTGACGGACGAGGTCAGGCAGGTCCACGAGATGGGTATATCGCTCGGCCTGGTGATCGGCGGGGGTAACATCGTGCGCGGTACGCTCGCCAGCCAGCAGGGGATGGACCGCGTCTCGGCGGATTACATGGGGATGCTGGCCACCGTCATCAACGCGCTGGCGATTCAGGATATGCTGGAGCGTAAAGGCGTCGAGACGCGTGTGCAGACGGCGATCCGAATGGAGCAGCTCGCGGAGCCTTATATCCGCCGGCGCGCGCTGCGGCATCTGGAGAAGGGACGGGTGGTGATCTTTGCCGGCGGGACGGGGAACCCCTACTTTTCCACCGACAGCGCGGCCGTGCTGCGAGGAATCGAGATGAATGCCGACGTCATCATCAAGGCCACCAAGGTTGAAGGGATCTACACGGCGGATCCCGTCAAGGACCCGGACGCCGAGTTCATCCCCGAGATCTCCATGCTCGATGTGCTGACCCGCGGGCTCGGCGTCATGGACGCCGCCGCGATCTCGCTGTGCAAGGAAAACAACCTGCCGATCATCGTTCTCGGTCTGGACTCGCCGGGCAACATCGCCCGCGCGATCCGTGGAGAGACGATCGGCTCGCTGGTCCATCCCTGAAACCGGAGTCGTCATGTCGAGTCTGCCATCCGCGCGTCAGAACATGGAGAAGGGGATCGAAACGCTTCGCCGGGAGTTTTCGGGCGTGCGTACCGGGAAGGCGTCTCCCACTCTTCTGGAGAGCGTCCGCGTGGAAGCGTACGGATCGCACGTCCCGCTGAGCCAGGTCGCCTCGGTCAGTGCACCGGAGGCCCGTTTGCTGATCGTGCAGCCGTGGGACCGGGCCGTGATGGGTGCCATCGAAAAGGGCATCCGGGAGTCGGACCTCGGTCTGAACCCGGCGAACGACGGCAAGATCATCCGGGTGCCGATCCCCGCCCTCACCGAGGAGCGCCGCCGTGAGTACGTGAAGCTCCTCCATAAGATGGCCGAGGATGCACGGGTGGCGGTTCGCCAGGCGCGAAAAGAGGGGAACGACGCGGTGAAGGCGCGCCAGAAAGAAGGGGAGATCTCCGACGACGAAGCGCGGCGCGAGCAGGACGAAGTCCAGAAGCTGACCAATCAGTACGTGGAGCGGGTGGACGAGCTTCTCAAGCATAAAGAAGCCGAGGTCATGGAGGTCTGAGCGCAATGATGAATGTTAAATTTGCAAAGAGGGGATGCACCTCTACACGGAGCAGCCGACTTCCTTCTCATTCGACATTCGTAATTCAACAATCAACATTGGTTTTTTGTGCCTTCTGACCTCCTCGAGCAGATCCGACTGAGTGGTGACCTGCCGCGCCACGTGGCGATCATCATGGATGGCAACGGGCGCTGGGCGCGGGAGCGTGGCAAGCCGCGCGAGTTCGGCCACCGGGCCGGGATGCGCGCGGTGCGCGACACCGTGGAAGGTGCGATCGAGGCCGGCGTGGAGGTGCTTACCCTCTTCGCCTTCTCGCAGGAGAACTGGCACCGGCCGGAGGGCGAGGTGCGCGCGCTGATGACGCTGCTCGAGCTGTATGTGCGGCGTGAGCGACGCGACCTCAAGGAGAAGGGGGTCGAGGTGCGGGCGCTCGGCGATCTGCACCGCCTCGGCCCCCGTACTCGCGCGGCGCTCGGAGGCGCGGTCGAATATACCCGCGGCGGCACCACTCTTCGTCTGAATCTCGCTATCTCGTACGGCGCCCGCGCCGAGATCGTCCACGCGGCGAGGGTTCTGGCCGAGCGCGTCCAGCGCGGTACGCTCATTCCCGCGGAGATTGACGAGGATCTTTTCTCATCCCACCTCTACACGGCCGGGTTCCCCGACCCCGATCTGCTGATCCGCACCTCCGGGGAGTTCCGCATCTCCAACTTCATGCTCTGGCAGCTCGCCTACACGGAGCTGCACGTCTGCTCCGTGCTCTGGCCGGACTTCTCCCGCGAAAATCTCTACGACGCGATCGCCGAGTACCAGCGCCGCGAGCGCCGCTTCGGCCGCGTCGCGGCGAGCTGACCGAACGCCGATGCCGATCTCCGAAACCGCGACCCGCGTCGGGGTAGCCGCGGTCGCCATTCCTATCGCCGTCGCGGCGGCTTTCGCGGGTGGGTGGATTCTCGGTGTGTTCGTGGCGGTCTTCGCCGGGTTGGGCGCGCTCGAGCTGTTCCGTATGGCGGCCCGTAAGGACGTGCAGCCGCTGCGTGGCCCCGGCGCCGCCGCGGCCGCCGGCTTTGTGCTGGCCGCGACCGCCACGACGTATGAAGGGGCAGAGCCATTGGCCTGGCTTCTCCTCGTGGTGCTGGTGCTAACCGCGGTGACCGCGGCGATCCGGGCCCGCGGCGTGGCGGGGAATCCGCTGCTCGTCGTCTCCGTCACCGTCTTCGGCGCTGTATACACGGGCGGGCTCCTGAGCCATGGCGTTCTGCTGCGGCACCTGCCCGGCGTGCAGAGCGCATGGCACGGAACAGCGCTGGTCTTCGCGCCACTGCTGCTCACCTGGGCCAGCGATACCTCCGCTTACTTCGTGGGGCGGAAGTGGGGACGCCGGAAGCTGATCCCGCGGGTGAGCCCGGGAAAGACGGTCGAGGGCTCGATCGGCGCGCTGGTGGGAACTATCATAGTGGCATCCCTGTACACCCTGGTGCTTCAGCAATGGAGTACTTACCAGCTGGGGCTCGCTACGGCCATGTTCTTCGGGTTGGTGATCTCCGTAGCGGCGCAGGTGGGTGACCTTGCCGAGTCGCTCCTCAAGCGTGACGCGGGAGTCAAGGATTCCGGCACACTCTTCCCGGGGCACGGCGGCGTGCTGGACCGGGTGGACTCGCTGCTTTTCACGCTGCCGATCGCGTACCTGTTCTTCCGTTTCGTAGTAGGCCCAGCGTGATAGAGGCCAAAGGGGTCGCGATCCTCGGGGCGACCGGCTCCATTGGAGAGAGCGCGCTCGCCGTTCTCGATCAGCATCCGGAGCGTTTCCGCGCCGTGGCGCTGACCGCGAACCGGAATGTGCCTGGCCTGCGGGCGCTCGTCGAGCGTCATCAACCCCGTATAGCCGTGCTTGCCGACGCCGGAGCCTCGGAGTCGCTCCTCGGCGGGGGCGCTACCCGTTGGGCGACGGGGAGGGAGGCGCTGATCGAGGCTGCGACACATCCGGACGTGGATATCGTGCTGAACGCGCTGGTCGGCGCGGCCGGGCTGGAGCCTACGCTGGCGGCGCTGCGCGCGGGGAAGCGCGTCGCGCTCGCGAACAAGGAATCGCTGGTCTGCGGCGGTCCGTTGGTGCTCAGAGCCGCTGCCGAGGGTGGCGGCGAGCTAATGCCGGTGGACAGCGAGCACAGCGCGATCTTCCAGTGCATCCAGGGTTCGCGAGCCAGTGAGGTGCAGCGGCTGATCCTCACGGCATCCGGAGGGCCGTTCCGGTCCGCCTCGCCCGATCGGCTCGCCGAGGTGCGGCCCGGAGATGCGCTCCGCCACCCGACCTGGGACATGGGCGCGAAGATCACCATCGACTCGGCCACGCTGGCCAACAAGGCGCTCGAGGTGATCGAAGCTCACTTCCTCTTTGGCGTGCCCTATGGGCGGATCGAGGCGGTCGTTCATCCACAGTCCATCATCCACTCGATGGTGGAGTTCGCGGACGGGTCGGTGCTCGCGCAGATGGGCTTCCCAACCATGGAGATCCCGGTGCTCTACGCGCTCTCCTACCCGGAGCGGCTGCCGTACACGTGCCGAAGGTTTGATCCCGTCGCAGCCGGTGCGCTCACGTTCGAGCCGGTGCGCGAGGACTGCTTCCCTGCCTTCCGCCTTGGGGTGGCGGCCGGGCTCGCCGGAGGGTGCGCGCCCGCGGTGTTCAACGCGGCGAACGAGATTGCCGTCGCCGCGTTCCTGGAAGGTCGGGTCTCGTTCCCGGGCATCGCGTCCGCGATCGAGGACACGCTCGAACGCTGGAGCGGCGGCGAAATCGCGTCGCTCGGCGACGTACTGGAAGCCGATGCTTGGGCGCGTCGCACGGCGAAAACTTTCATAGGAAATCAGGTGCTGTGCTAGAAGCTATTCTCCCAACCATCGTCCTGCTTTCGGTGCTGATCCTCATCCACGAGCTCGGCCACTTTGTCGCGGCCAAGTCGGTGGACATCGAAGTGCACCGTTTCTCATTGGGGATGGGCCCCCGCGTGCTCGGCTTCCGCGTCGGCGAGACCGAGTTCGTGCTCTCCGCGCTCCCGATCGGCGGCTACGTGAGCATGGCCGGAATGGCGGGCGACGAGGGCGCTTCCGCTCTGGAGGGCGGGGGGGATGCGCCCCACGAGCCGTCGCCGCGCGACTTCGACGCGAAGCCGCTGTGGGCGCGCGTCTGGGTGGTGTCGGCCGGCGTGCTGATGAACTTGCTTTTCGCCGTCCTCGTCTTCGCGCTGATCCCGCTATTCTACGGCGAGCGGATCGACCCGACCCGCGAGATCGTCGTCGATACGCGGGCGCTTCCCGCCGCGGCCGCACCGCTCGCGCAGGTGCCGTTCGGCGCAGAAATCACCACGGTGAACGAGAGGCCAGTAGCGACCTGGAACGAGGTGACGCGGGCGCTGATCGAGGCGGGGACCGGGGCGATCACCCTGCAGTTCGCCGATGCGCCCGCCGTGACCTTCCGGATGCCGGTGCAGGACTCGTTACGCGCCGCCGTTCTCGGCGCGATCCGGCCCGTCTACGAGCCGGTGCTGGGGCAGGTCCGCTCGGGCGAGGCTGCGGCGGCGGCGGGGCTGCTGCCCGGCGACCGCATCGTCGCTGCCGCGGGCGAGCCGATCCGTACGTGGTGGGAGTTCCAGGACGCGATCCGGGCGCACCCCGGAGTTCCTCTCCCGCTCGAAGTCGAGCGAGGCGCGGAGCGGGTCTCGCTCACCGTGACCCCTTCTGCCGAGCGCGAGCCCGGCCTCGGTGTCGAGCGGATCGGCCGCCTCGGTGTCGCGCCCGATGTGCAGGTGATCCACCGCAGCGTAGGCCCCGGCGAAGCCATGCAGCGCGGCGTGCAGGATACCTGGCAGTACAGCCGGACCATCGTCGCCTTTCTCGGCAACCTGTTCACCGGGCAGGAGTCGCCGCGGCAGGTCGGCAGCGTCATCACGATAGGGCAGCTCTCGGGGGAGTTCGCGCGCGCCGGCCTTCAGCCGTTCCTCTGGTTCATGGCTGTCTTCTCAATCAACCTGGCTGTGCTCAACCTGCTGCCGATCCCGATCCTCGATGGCGGACACCTCATGTTCATGGCGATCGAAGCCGTGCGGGGACGCCCGCTCTCCGTAGAGCAGCGGGTGCGCTTCTCACACGTAGGGCTGATCATCGTCGTAGGGATCATGGTCTGGGCGCTGACCAACGACGTGCTCCGCGTGTTCGGGATCTGAGCGTTCTGTGGCGGACTACGGGGCGGAATGTTGCAGAAGTATCCTAGAAGATGTTATTATTGAGGGTTATCGTTTACCGAACCTGCGGTCGGCGGCAGGAATGATGCCGCTGCGGCGTTCCCCCAGCGGCTCGTGATCCAGGAGCATACGGGTGATGGACCCAACTCAGCTAGAACATATCGAGCAGCGGCTTTTGCGCGAGCGTGACCGTGCAATGCGGTCCCTCGGCCGCTTTCAGCAGCAGCAATCTAAGCTTGCGCGCGATTCCTCGGACGCGGATCTGTCCAGCTACTCCTTCCACATGGCGGACCAGGGTACGGACGCGATGGAGCGGGAGAAGGCGTTCCTCTTCGCCAGCAAGGAAGGTCGCTACCTCTACCGGGTAGAGGATGCGCTCCGTCGGCTCTACAACGACCCGACGAACTTCGGGGTGTGTCAGAGCTGCCAATCACAAATCCCGTTCGAGCGCCTGGACGCGCTCCCGCATGCGAAGTACTGCCTGGCATGCAAGCGCCGCGAGGAGGAGGAAGCCGCGGCGTAGCTCCGAAGAAGCTCTACCGGGGAACACGCGCGGCTCTGGCGAGTTGCTCCCGCTAATTCATGGATACCCCGCCACCTTGTGGAGCGGGCTGCCGCCGAGGAGAATTGCGGAGAGTATATCCCCATCCGCGGCTCCGGGGGCTGTTTCCGGCACGACGACGAGGGCGTCCGCTTCCACGAACGAGGTCAGGATCCCGGAGCCCTGCGACCCGGCAAGGGTTGCTGTCGTGCGGTCGGCGCTCTCGCTGTCGAGCCGTGCCCGCAGAAAGTGGGTGAGCCCCGGGCGGGCAGGATACTCGCCACTCAGCCGCACCTGCGTGGTCGGGTGGAACACTGCCGACCGCCCCGCCATTCGGAGCAGTGCGGGGCGGACGAGCACCTCGAAGGTGACGACCGAGGAGACGGGGTTCCCCGGCAGCCCGAACCAGGGGATCGCCCCGAGCGCCTTCACGCGGCCGAACGCCACGGGCGAGCCGGGCTTCATCCGCACCCTCCAGAAGGCGGCTTCCAGCCCCATCTCCTGCAGCACGTGGCGCATGTAGTCGTGCTCGCCTACGCTGACGCCCGCCGATGTGATCAGCACGTCACATCCGCGTGCTCCTTCCAGCAGGCGACGCACACTCCGCGGATCGTCTCGCGCGATCCCCAGGTTCTTCACTTCCGCGCCCGCTTCGCGGAGCTGCGCGCTGAGCGAGTAGCTGTTCGACGAAACGATCC
>JACDHR010000564.1:0-455 GCA_013820915.1 Gemmatimonadota bacterium
GGGACGCGTCGCAATCCGACCGGGGGCACAGGCTCTGCAACGATCCGGGGATGCCGCGGAGAGACCCGTACGTGCAATCACCCTGGAAAGCGCCCGATGCCAGACAGCAGGAATCCGATTGCCCGGCTCGCCAGCCGCGCCGGCGGCTACCTTGACCGCAGCACGCTGCGCCCACGGCCGCTGCGGCGCCGCTCGGCTCCGTTGCTGATCGAGGCGTACCTCGGCCACGGCACGCCGGACGTGCTCTACGTCAAGGGACGCGTGCGCGAGGACAATGGAATCCGCGAGGCCGCGCCGGAGGACAGCAGGCTGCGCAACCTGCGCAGCACCTGGCGGCGCGTGACCCGCCGTGAGGCGCGCGGCGTTCGGGTGCGAGCCAGCTTTCAGGGGATCGAGCTGGAGACGCTCTCCAATCGGGCGGGCTTCTTCGACTTCGAAATCGAGCCGCCTGGACC
>JACDHR010000564.1:465-2521 GCA_013820915.1 Gemmatimonadota bacterium
CCTGGACCGCTCCCGTTCGGCAGGGTCTGGCACGAGGTCGAGCTGAGTCTCGTCGATCCGCCCCGCCAGCCGCCGGGAGGAGTCCGCGCGACGGCGCGTGTGCTGGTTCCGCCGGCGAGCGCCGACTTCGGCATCATCAGCGACATCGACGACACCGTGGTCCGCACCGACGTGACCAACTGGCTGCGCATGCTGCGGATCGTGCTCCTGACCAACGCGCACACCCGCCTGCCATTCGACCACGTCGATACCCTCTACCGCGCGTTGCAGCTCGGTCCCCGCGGCACGAGCTACAATCCGATCTTTTACGTCTCCAGCAGTCCCTGGAGCTTCTACGACCTGCTGGAGCACTTCTTCCGCGCCCACGACATCCCGGCTGGCCCGATCTTCCTGAAGACCTACACCTTCTCGCGCCAGCACCTGCAGAGCCGCGGCCATCACTCGCACAAGCTGCGGTGGATCCGGATGCTCTTCGACACTCATCCTGACCTCGACTGGGTGCTGATCGGCGACAGCGGGCAGCAGGACCCGGAGATCTACCGGGAGGCGGTGCGCGAGTATCCGGGGCGGGTGCGCGCGATCTACATCCGCGACGTCACCACCCCCGCGCGCGATAGGGAGGTGCACGCGATCGCCGACGAGGTGGCCGCGATGGGAGTGGAGATGCGGCTGGTCGAGGAGACCGTCGAGGCGGGCGAGCACGCCGCGGCAAACGGGCTGATCACGCCGGAGGCGCTGGCCGAGATGCGCGCCGAGGAGGCGGAGGACGCCGCGGAAGGCGGCATCCTAGCGCGGGTTGCGGGCAGCACGATCTGAGCTTCGGCAGCCTCACGAACATCACCCCCGCCCGGGGATGCGGTGAGGTGCTCGCCGCATACCCGCTCATCCGCGGATTACGGCGTCACGCTGATCCCGGCGGATAGCTCCAGGTGGCGGCTCGTCACGCAGATCGATCAGCGAGCGCAGGTCACCGCCGAGATCCAGCTCCGGCAGCAGGCGCAGCCGCGCGCCGATACCGGGTGTGAAGGAAATGCTGGTCACCACCTGCTCCGACAACACTCCGTCTCGTGGCGCATCCCCTTCCCGAACGATGGATCGCTCCGGCGCGAGCAGAACCGGTCTGATCGGCGCCTTCGCGCGCACCGCGCCGACGCCCAGCGAGACGATTGGATCGATCCTGCCGAGTGGCATCGGCGCAGCCCGCACATCGGTCTGGACGTCGTAGTGCCAGACCTCGCGCCGCTCGACGCTTCCCAGCGGGTGAACCAGATATCCGCCCGCGGCGGCGCGGTCGAGCAGCGGGAATCCGGTCGAACGGGCGAGCGGTGCGAGCGACCACATGATGCGGCCTCCGGCGCCGGTGGCATCCCAGCGCTCGCCCGCGTCGAGGGTCAACCGGTGCTGACTGAGGAAGAGGTCTACCGACCGCGGGGCATCCGCGTAGCTGGCACGACGAGCTGTGTGGAGTTGAGCGGCAGCGTCGGCCGCAACCCCGCCCAGCAGCGCGGCCACAGCAAACATCGCAATCACAAAGCTTCTCATAAAATCACCTCCCGATAGGCTCTTCTCCTGCCTTGTGTTGACGGTCCCGGCGACGCGGGACGGAGACCTTCGTTGCCCGCGCTCCCGAAGGCGGCTGCGGGCGATCTCGACGAAATGCAACCGCGGTACCGATCCCGGTCACGCGAGATGCGTCAGAATGGCATCTCGTTTGTCACTTCGACCGGCGGAAGATGGCCAGGCGTGGCAGAGCCGCTGCGTCGGGTGACCAGTGCAGCGCGACCTGCGCCTCAGTCGAAGTCCGTCGGGAGATCCGGGTCGCGCAGGTGCTCGAAGAGGCGGCGGATCTGCGACTCCACCACTCGCGACCGGGAGAGGTCCGGGATCGCGTCCTCCGGAAAGAACCGCGCGCCCTGCGTCTCGATGCTGTCGGCAGGCGCGCCGCCGATCACCTCGCAGCGGAAGACGAGCTTGTAGACGTACCAGGCGAGCGGCGGGTGCCCGTGCCGGTCCCGGTCCCACACCGCCAGCAGCTTGGCGGCGCGTGTCTCGTAGC
>JACDHR010000170.1 GCA_013820915.1 Gemmatimonadota bacterium
TCCGTCGAGGAGCACCGGATCCAGCAGCCATTCCCCCTGCACCGCGGCCCCCAGACATGCCGCTGCCCGAGAAGGCCGGAGCAGGGTGACGATCCCCTCATCGGCGAAGCCTTCGATGCGGTCCACACACTGGAAGGCCGGACCGTGGAAGAGCCACCGGGCGTATGCCTCCGCAACGTTGAGCGGGAAGGGAGCAATGCGCTGCTCGAGGTCACCGGAATATGACTCCGGAGCTGGAATCTGGCTCGAAAGCTCGACTGTGGCGCGGTAGTGGACGCGACTCGCGTCGTCAGCACCCGTAATCTCGACGTGCACGTCTGCCCCGGTGCGGTCGCTGGGGGGATCCGTGAGCGCGCGGGCAGCCACACGGATCGTCCGGGCGCTGGATTCGAGGATAACGCCCTTGAGCAGCTGGATGTCGCGCATCCCGCTCACCTGGAGGTCCGGCCAGCCGAGCTGCGCCAGCTCCGCCATCAGCTCCATCGCGGCTGTCAGCGGGAGCACAGGCTTGTTGTCGAGCCGATGATCGTCCAGGTAGCGGTCGAAGGCGAGGTCAAGGGTGCGGATCGCCTCGATGGTGCCTCCGCTGCGGCGCACCTCGGTGGCATGCGCGAGCAGGGGATATGCGCCAGCGGTGGGTCGAGCGATGCGCTCCACGGGAACAGCCACGGCGGGCTGCGCGCCCCAGCTTCCGCCGGCCAGCACGACCGCGGCCTCGCCCTTGCTCCCCAGGCGAAGCTCGCGGTCGAGAGCCTCGCAGCCGGTGGCAACGTCGATCAGCTGCACCCCGCGCGCGTTGAACTGGCGCTCCAGCTCGGGGGTGACCATCCCGCTGCGCCAGGGTCCCCAGCCCAGCGCCACCACCCTGCCGGGCCAGCGCCGGTCCAGATCCGCGGCAAGGGTGTTGAGCAGCGCGTTGGCGGCCGCGTAGTCCGCCTGCCCGACGTTGCCGTACGCGCCGCTCGCCGAGGAGAAGAAGACCAGGAACTTCAGCCATTCCGGACGCAGCACCCGCGAAAGGATGAAGGCGCTGTCGGCCTTGGTGTCGAACACCCGGTCGAAGGAGCCGGGCTGCTTCTCCTCGATTCGCTTGTCCTCGATGATCCCCGCGCCGTGGATCACGCCGTCCAGGCGGCCCCACTCCTGCTCGATGCGCGCGACCAGCGAGCGCATCGCCTGCTCGTCGCAGGCGTCTACCGCCTCGTAGCGCACGGTGGCGCCCGCGCGGCGCATCCGCTCCAGGTTGCGGCGGATCTCGCGCTCCTGCAGCACGCGAGCGCAGGCCGCTCCCACGCGTGCGAGGGTGATCTCCTCACCCCTCTGCCGCATCCCGGCGATGAGCGCGGCCTTGATCTCCGCCTCGCTGGTCAGGGCGGCGGTCTCCGGCGATTCCGCCGGCGCGGGAAGGGGAGAGCGGCCGGTCAGGATGAGCACCGGCCGGTAGCGCTCGGCCAGCGAAACGGCGACCTCGGCGGTGATCCCCCGCGCACCGCCGGTGAGCAGCAGCACGTCTCCCGCAGCGATGCGGCCGTCTCCACTCTTCGGCTCCACCGGCCGCGGCAGCGCGCGCACCGCCCAGCGGCGCCCGCCGGCATATCCCACCTGCACCTCGCCACTGGCAGCGAGCTCGTGGAGCAGCACCTCTGCGCGGTGCTCCGCGGGCTCGCTCGCGTCCAGATCCACCGCCCGACAGCGCACCTCCGGCCACTCGAGCGCCAGGGTTCGCAGGAAACCGGCGATGGCGCCCCGTCCGGGGAACAGTTCCGCTGCGGGAGCCATACCGGCATGCGGCAGCCCCCAACTGCCGCCGAGGGCGGTCGCCGCCAGCACGACGGAGCGTCCGCCTCCGCCTCTGAGGTCGGCCGCCGCGGCCTTCGCCAGGTAGAAGAGTCCCTTGACCTCGTGCTGCAGCCGGAGCCGCCAGGCGTGGAGATCGGCCGGCAGAGAACCGGGCTCCCCATTCGCGGGCAGGAGGTGGAGGATGCCGCCGATGGGTCCGTAGCGGACGCGTATCTGTGCAACCAGCGCTTCGACCTCCGCCGGTCGCGCCAGCTCCACCTCCCAGAGGCCCGGCCGCAGCTCACGCAGCTCCGCACCCGGGCGGATGCGCACCACCTGTCCACCCGTCGCCTCGAGGCGCGCGGCGAGTGTGGCGGCGAGCTCTCCGGCATCGTCGGTCAGGAGCAGTGGGCAGCCAGGATCGGGCACAAAGGCGCTGGCCTCCGTCATCGGTGCCTCGACCACATCCAGTACGAGCCGCGGCAGGCTGTCGGCGTGCGGGGTGGGCCGGGCCTCCCCGGGAGCAGCGGCCGGGCTGACCGCCAGCGCATCCACGGGCTCGGGAGCCACGGCAGGCGAAGCTCCGGCATGCGTCTGCAGCAGCTCCTCGAGCTGCGCCACCAGCGCACGCAGCGTGCGCACTGCCGTCAGCTGCTCCAGCGCAGCGGGTTCCACCGCGACATCATCCAGGTACTGCTGGCGGAGCACGCCGATGATCTCGACCCGCTTGATGGAGTCGATCCCCAGCTCCGCCTCGAGGTCCGCGTCCGGGGTCAGCATGTCGGCGGGATAGCCGGTGCGCTCGCTGACGACTTCCAGCAGACGCTGCATCATCTCCTCTCGCGTCGGCCGACCGGCGGGTCCGATGGGAGCGGGGGGAATTACAGCCGGATGCGCGACCTCCGTTGCCACACTCGCGACAACGGGCTCGACTGCAGCTGCGCGGCTCGGCTCCGGAGACAGCACTTCGGATCGCGCCGGGATCAGCGGTTGCGGAGCCGCAGCCGCCGGAGCACCGCGCAGGTAGCTGGTCATCACCTGGCGCTGCGTCTCCAGGAACTGCTGCATCAGCTGCTGATGCTGAAGCATCGTCCGCGAGGCGGCACTGGTGCCGGGTGCGATGATCGAGCCAGCGTTCGCCACCGGGCTCGCCGGCGCGACGGAGGGAGCAACGCTCGCGGGATCCCCATTGGTAGCCGGGGCAGGTGGCTGCAGCATACCTAGAGTTGCCCGGCGCACGGGCGTCCTCGGCTGCGAAGCCGGACGCGCCGAGCCACCGTTGACTAGCCAGGTCGTCGCGGAGAGCGGGCGCTCCCGCGTCTCCTCGAGCAGCGTCAGGAGGTTGAGGCGGCGGACCGGCCGGCCCTGGTAGAGCTGTTCCGTCCGCAGAGTGACGCCACCCGCAGCGAGTTGAGCCAGGGTGTGCTGCAGCTGCGTGATTCCGTTGCGGCCCGGCTGGTCGGTGGCAATCGCCAGATGCGGACGATCGCCCAGGATCTGGCGGGTGAGGCCGGTGAGCACCCCCTTGGGTCCGACCTCGACGAAGATGCGCGCGCCCGCCTGGTACATCGCCTCGATCTGCTCGGCGAAGCGGACGGGCTGCACCAGGTGCTCCGCCAGCAGCGCGGCGACCTGCTCCGGCTCGGGCGGGTAGGGTGCCGCGGTGGTGTTGGAGAACACCCGCAGCCGCGGAGACGCGAACTCGGCCGCGGCGAGACGCTCCGCCAGCCGCGCCTGCGCGGGGGCCACCAGCGGGGAGTGGAAGGCGCACGCCACGGCCATCGAGCGCACCTGCAGCCCCGCCGCCTGCAGCCGCTCCGTCGCCCGCTCCACGCCTTGGCGGGTGCCGGAGATGATCGTCTGCTCGGGCGCATTCAGGTTGGCGATCCACACCTCCTCCAGGCCGCTCAGCAGCTCACCCACCCTCCCGGCTGCCGCGCTCACGGCGGCCATGGTGCCGAGGTCCTGCTCTGCGGCCTCGAGAATGCTGCGGCCGCGTGCCTCAGAGAGCTCCAGCAGCGTCCGCTCGTCGAAGACGCCAGCCGCGTGCAGCGCGACGTACTCGCCGTAGCTGTGGCCGGCCACCATCGCCGGTCGCACACCCAGGCGGTCGAGCAGCTTCAGCATCGCCGCGTCGGCGGCGCCGAGCGCCGGCTGGGCCACGTCGGTCCGGGTGAGCGCCTGCTGCTGGGCGCGCTCCTCTTCTGGGGTGAAGGCGGGCGGCGGGAAAACGAACGCGCTCAGCGCGCGCGCGAAGCGCTCCTCCAGCACCGAGTCGGCGCTCTCAAAGGTCTCGCGCACCTCCTCGACATGGAGGGTGAGGTCGCGCAGCATGTTCGGGTACTGCGAGCCCTGGCCGGGAAAGAGGAAAGCCACCTCCCCTGCCGGCGCGGAGGCATCGGCATAGTAGATCCCGCGCGGATTGGCGGCGGGCTCGCTTCCCTGCAGGGCGCCGCGGGCGAGCGCCAGCTTCTCCCGCAGGTCGTCCAGCGAGGTGGCGACGATCGCCAGCTGCGAGGCGCCGCTCGGGCGTGCAGCCTCGTACTGCGCGGCGAGCGTGTAGGCCAGGTCGGGCAGCTCGGGCCGCGCACCCTCCGCCAGCGAGCGGTCGAGCGACTCGATCTGCGTGAGCAGCTCCGGACGCGAGGGGGCGGTCCAGAGGAGCAGCTCGCTCGGCCAGTGCGCGGAGATCGCCTGGCGCGGCAGGTAGTCGCCCGTGTACTCCTCGAGCACCGCGTGGAAGTTGGTGCCGCCGAAGCCGAAGGCGCTCACCCCGGCACGCCGCGGGTGCTCGGCAGCGGAGTGGATCCAGGGACGCGCCTCGGAGTTGATGTAGAGCGGCCCCTCGCCGAAGCGCGCGTTCGGGTTGGGTGTGGTCACGCCCAGCGTGGGCGGCAGCACCCGGTGGTGCAGCGCGAGCGCGATCTTGGCCACTCCCGCCACCCCTGCGGTGGCCTTGGTGTGGCCGATCATCGACTTCACCGATCCTACCGCGTGCGCCCCCGGCTGCGCGCCGTTCTCCTCGAGAAAGGCCGAGAGCGAGACGGCCTCGGTGCGATCGCCGACCACCGTGCCGGTGCCGTGCGCCTCGAAGAGCCCGACCGTCGTCGGCGAGATCCCCGCCTTCGCATAGGCACGCTGCAGCGCGAGCTGCTGCCCCTCGGGACGCGGGGCGGTCAGCCCCTTCGCCTTGCCGTCGCTGGAGCCGGCGCTGCCCTGGATGACGGCGTAGATGCGGTCGCCGTCGCGCTCGGCGTCCTCGAGCCGCTTGAGCACCAGCATCACCACGCCCTCGCTGATCGCGATGCCGTCCGCCGTCGCGTCGAAGGTGCGAGGTTGGCCGGTCGGCGAGAGCGCCTGCGTCTTGCTGAAGCAGAGGTAGCCGAAGGGGTTCTGCACCGTATCCACCCCACCGGCGATCACCACGTCGCTGGCGTGCGTCTCCAGCTCCCGCACCGCCAGGTGAACGGCCGCGAGCGAGGAGGCGCAGGCCGCATCCACCGCGAAGTTCACCCCGCCGAGGTCGAGCCGGTTCGCGATCCGCCCGGCCGCCACGTTGGGGAGCAGGCCCGCGAAGGAATCCTCCGTCCACTCCGGCAGAACCCCCTCCGTCCGGTCGATCACCGCCGCCGCATCCTGGCCGAGGAGCAGCGGCAGCCCGGCGCGCACACAGTAGAGCGCCCCCAGGTCGCCGGTGCCGCCGCTCGCTCCCAGCACCACCGAGGTGCGGCTGCGGTCGAAGGGCCGCTCCCGGTAGCCCGCGTCGCCCAGCGCGGTGTGTGCCGCCTTCAGCGCCAGCAGCTGCATCGGATCGATGGAGCGCAGCGAGGTCGGCGGCATGCCGAACTCGAGCGGATCGAAGGGCACGTCGTCGATGAATCCTCCCCAGCGGGAGTAGATCTTGTCGCGCGCGCTGCGATCCGGATCGAAATACAGCTCCGGGTCCCAGCGCTCCGGGGGGACCTCGGTGATGGCGTAGACCTTGTCGAGGACGTTGTCCCAGAACTCGGGCAGCTCCTTCGCTCCGGGGAGGATGCAGCTGATGCCGATGATCGCGATCCGCGAGGGATCGGGGGCTTCGCTACTGGCGCTGCCGACGGCGATCGCCGGATCCAGACGGCGCGTCGCTCCGACGGCGATCTCCTGGTGCAACTCGGCGATACTGCAGAGATCCCTGCGCAGCGCCGCCACCTGCCCGATCATGTACATTCCCTCGCGCCGCTGCGCCTCCTCGTCCACCGCTACCAGCTTCGACTCGCCTGGTGTCTGCCCGTAGCGGGGGTTGCGCTCTACACCCTTCGAGGCGACGCGCAGGCGGCCGATGTTCAGTTCCTCGAGCGCCAGGCGGATCTCCTCGGCGGATCTGCCCTCACGCTGGAGCTGCCGCTTCACCCGCTCGAACTCCGCGGTGAAGGGATTACCGACGCAGCGCACGGCGTGGCCGGGGCCGCTCTCGACGAGCACCGTCTGCTCGCACTCGAACGCCTTCTGCTGGAAGCCGGGGAGGATGGCGCCCGCCTCGACTGCTTCCTGCGTGAAGAGGTAGGCGGTGCCGACGAGCACCCCGACCTTGACGCCGCGCTCCGCCAGCGGCGCGGCGAGGGCGGCGACCATCGCGGCGGAGAGCGCGTCGTGCACCCCGCCGGCGAAGAGCACATGGCACTCCTCCGCCCCACTGGCAGGCAGCTGTTCCAGCAGCACATCCACCATGCTGTTCCAGAGGACGAAGCTGCTGCGTGGGCCCACGTGCCCGCCGCACTCGCGCCCCTCGAAGACGAAGCGGCGGGCGCCGTCCTGCAGGAAGAGCCGCAGCAGCCCGGGCGAGGGGACGTGCAGATAGGTGGCGATCCCCTCCTGCTCGAGCGCGTGTGCCTGGTCGGGGCGGCCACCGGCGATCAGCGCGAAGGGCGGGCGGTAGCGCCGGACGATCTCGAGCTGCTCCTGACGGAGATCGAGCGGCACGAACCCCAGGATCCCCACTCCCCAGGGCCGGTCGCCGAGCAGCCGCTGCGTCTCCCGAAGCAGCTCCTCCACCTCCGGCGCCCGCATCAGCGCGAGCGCCAGAAAGGGGAGCGCGCCACCCTCGGCGACGGAGAGTGCGAAGGGGGCGACGTCGCTGACGCGCGTCATCGGCCCCTGCACGATCGGGTAGCGGGTTCCGTGCGAGGCGGCGAGCGGCGAGTCTGCGTCCAGGGGCCGCAGCCGGCGCGCCGCCTCGAGGTGTGCGTCCACCGCCTCGCGCATGGCGGCCAGGATCCCGCCGACCGTGCGGTAGCGCTCTGCCAGCGGCGCGGCAAAGGCGGCATCCTGCCCGATCGGCCAGAGCTGCGCGCCGGCTTCTCCCCAGCCGGTTCGCTCCCGGACTGCATCCCGCCACTCAGCGGCGACATCCCGCTGCTCCACCTCTCCGGCGAATGAGAGCGCCAGGCGCGCCGTCTCCTCGACGATATGGGAGCGTGGGCGTGTGTAGACGCGGAGCGGGCGGCCAAGCTCGGCGCCGAGGCAGAGGGTCTCGCTGCCATCCATCCCGGTGATCGCGGTGCGCACCGGCTCCGGAAGCGTGGACTCGCGCGTAAGCGCAAGCTGGGAATCCAGCACCACGCCGGCTGCCCCCGCCGCCGCGCAGGCCGCGGCGGTGTGGAGGCCGATGCCCCCCCGTACCCAGATCGGCAGCTCCGTCTCGGAGAGCAGCCGCTGCAGCAGGATGAACGCCGTCTCCTCGCCGATCCAGCCGCCGCTCTCGTTGCCTTTCGCGAGCAGTCCGTCCACCTGCCACTCGCCGCCCTGCCGCGCCTGCTCCAGCGAGGTCACCTCCAGCCAGACGCGGCGGCCGGGTGTGCGTGCGGCTGCGATCTGCTCCGGCAGCGCGTCGGCCGCGGCAGCGGTGAGGATCACCGTTCCCACGGCGGCGGGCAGCTCCGCCAGCACCCGCTGCGCCAGCAGGGCATCGGCGCTGTCGAGCCGCACCCCGACCTCGCCGCGGGCGAAGTGCGCCAGGCGCTCGATCGCGCGGCGGGCGTGCGCGGCGTCGCGGGTGAACTCCAGATCGAGCACACCCAGCGCTCCCGCACGGCTGGCGGCGATGGCGATGGCGGGGTCACCGAGGCCCGGCGGCGTCAGAGCGACGAACTGAAAAGACTGCATGAAGGCACTCATGTGCGGTGTGACGGAACCGGAGCCGCTCAGCGGCGACGGATGTTGTCGCGGGACAGATCTTTCCGGGTGTACTCTTCGAACGCCTGCCGGCGCGCCTCCTCGGTGTCGTCAGGATCGAGAATCCGGACGACACGTGCCGGGTCGCCGACCACGATCGCATAAGGCGGAACGTCGGCCGCCACTACCGTCTTCGAACCGACGATGCAGCCCTGACCGAGCGTGACGCCGGGGAGAAC
>JACDHR010000565.1 GCA_013820915.1 Gemmatimonadota bacterium
TCGACGCGGCCGCGCAGCAGACGGGTGGACAGAACTACTCGGAGAGCCGCCAACTCGGAGCGTTCAGCCAGGTGCAGTTCGGCATCAACGACCGGCTCTTCCTGCAGGTCGCCGGTCGCCTTGACCAGGCCTCCGCGTTCGGTGCGGATGCGCCGCCCTTCTTCAGCCCGAAGCTGGGCGTCTCATACGTGCTCTCGGAAGAGCCCTTCTTCGCGGCCCGCGCGCCTGGCCTGCTGAGCACTCTTCGTTTGCGCGCCGCCTGGGGTACCACCGGCAAATCGCCGACTACGGGCGCGATCCAGACCTTCCTGGCAGAGCCGTTCGCCATAACCGAGACGGCGGTCGGTGCGGGCGTCGTGCCGGGGCGGCTCGGTAACCTGGACCTCCGCGCCGAGCGTGGAACCGAGTTCGAGGCCGGCTTCGATGCCGGTTTCCTCGGAGAGCGTCTCGGCCTCGAGGTCTCTTACTTCGACAAGACCTCGCGTGACATCATTCTTCTGCGGCCGCTGCCCGCCTCGCTGGGCTTCGCGCAGAATCCGTTCGTCAACATCGGCGAGATAGTGAACCGAGGCTTCGAGGTCGCCGCGAACGCACGCGTGATCGAAACGCCCAACTTCGGCTGGGAAGCACGCCTCGCGTTCAACACGCTGCACAACGAGATCACCGATCTCGGTGATGTGGATCCGTTCGGCACGATGAACCGCCGTATCGAAGGCCGCCAGGCCGGTGCGTTCCACGTGCAGACGATTCGTGAGATCATCACTAATCCAACGACTGCGGCCACGCAGTGCCGCCCGGGCCAGACAGCGTGCGCAATCGTGGCGGACTCCCTGGAGTACTTCGGCAACTTCCTCCCGACCTTCGAGGGGAACTTCTCCAGCTCGATGACGTTCCTCCAGAACCTGCGCCTTACCGGCAACCTGGACTGGAAGAGCAACTTCATGATCTACAACAACAGCGACCAGTTCCGTGAGCGCCAGTTCGGCACGGGCGAGAATTGGATCCGCCGGGATGAGATCCTCAGTGCGGAAGAGCGCATCCGCCGCTTTGGCCCGTTCGTGAACGAGGAGACCGGCGGTGCGGTCAACGCCAGCGCGATCAACGAGGCGTACATTGAGCGCGCTGACTTCGTCCGGCTCCGTGAACTCGCACTCACCTACACGCTGCCGGGAGGATTTTCGCAGCGCTTTGGCGCCGCGGGCGCCTCGGTGACGCTGGCAGGGCGCAACCTTGCCCTGTGGACGGATTACACGGGTGGTGACCCGGAGATCAGCGGTGCTCCGGGCTTTGACTTCAACCGGTCGGAGTTCCTAACCGTTCCGCAGGCTCGCAGGCTCGTGGCCCGCGTCAACCTTCAGTTCTAAGGTAGAGCAATCATGAAACTATATACGAAAGGGTTTCGTCTCGCGCTCACCGCGGCGGTCGTTACGACCGCCGCGGGGTGCGACGACTTCCTCGAGGTGAGAAACCCGAACGTGGTGGAAGCCACCGCGATCGATCCGGTGGCGGACGCGCCGGTCCTTGCCGCCTCCGCATTCCAGAACTTCGCCACCTATTACGGAAGCGCGATCGTGTACTCGGGTTGGTTTACGCACGAGATCTGGGTCGGCGACACATTCCCGACACGGAACGAGTACGGACGCCGCCTGATCGATGACCGCAACGTCACGCACAACGGAGAAATCTGGTTCCCGCTCTCCCGCGCCGTCTCCTCGGCGGAAAGCGTGCTCGACCTGGCCGGTGGGGCGCCGGGAGCCGATCAGAGCGTGCACATCGCCCGCGCGGCGATGACCTCCGGCTTCAGCATCCTCCTCATGGCAGAGCACTTCTGCCGCGGTACCGTCGCGCAGGGTGAGGTGGCGGGCCCGGAGCTCAACACACAGCAGATGCTGGACCTGGCGATCGAGCGGCTGAACCGCGCGATCACCGTCGGCGCGGTCGCGGCAACGGCCACAGGTCCTGGAACTACCGGCACCACACGAGCGGACGCGGGGAACATCGCGAACGCGGCGCGGGTCGGCGTCGCGCGCGCACACCTGCAGGCGGGCCGGAATGCAGAGGCGATCGCCGCTGTGGCGAACGTGCCGGCGAATTTCCGGTTCGACGTTCCTTTCGTGGATGATGCCGGCAACCGCGGGCGTCTGGGTAACGGTATCTTCTTTTTCAGCGGCGGCGGCGCACGTGAAGCCGTCGTGGTTTCGCCGGTGTACCGCGCCATGGGGGTGAACCTGGACCTCGCACCGGCGGCTCAAGAGGGAGACCCACGTATCTCCTACGCCGATGCTGGACGCGACGCGCAGGACGCGACGCTCCGGCTCTGGAACCAGCAGAAGTACCCGAGCTACGCGGCTCCGATCCGGTTGGCTTCCGGCCTCGAAGCACGTTATATCGTGGCCGAGGCCGAGCTGAAGCAGGGGAGTCCGGTGGCCGCACTCACCCTGATCAATGAGAGGCGTGCAGCCGGTGAGCAGGGCGTGTTCGCCGGAGCTGGCGATGCAGTGCTGGCCGAGTTG
>JACDHR010000566.1 GCA_013820915.1 Gemmatimonadota bacterium
ATCGGGAGCTGGCGAACGCGCACTTCCGCTTCCCGCACAACCCGCCGGCGACGAAGGAAGCCTACTACTACCGCTCCCTCTTCGCGGAGCACTTCCCGCTGGACGCCTGCGCCGAGTGCGTGCCCGGCGGCAAGTCGGTCGCCTGCAGCACCCCGGAGGCGCTCGCCTGGGATGCGGCCTTCCAGGGCATGGCCGACCCCTCCGGCCGTGCCGTCAAGGGGGTCCACGCCCATGCCTACTGACGCCAGGGCGGGCGGCGCGGCGCCTGCCTCCACTGCGGCAGCCGATCTCACCATCCGCCCGGCGACAGAGGCCGATACCGAGGAGATCATCCAGTTGGTGAGGATGAGCCTGGGCGAGTACTGGAACGTCGCCCTGAAGCTGCCCTTCGACATCCACTACTGGTCGTGGAAGCATCTCGACAATGCCTTTGGCGCCTCCGCCTGCCTGGTCGCCGAGGCGGGGGGAAAAATCGTCGGGGTGAGGGTCTTCATGCGCTGGGAGTGGCAGCTCGGCGGAGAGCGGGTCAGGGCGGTGCGGGCGCTGGACACGGCGACGCATCCGGAGTGGCGGGGGAAGGGGATCTTCTCCCGCCTCACCCTCGCGCTGGTCGAGGAGATGAAGCAGGAGGGCGTCTCCTTCGTCTTCAACACCCCGAACGACCTCAGCCGGCCGGGCTACCTGAAGATGGGGTGGTCGGCAATGGGTCGGGTCTCGCTCTGGATCCGGCCGCAACGCCCCGTCCGGATCCTGCGCTCGCTGCTCTCGAAGAGCGCTCCCGCGCCCACCGCCAGCGAGGCGCCCGGCGGTACCCGGATGGCCGATCTCTTCCGTGACCCGAAGCTCGATGGCTTCCTGCAGAGCCTGGGGGAGGGGAAAGGTAAGCTCCGGACGCCGCGCACCCGCGAGTACCTGCAGTGGCGCTACCGCGACATCCCTGGCGGGATCTACGATGCTGCCTGGGACTTCGACGGCTCGGCTGGAGCGCTTGCGATCTTCCGCCGGAAGAATCGCAAAGGCTTCTCCGAGCTGAGGTTCTGCGAGATCCTGGTAGGGCCAGGCTCCGGATCGGCCCGGAGGGCGCGTGCCCTGCTGCGCGGGCTGATGCCGGACGCCGGGGTCGATTACGTCTCGGCGATGGCGGGCAGCGCCCGCGAGCAGCGGCTGCTGCTCAGCGCTGGATTCCTGCCCGCCCCGCGCCTCGGCCCGATCCTGACCGTGCGGCCGCTGAACGCCCTTCCGGATGGCGTCGATCCCCTCGATCGCTCGAGCTGGCGCTTCTCGCTGGGAGATCTCGAGCTCTTCTAGCACGATCCTTTCCGGCCACTGCCATCGCGGAGCGGCTGAGCGAACCGAAGGTCGGACTCCGATAGCAGCCCTGAGTGGAAGAGCGACGACACGACGGTTGCTGCCGACCCACCCGATCGGGATGCTTCCCGGAGGTTGCGCGCAGTCGCTCTGCGCAGGTAGGTTCCTCTGGTGCGGATCGGGAGAAGATCCGGCGGAACCTCTCGGGGAGGCTATGTACCGACTGCCGTTCTTGATCCTGCTCTGCGTTTTCCTCCGCCTGCTCGCGCCGACGGAGGCCAGCGCATACGTGCCGGGCACGAGCGAGCCGGACTACTTACTCGGCAGCGTCGAGTTCCAGCATCCGGCCAAAGCGGAAGCAGATCCGTACCTGCTCGGTATCAGCGAGGCGGATTACGTTGATTACGCCGCCAGAGCGGCGTGGCAGCCGAAAAGCAACGCGCCACCTCGCGAGCGAATTGATTCCCTCACGAAGCATCACTCCGGCTCCAGGCCCGGAATTTCTTCTTCTGCACCTCTCCAGTCCCGCGACAAGGCGCTCGAGCTACCCGGTATCCTCCCGCCCCGGCTCGACCACCCCCCCTACTACGCGACCGCGCCACCCTCCCCGCGGTAACACGCGTTTCCGTGTTTCCATTGATGATGGCCGCATCCCGAAGGCGGCCGAGCCGCCAGGGAGAAACCTCAGGCGAGCGACGGCCCGCATTCAGGCGAACCGGTGAGAGGCGGAAGGATAGTGGACGCAGGTGCCTGCCACGTCCTGATTCCTCCCGTGAGAGATCAACGCGCGGCCCGGTACTCACCGGGCCCGCCGTGACCCTTTGGAATGCCATGTTTGCACCCGAGCTCCACTGCACGCACGTGCCCGAGCTGCCGAAGCTCGCCTGGCTCGCCAGCCTGAACCGCGAGACGCTGCGGCTGGACGTCCTCCACGGCGGGGCCGTCGAGATCGGCGACGGCTGGATCGTCGAGGGCGTGTGGGACGGCGAATTCGCATCCGGGGAGTTCCACCGGAGCGATCACTTCTTCGGCAGCGGCATCCGCATCGACGGGGAGGAGGTTCATTTCGTTCCCTCGAGTGCGCTGGTAGACCGTCTACTGTACGCCGAGTGGGACGACCAGCTGATCGTCTCCAACAGCCTTCCCTTGCTGCTTGCAGGCATCGGCGCGAGGCTCGACCCCGCTCACCATTAC
>JACDHR010000567.1 GCA_013820915.1 Gemmatimonadota bacterium
CCGGCGCGCGGAGGCCGACGGGCTCGTGCTCCCGGAGGCGGGCGAGCTGCAGAACCTTACGTCGCTGGGTGTGCGCTCCTCGATCGCTGGCGAGACCGTCGAGATCGGGAGGCTGCCGCTCTGGGAAGCGGACCGATCCGCGCCGCCCGCGGAGATCCTGGCAGCGGTCGAGCGGCTGGAAGCGGCGGGCCGCAGCGTAATGGTGGTGCGGCGCGGTGGGCGCTGGTTGGGTGTAATCGGGGTAACGGACCCGCCGCGCGCCGGCGTACAGCTCGTCATCGAGCAGCTACGGGATCTCGGCGTAGGGCCGATCGTCATGCTGACCGGTGATAACCGCGTCGTCGCGGAGGCGGTCGCGCGTGATACGGGGATCGACGTCGTCCATGCCGGCCTGATGCCGGAAGACAAGTTCGCGCGGATTCGGGAGCTGCGTGAGCGGCACGGCGAGGTCGCGATGGTCGGTGACGGAATCAACGACGCGCCCGCGCTGGCCCACGCCTCGGTGGGGATTGCGATGGGCGGCGCGGGTACCGCGGTCGCGCTCGAAACCGCCGACGTGGCCCTGATGGCGGACGACCTCGGGAAGCTCCCCTTCGCGATCGGGCTGTCGCGGCAGGCGCGCGCGATCATCCGTCAGAACCTCTTCATCGCGCTCGGCGTGATCGCACTGCTCGTGATCGCCACGGTGACGGGCACCTTCGGCTTGGGGATGGCGGTCGCCGTGCACGAGGGGAGTACCCTGCTGGTGATCGCCAACGCGCTCCGCCTGCTGGGGTATCGCGAGCGGATGGCGCCGCGTTTGCGCGTAGCAATGTTGTGAGTCGATAGCAACGGATCGGAGGGCGGCTCGGCGGCCGGCGGTGGCAACGGTGCGCCGGATGATTTCGTTCTTGAGCGGCCCGCCCAGCGAGGCCGTACCTTACCGGTCCAGCCCCGCCAGGACGCGGTGTTCGGGTTCCCGGACCGCCACCGCGAAGGCGGGAAGCGCGTCGGTGATCAGGTTGGTGGCGAGAATCTGCCGCACGGTCAGCCACGCGCCAGAGCTCGCCCGCCTTCTCCAGTCTATTCCACCGGCCTCACGGGGTCTCAGACGCGGCCGGAGCCGCGGCGGCGGGTAGGTTCTGCCGCCGTTCGGGCGTGCCCGCCATCTGATCCACCAGCCGGTTCCGCCGGTTCTCCAGCTTGACCAGCTCGAAGCCGTCGTACAGCTCACCCGTCACGGTACGCGCCTCGAAGAGCAGCTTGTCGTGCTCGACATGGATGATCTGATAGAGCTGCGTGTCCTCGGCGAGGCGGTCCATCCACTCCGCGCCCGCATCGATGCGGTACATCTTCGGTCCGGAGACCGACACGACGTACATCGGGCCGGCCTCGCCATCTCTCACCGTCGTTCCTTGCATGAGGTTGGTTCCCCGGCCGTAGGTGTGGTCGTGCCCCTGGAGCACCAGATCCACGCCGTAGCGCTCGAAGAGCGGCTGCCAGTGCTCGCGCAGCGCCGGGTTGTCACGTCCGCGAGCGACGCTGAAGACGGGGTGGTGGAAGGTGACGATCGTCCAGCGGTTGGGATTATCCCGCAGCACGCCCTCCAGCCAGCGCGCCTGGTCCTCGGCGCGCCCCATCCCGACGGCTTCCATCGAGTTCAGAACAATGATCCGAGCACCCTGATAGTCGATATAGTAGACCGTTTCCTCAAGACCCTCGGGGCCGTGGTTCGGCAGGGTGAACTGCGGACGCCACTGGGTCGAGAGGCGGCGCGCGTTGCCGTTCCGCTCGTCGTTCCAGTACTCGTGGTTTCCCGCCGCCGGGATGCTGGGGATCATCCCGTTCAGCCAGCCGCCGGCCTCGAACCACTCGCCCCACTCGACATCGCGGTTCGCGCGGTTGACCAGGTCGCCGGCGTGGATCATGAAGCTCGCCTTGGGCGCATCGGAGTACGCGGCGCGGATCGCGCGCGACCACTTCGAACGGATGTCGTTCTGCGCATCACCGAAGTAGATGAAGGAAAAGGGCTCCGGCTCGCGGCTGGCGGTGCTAAAGTGGAACCATTCGCTCCACTGCTCACCATCGCCAACGCGGTAGGCGTAGAGTGTGCTCGGAGCGAGCCCGGTGAAGCCAACCGAATGGCGGTGCGTGAGGCCGACGTCCTCGACGTCGAGCAACGTGGTCCGCGCCTGAATCGTCCGTGCTGCCGACTCGATGTCCGGGTGCGCGTCCGCCAGCGCGATCTGGGCCACGGCAGAGTGGACGCTGGCATCCGTGCGCCAGGTCACCGCCTGGGTGCTCGCCGGGTCGCCGCTCCAGGTGAGGATGATACGATCGGGAACCCGACTCAACCGGTAGCGGTCGTCCGGCACCGCGGTCTGCGCCGCCAGCAGAACGGCGAGCGCCAGCAGCAGCGCCCCCGCGACCAGCGTTCGGATGCGAAAAAACGGGTAGCTCTTCATGTGCTCATTGCGTTCGGGTGAAATCGATTCCGGCTCGGGCTCAGAACGTCAGTTTCA
>JACDHR010000171.1 GCA_013820915.1 Gemmatimonadota bacterium
GCATTCCACTCCGTCGGGATTTCCCACTCGAATTCCATCGCCGGGAGCAGCGTCTTGGGCGCGTGCAGCTTCATGCTGTGCCCGGTCGCTTCCACGAAGCGGGTGTGCGGCAGCTTGGCCGCCGCGGCGGTGGTCCACATGCGGGCGTAGGTGCCGGCCTCCATCACGTGCCGGTCCCAGCGCGGGGCGGTGTCCCAGGTGTAGCGGTCCTTCCAACTCCGCTTTTCCGTCGGCTTGGGCTTGGTCTCCTTGTTCCACGGGTGGTGTGGGGAGATGGGGTTGCCGGCCGGGTCGGTGCGGTGGCGGAGCGGCTCGTTCTCCCAGCCCTCGTAGTACGAGTGCTCGACGAACTCCTCCAGCCCCATGTTGATGTGGTGGAGGTTGGTGGTCACCAGCTTGCCGTCGATGATCACGCCGGGAGTGCCCCAGCGCCGGTCCCCCCACTCCGCGGCGTTCTTGTAGGTGCCGTCGTAGGCATACGGATCGTCCCACATCCCCGTGTCGATCAGGTTTTTGGGGCGCGCGCCGCACTGCTTGTACTTGGGGTCCGCCTCGTAGAAGAAGTCGGTGATGTCCTCCCAGATGAAGACGCCTTTCTTGGCGAAGTCGATGGTGCGGATGATCCGGTTGTGCGTCTCGTTCAGCTCCCGCAGCGTCACCGTCGACGACAGCCCGCCGGGGACCACCGTCTGCGGGTGAGGGTACTTGCCGAACAGGATCGAGTACGCCTCCCGCGGGACGCGGGTGGCGTGCAGCCCCTCGAGGTACAGCTTCCCCGTCAACGGGTTCAGCGCCGTCATGATGTCGGCGATCGTCTTGAACCCGTGGATCTCCGCACCCGCTGCCTCCGTCTTCTTTGCCCGCTCCCAGAGCGAAGGGTTGGTGCGCTCCACCACGATCTGCGAATAGTCCGGCCCGGCGAGAAGGTACAGGTGCAGCGGGTTGTCCAGCATGAAGTCCAGCGCGAGCTGGATGTTGCGCAGCGCGATCCCAAAGGGCGGCGGCGCGATGCCGAACGCCATCTCGATGGCGAGCGAGGCGGCCACCGCGTGCACCCCGCCGCAGACGCCGCAGACACGGCTGGAGATGAACATCGCGTCGCGCGGGTCACGCCCCTTGAGGATCACCTCGTAGCCGCGGAACAGGGAAGCGACGGAGTTGGCCTCGAGGACCTGGCGCTTTTCCAAATCCACCACCGCGTGGAACGCCAGCGAGCCGGCGACCCGAGTGACGGGGTCGATGTCGATGTCCTTGATATGCCCGTTGCGCTTGACCAGCTCCTCGATCTGCGAGCGGTCGATCTCCCGCTTCTGGTAGGCGTAGGGATCCGCCGCTCCCTCCTTGAGGTGTGGGCGGCCCTGGGCGTCGAACTCGATGGGCAGGTTCTGGAAGCACATGGTTAGACTCGCTCCACGGGGGTTTCGAAGCCTTCGGCCTGCGGGGTCAGCCCCCGCCGCCGGGGGGCGCCGCGCTTCCTAGCGACCTCCTCCCGCTCGTCCGGGAGCATGACGTTGTAATCGGAGCCGTACGCCGCCTCGGCGGGGGTGATGTACCCGCTCGCGAACTTCTCGACCGGCTTCTGCCTGCCCGGCTCCTCGGACCGGAAATACTGGAGGCGGTGGTAAAAGAACTCCAAGACGCGGTGGCTGAGGGTTGTCTTGTCGTACCCCATCGCCCAGCCGCTCGGCACGTGGTCCCGCCAGCGGGGCTCGCGGTTGCGCTCCAACTGGCTGATGCGCCGCAGCGGGCGCACGAACGAGCCGTAGAGCCGCGCCCCCATCGAGGAAACGCGGGAGCCCGGCGGCGTCTTGTAGAAGGGCGTGAACTTGTCCGGAAAGCCGGGCATGGTGCAGCCGATGCACACCCCCCCCGCGCTCATACATCCCCCCACGTGCCCGGTGGCGCCGCGCTCGGTGATGTTGCAGTTGACCACCGGCCCCCAGCAGCCGATCTCCACCAGGCACTCCTTGTCGCCGTACTCTTTGGCGAAGGTCCCTTCCTCGTACCAACCCGCGCGCGGGCAGTGGCGGTGCACCGTGTCCACGAACTGCCACGCGGGGCGGCCCAGCTCGTCGAACTCCGGGAGCGGCGCCTGCTGATTAAGAAAGAGCAGCAGCATCGCCACCGTTTCGGTGAAGTTGTCGCCCACCGGGGCGCAGCCGGGGATGTTGATCACCGGGAGCCCGTACGCGCTGCGGTAGTCCTGGCCGAGAAAATCCATCAGGCTCATTGCACCGGTGGGGTTGCCGGCGGATGCCGGAATCCCGCCCCAGGTGGCGCAGGTGCCGACCGCGATCGTGGCCGCGGCGCCCGGCGCCATGCGGCGCACCCACTCGGCGGTCGCCACGCCGCGGCGCTCCTCGGAATTCCCCCAGAGCGGCACCGCGCCCTCGGCGGACCAGGGCTCGCCGTCTACCGTCAGGTTCTCGTCGGCGATCGAGCCCTCGTAGATGATCACGAACGGAGCGTCCAGTTCCCCGTTCGCGGCCTTCTGGATCTGGCTGGTGAAATGGTCACCGGCCTCGATGGTGAGAACGTGGTGATACAGCACCAGCACCGGCATGCCGGGGAGCGCACCCGTCTGCAGTTCCTCCACGGACGGCTCGGTGGCCCCCAGCGCGGAAATCGAGCAGCCGTCACAGCTCATGCCGGACAGCCAGAAGGCGTAGACCTTTTTCAGCGGCCCCTCCATGAAGGCGCGCCCGCCGTGCTGCATCAGCCGGTTCGCGAGCTCCGCCTGGGTGGCGCCCGCCACGTTGCCCACCTGGTCCGGCGCGGTGCGACTGGTCTCCCCCTCCACCGATTTGCTGATGTCGATGGGTATGGTGGTGGTCAGCATCTGCACGGGCATACGTCCTCCTCAGTGGGGGCGGAGAGCGGGCGCGGCGGCTTCCAGCCCACGCCCGGTTGCGGCGAGGCCGGCATCCAGGGTGCCCAGCGCGTCGGCCGTTTCGCCGAGCGAGCCCGCGACGAGGGAGATGTGGCTGCCGAGCGGCACGAGCTGGTGCTCGATGGCGCGCACGCCCATGGTGATCTTTTCCAGGTAGCCGCGGACGGCCTGCAGCGGCCGCAGGATAAGCAGCAGCCCGATCACCAACAGGCTGAGAAAGGCCCAGCCGGCGAGCACGGAGAGGATGGTGAGCAGAAGCATCATCTCACGACTCCCGAGCCGGAGGGGAGAGCGTTTCCATCTCGCGGTTCAGCGCGCCGGCGGACACGGCGACCCCCTGAGCCGCGCCGTGGATCCGCCCGAGCGGATCGGCGATCCCGGCCAGCGCCGGCACCGGTCCCAGGTTACTCGCGATTCCCTCCGCGGCAACGCGGATCCGCTCGGACAAGCGGTGAATCCCCACGAGCACCCGCAGCAGCAGGGCGACCTCCTTGAGGATCACCAGGGTCAGGACCAGCGCCCCGACGAGGCCGATCGACCAGACGATCTGAATCGCGCTTTCCATGGAACCCCCTAGCGTGCGAGTGTGCCCAACCCCAGCCTTTCGGCGAGAGCGGAGAGCCGTTGGTCCGCCTCCTCGAGCTGCGTGCCGGCGGTGTCCAGTGCCTCGGCCACCGCGCCCGCTCCGTCGCGCAGCGGCTCGATGTGATCTCGCAGCGGGGCGGTCTGATGCTCGACCCGCAGCAGCAAGCGCTTCGCCTCCGCGAGCGCTCCCGCGGTACGTCGCAGGAGGACCCAGATGGCAATCAGGCTTGCGGCGAGCGCCAGGATCAGCACGCCGGCGTAGATCAGGGTGAGAATGCGGAGCAGTTCCACGGCTCACCCCCTCGCCTCGGCCACCGCCCGCAGCGTTTCGTTCATCGAGCCGGCCGTCTGCTCGATGGAACGCGCGCAGACGGTGATCTCGCCCAGCGACTCGTTGGTCTTCTCCAGCATCCAGATGGCGACCGTGTTTCCGGCGATCTGCTTGCCAGCCGTCCAGATCTCCGCTGCGTGGACATCGATGCTCTTCGCCGCGGCGATGATCAGCCCGAGCAGGACCGCCACCACGACCACGACCACGGCCGCGACTGCCAGCGAAAGCCACCACATCTCGATCACACCCATGTGCCACCTCCGTTCGGGGAACACAATTACCGCAAGTCGTGCGCCCGCCCGCCGCGCTATCAGCAGATACGCGGCAGCGGATCTCCCACCAGCAGGTCCATGACCCGCTTCCCGCCGAACGCGGTCTGCACGAGCACCATTCCGGGCGGGTCGGTCTTCACCTCCCCGATCTCCGCAGCTTCCTCACACCCCGGCACGCTCCGCAGCGCGGCGAGCGCGTCGTCAGCCATCTCCGGCGCGACCACCGCCACCAGCTTCCCCTCGTTGGCCACGTACATGGGGTCGATGCCCAGCAGCTCGCATGCCCCGGCGACGGCGGGATGGACGGGGATGTTGCGCTCCCGGACGAGCACGGCGACACCCGAGGCCTTCGCCAGCTCGTTCAGCACCGAGGCGACTCCGCCGCGGGTTGCGTCCCTCATGCAGCGCAGGCCGGGGCCGGCCGCATCGAGCAGCGCGTCGGCCACGGGCCAGAGTGAGCGGGTATCCGACTCGATGGCCGCGTCCAGCTCGAACTCGCCGCGCGCCAGCATGATCGCCGTGCCGTGGTCACCGATCCGCCCCGAAACCAGGATGCGGTCGCCGGGCTTCAGTGAGGCGGGAGACAGCCGTGCGCGCGGGTCCAAGCGTCCCAGCCCGGTGGTGCAGATATACATCGAGTCCGCGTGGCCGCGCTCCACCACCTTGGTATCGCCGGCGACGATCTCGACGCCCGCGGCTTTCGCCGCGCGTGCGATCGCCTCGACCTCGGCGCGCAGCTCCGCGGCGGGGAGCCCCTCCTCGAGGATCAGCGAAAGCGTGAGCGCGAGCGGCCGGGCACCCGACACCGCGAGGTCGTTCACCGTGCCGTTGACCGCCAGCTCGCCGATCGAGCCGCCGGGGAAGCGGATCGGCTTCACCACAAAGCTGTCGGTGGTAAGCGCAAGCCCCACCCCGTCGAGCGGGACGATGCCGGAATCGTTGAGGGCGCTCAGCGTCTGCGAGCCGAACGCCGGCAGGAACAATCCCTCGATCAGCGTCTGCGTGGCCTTACCGCCCGCGCCGTGCGCCATGGTGATCCGCTCGTCCCGGAAGCGGGCGGGCATGGAGCGGACACGTTCAATCTTATCGAGCGCTTCCTGCTCGCGCTGGTCGACATCCCGCGCTACTGTCTGCTCCGTCGGTGTCATACCACCTCCCGCTCGCGCGCGAAGCGGCCGAAGTTGTAGTACGCGGCGCAGGCCCCCTCGCTGGAGACCATGCAGGTGCCGATAGGCCGCTCCGGGGTGCAGGCGGTGCCGAACACCTTACACTCCCACGGCTTGATCACGCCCTTGAGCACCTCGCCGCACTGGCACGCCTTCGGGTCGGCGACGCGCACGCCCGGAACCTCATAGCGCAGCTCGGCGTCGAAATCGCGGTAGCGTTCCGAGAGCTTGAGCCCGCTCTGGGAGATGAAGCCCAGCCCCCGCCACTCGAAGTGCGGCCGGAGCTCGAAGACCTCGGCGAGCACCCGCAGCGCCTGCGGGTTGCCGTCGTAGGGCACGACGCGTTTGTACTGGTTCTCCACCTCGCAGCGGCCGTCGGCGAGCTGCTTCAGCACCATGTAGACCGACTGGAGCAGGTCCAGCGGCTCGAAGCCCGAGACCGCCACCGGCTTACCGTACTCCACGGGGATGAACTCGAACGGACGGGCGCCCACCACGGTCGAGACGTGCCCGGGGCCGATGAAGCCGTCGAGGCGCAGGTCCGGCGATTCGAGCAGCGCGCGGAGCGGCGGGACGATGGTGACGTGATTGCAGAGGCAGAAGAAGTTCTTCACGCCATCGGCTTTCGCCCTCATCAGGGTGAGCGCAGTCGAAGGCGCGGTGGTTTCGAAGCCGATGGCGTAGAATACCACGTCGCGGTCGGGGTTCTGCTTGGCGATGCGGAGCGCGTCGAGCGGCGAGTAGACCATGCGCACGTCCGCGCCTTCGGCCTTGGCATCGAGAAACGTGCTGGTGCCGCCAGGCACGCGCATCATGTCGCCGAAGCAGGTCAGGATTACGCCCGGCTGCTTGGCGACCGCGATCCCGTCATCGACTCGGCCCATGGGAATTACGCACACCGGGCAGCCGGGGCCGTGCACCAGTTCCACGTTGGCCGGGAGCAGGTCGTCCACGCCGTAGCGGTAGATGGTGTGCGTGTGGCCGCCGCACACCTCCATGATCTTGTAGTGGCGGCCGGGCTCGACGGTGGCGCGGATCTTTTCGGCGAGCACCTGCCCGAGATCTGCGTCGCGGAACTCATCGACGAACTTCATACGCGGCCTCCTTCCGTTCCGTTGAGGCAGGTAAGCGCGGTGCCCGCATGAACCAGCAGCGTGTCCCCGGCCGAGACGGCGCCGACCAGGCCGGTCATCACCTCGCTGCGCCGGCCCTCCGCGTCCGCGCAGAGGGCGAGGCCGTCGTCACCGGCCTCCAAAACGCGCATCGGCACGCCCTCGTCCGAGCAGGTGATGCAGTGCCCCTCGGTGGCGCACCGGTCTTCGGGGCTCGGCGGGCGGCTCATTGGATTTCGCTCGAAAAGAACTCCTCGAGCTCCTGCTCGTATTCTTCCCCCATCATCTCGAGGAGGCGGAGCGTGGTGCGGGCCTCGGCTTCGTCGATCCTGGACATGGCGAAGCCGACGTGGATCAGGACCCAGTCCCCCGGCTGCGCGCCGGCGTCGCGGCCATCCTCGGAGTCGAGCAGGCTGATGTTGATGGTGCGGTGGACGCCGGTGACGTCAACCTTGGCGAGCCGCTTCTCTTCGTCGACGATCTGAACGACCTGACCGGGAATCGCAAGGCACATGGGGTGACCCTTGGTGATGGAGGGTTCAGTCTCGAAGTGCAAGTCCTGTTCCGAGCGGCCGCAGCCCCGCGGCCTGCCGTGCGGCCGCGACCGCTGCCTGGCCGTACGAGATCCCGCCGTCGTTGGGCGGGAGCCGCTCGGGCACGAGCGTCCGCAGCCCTCTCCTTTCCAAACCCGCGGCCAGGCGCTCCAGCAGCCACACGTTCTGGAAGACGCCGCCCGAGAGAACGACCGTGCGGACTCCACGGCGTGCCGCCTCCGAGACGGCAGTGCGGGCGGTCGCGTCGGCCAGGCCGTTGTGGAAGCGCGCGGCGACCGCGCTCACGGCGACGCCTTCGTCAAGGTCGGCGCGGACGGCGCGGATCAACTCGCGCGCGTCGAGAACGATCGCGCCGGAGCGCTCCACCTCGGGCATCGGGTAGCCCCCGTCCTCCGCCGGGTCCGCGGCCTGTTCCAGTTCGATCGCCGCCTGCCCCTCGTAGCTCACGCGCGCACGGACGCCGCAGAGCGCGGCCACGGCATCGAACAGCCGCCCGACGCTGGTGGTGAGGGGCGAGGCAAGCCCCGTGCGCGCCAGGGAGGCCACAGCTTTCCAGCGCGCGGGATCGACCTGACGCGCCAGGGCCGCTGGGAGCGGCGGCTCGCCGCCGTACGCCTCCGCCAGCCAGGCGCAGGCCATGCGCCACGGTTCGCGGATCGCTGCCTCGCCACCGGGCATTCGCACCGGCCATAGGTAACCCATGCGCTCGTAATTGGCAAGGTCGCCGAGCAGGAGCTCGCCTCCCCACACCGTACCGTCCGGGCCGTAGCCGGTTCCGTCGAAGATCACCCCGAGCGCCGGACCCGTTTCCCCGTGCTCCGCGAGACAGGCGGCCATGTGCGCATGGTGGTGTTGAACACCGCTCGAGTACAGGCCCTCCCGCTCCGCGCGGTCGAGCGCGTACTTAGTCGATAGGTACTCCGGGTGCAGGTCGTGGGCGACGATCTCCGGCGCGCCGGCGAAGAGCTGCTCGAAGTGGCCGATCCCCTCCCGAAAGGAGCGCAGCGTCTCGTAGTTCTCGAGGTCGCCGATGTGGGGACCGACCCACGCCCGCTCCGCCCTCGCCACGCAGAAGGTGTTCTTGAGCTGGGCGCCGCAGGCGAGCAGCGGCCGGTCGGCGGCGACGGGAAGCGCCAGCGGCCCGGGAACGAACCCCCGCGAACGGCGCAGCATCAGCGGCCGCCGCTGCCCCCCGAGCGTCACCACCCGCA
>JACDHR010000172.1 GCA_013820915.1 Gemmatimonadota bacterium
AACTGGCGTGTCCGATTCGCGCGTGATCCTGCCGCAGACACGCTGTCGGTGCTCCGCATCCTCCCTCGCGACAAGGCGTACTGAGCAGCACACGCTGGAGAGCATTCGCACCGCCGACCGACCGGCGGTCAAGACGGGAGAGGCGATATGGACAGGATCAGAGTGATCCACAATACGGCGGGACGTACGCTGACCGTGTGGTTGGGCGATCCGCTGGACGAGCATGTGTGTGAGGAAACCATGGAAGAGGTCGTGCTGATGAAGAACGCCGCCGGAGAGGTCATCGGAATCGAGCTGCTCCACTACGGTCCCGCAGCCGCGGACCCCAGTCTCGCGGTGGAGGTAATCGTCCGATGAGCCCGCACATCCTGACCGCACCCGCGCAGAGCCAGCGCCACGTCAACGCCATCAGCGGGCGCCTCAGCCTGCGCCCGCCGCAGCGCGAGTCGCTCGAGATCCTGGCGCGCGTCACCGAGATCGTCCCGCTGGAGAAGGAGCAGGACCTCGACCTGGCGCTGGAGGTGATTCGCTCCGAGTTCCCGAGCGTCGAGGACTTCGAGCGCGACTTTCCCTCGCTCTGCTTCGCGCTCGCCACCGGCGTGGGCAAGACGCGCCTGATGGGCGCCTTCGTCGCCTACCTGCACCTCGCGCACGGGGTGCGGCACTTCTTCGTGCTCGCGCCCAACCTGACGATCTACAACAAGCTGATCGCCGACTTCACGCCGAACCACCCGAAGTACGTGCTGCAGGGGATCGCCGAGTTCGCCGCCATCCCGCCGGAGATCATCACCGGCGAGAACTACGAGAGCGGGCGCGGCGTGCGGGCCGTAGACCTCTTCGGCGAGCGCGGCGTGCACATCAACATCTTCAACGTCTCGAAGATCAACTCGGAGGTGCGCGGCGGCCGGGCGCCCCGCATCAAGCGCCTGCACGAGTACATCGGGGAGAGCTACTTCGACTACCTCGCCGGCCTCGACGACCTGGTGCTGCTCATGGACGAGTCGCACCGCTACCGCGCCAGCGCAGGCATCCGCGCCATCAACGAGCTGAAGCCTGTGCTCGGGCTGGAGCTGACGGCGACGCCGCAGGTCGAGGCCGGCAGCCGCAGCGAGCCGTTCAGGAACGTCATCTACAGCTATCCGCTCGCCAGCGCCCTGGCGGACGGCTTCGTGAAGGAGCCCGCGGTCGCCACCCGCGAGAACTTCAACGCCGCGGCCTACACCGAGCCGCAGCTCGAGCGGCTGAAGCTCGAGGACGGCATCCGCGTGCACGAGAGCGTCAAGGTGGATCTGGAGACCTTCGCCCGCGAGAACGACCTCCCGCGCGTGAAGCCTTTCATGCTCGTGGTGGCGCAGGACACCACGCATGCCGGAGATCTCGTCCGCACCATGGAGGACGATGCCTTCTTCGAGGGGCGCTACCGCGGCCGCGTCATCACCGTGCACTCGAACCAGCGGGGCGAGGAGCGCGACGAGACCGTCGAGCAGTTGATCTCCGTCGAGAGCCCCGACAACCCCACGGAGGTGGTCGTCCACGTCAACATGCTCAAGGAGGGCTGGGACGTACGGAACCTCTACACCATCGTTCCGCTGCGCGCCGCCAACTCGCGCACGCTCGTCGAGCAATCCATCGGCCGGGGACTGCGCCTCCCGTACGGCAAGCGCGTGGGCGTTCCCGCGGTGGATCGCCTTACCATCATCGCCCACGACCGCTTCCAGGAGATCGTGGACCAGGCGAACAACCCCGACTCCATCATCCGCACCGGCGTGGTGATCGGTCGCGACGTGGCCGTCGAGCGCCGGGAGACCGTAGTCGTGCAGCCGGGCATCGAGACCGAGATCATGCGGACGGCGCCGGCATCCCCCTCCGGCGACGGCGTGGCGCAGCCCGAGGTGCTCTTCCGTACACCCGTCGAGCAGCAGATCGCGAGGGCCACCATCGAGGCCGTGCAGAACTACACCCACCTCCCGCGTTCCGCCGACCTGCGAAACCCGGAGGTGAAGGAGAAGCTCGCCGCGGAGGTCGCCGCCAACTTCAGGACGGCCCAGACCGAGATGGAGGGCCTCACCGAGGCGCCGGATGTGGTCGAGATCGTTTCCCGCGCGGTGGACCTCTTCATCGAGCGCTCCATCGACATCCCGCGCATCGTCGTGCTCCCCAGAGGAGAGGTGACCTCCGGCTTCGACGACTTCGACCTGGACGTCAGCGGCGTGCGGGTGCAGCCCGTGGCGATGGACATCCTGATCCAGCACCTGCGCACGCACGAGCGCGAGCGCCTCTCGAGCGGCGCGGGCGGCGACTTCGAGCCGCGCCTGGAGAACTACCTGGTGCGCGCGCTGATAGACCACGACGACATCTCCTACGACGATCATGCCGACCTGCTCTACAAGCTCGCCGGCCAGATGGTGGCGCACCTGCGATCCTATCTCCCGGACGAGGACGCCGTCCGCAACGTGCTCCAGTTCCACGGCCGGCGCCTGGCCGAGCTGATCCACTCGCAGATGCAGGCGCACTATTGGGAACGTGCCACCGACTACGAGGCCAGGGTGAACGCCGGCTTCACCACCCTGCGCTCGACCGTGTTCTCTTCCCCTGCCGGCGAGCCGCCGCGCCCCTTCCGGCAGCCTGTCGAGGAGCGGCAGTACATCCGCGGCATGCGCTTCGGCGGCTTCCGGCGCTGCCTCTACCCCGAGCAGAAGTTCGACTCCGACACCGAGCGCCGCCTCGCCGTGATCCTCGAAGACGACGCCGACGTGCAGAAGTGGTTCAAGCCGCCCCGGGACCAGTTCAAGATCTACTACGGACGCGATCAGGCCTACGAGCCGGACTTCGTGGTCGAGACCACTACGGCCAAGTACCTCCTCGAGCCGAAGCGCGCCAGCGATATGCAGGACGCCGACGTGCAGGCCAAAGCCCGCGCGGCGGTCCTCTGGTGCCAGCGCGCCACCGAGCACGAGCTGCAGCACGGCGGCAAGCCGTGGTCGTACCTGCTGATCCCGCACGACGCCGTTCGGGATAGCTGGACGCTGCAGGGGCTGGCTGCGGCGTATACCGTTCATGATCCTGACGAACCCTCTCACGCCTCACGTCGAGGCTCGTGACGGAGGACGCGTCGAGCATCCACCGATTACCCTGACCCACCTGCAACACCATGAAAATCTCCACGATCCTCGATCAGATCGACGACGGCGGGGTTGCGCTTCCCGAGTTCCAGCGCGGCTATGTCTGGAACCGCGATCAGGTCCGCGGGCTGATGGATTCGCTGTACAAGAAGCACCCGGTCGGCAGCCTGCTGGTCTGGACCACCAGGACGGAGAACGCCGACGCCCGTGGCGACGGGCCCTTGCAGGCCGGGGTCGTCAAGCTGCTGCTGGACGGTCAGCAGCGGATCACCACACTGTACGGCATCATCCGGGGTGCGCCGCCGCGCTTCTTCGACGGCAACAAGGATACGTTCACCGGCCTGTATTTCCATCTGGACGAGCAGGTCTTCCAGTTCTACGCGCCGCTCAAGATGGGCGGTGATCCACGCTGGATCAGCGTCACCGAATTGATGCAGAAGGGGTTGGGGGACTTCCTCCAGCGGATCGCGCAGGCGCCGGAGTTGGCGGCGAACCTCACCACCTACATCAACCGGCTGAATTCCATCAGCAGCGTCAAGGAGATCGACTTCCACATCGACGAGGTCACCGGTGAGGACAAGACCGTCGATGTGGTGGTGGAGATCTTCAACAAGGTCAACAGCGGCGGTACCAAGCTCTCCAAGGGCGACCTGGCGCTGGCCAAGATCTGCGCCGAGTGGCCCAAGGCGCGCGACGAGATGCAGGCGCGGCTCCGCAAGTACGAGAAGGCAGGCTTCCACTTCAAGCTCGATTGGCTGCTCCGCAACATCAACACGATCCTGACCGGTGAAGCCTTCTTCTCCTTCCTCAAGGACGTGGAGACCGCGCGGTTCAAGCAGGGGTTGATGGACGCGGAGAAATACATCGATCGGCTGCTCAACCTCGTAGCGTCCCGGCTGGGGTTGGACCACGACCGGGTGCTCGGCAGCCGGTACTCCTTCCCGCTGCTCGCACGGTACCTGGCACAGCGCAACGGCCTCTTCGAGGACCACCACGAGCGTGACAGGCTGCTGTACTGGTACGTGCACACCATGCTCTGGGGACGCTACGCGGGCTCCACCGAGACGGTGCTGAACCAAGACCTTCGTTTGATCGAGGAAAAGGAAGGCGCGCTCGACCGGCTGATTCAGCAGCTCCGTCGCGACCGTGGCGACCTGCGCATCCAGCCCCAGGACTTCACCGGCTGGAACCGCGGCGCCCGGTTCTACCCGCTGCTCTACATGCTAACTCGCGTCTGGAAGGCGCGTGATTGGGAAACCGAGGTGGAACTGTCGAGCCATCTTCTGGGCAAGACCTCGAGCCTGCAGCTGCACCACATCTTCCCCAAGGCACGTCTCTACAGGCACGGCTACGACATGCCGATGGTCAACGCTCTGGCGAACTTCACCTTCCTCACGCAGGAGACCAACCTCCGCGTCTCGGACGGTGATCCGGCCGTGTATCTGGAAGAGTTCGTCGCCCGCAATCCTGGTGTCGTCGAGTCACACTGGATCCCAATGAACCGGGAGCTATGGAAGATCGAGAACTACCCGGCCTTCCTGGAGGCGCGGCGGGAGCTGCTTGCCAACGCGGCCAACGAGTTCCTGGAGAGCCTGCGCGGCGGCACGGCGGCCGAGCCGGAGCGTGAGGAGGTCCCCTCCATCTTGGACCGCGAGCCGGTAGCGATCACGGGCGGTGTGGAAAACGACGAGGAGATGCAGGTGCTGGTGGAAGTCAACGACTGGATTGTCGCGCAGGGCCTCCCGGACGGCGAACTGGAGTACGAGCTGGTGGACGAAGCCACGGGTCAGCCGCTCGCGGTGCTCGATCTCTCCTGGCCGAACGGTCTGCAGGAAGGCCTGAGCCAGCCGGTGGCGTTGCTCATCGATGAGGTGCGGGAGACCGAGGAAGCAGCGAACGCCGCTGGGTACCGCTTCTTCATCGATGTCGATTCTTTCAAGGAGTACGTTCGAGAGGAAATTCTTGCGCTTTAGCCGGAGACCGTCTGATCGAGGGTGCGCCGGAAATCCGCGCAACCAGTCGCAGTAGGGCAGATCGCAAAACCTTAACACCACGATCACCGTAACAGGGCCTTCAATGATCGAGATCCTCCTCCCCCTCGTCGTTATCCTGCTCCTCGTTTGCATTGCCATGCAGGCAGCAGTGCTCCGCCGCCGCCCCGCCCTCGACGTCTCCCCATTGCACGGGCGACTGGATGCCTTTGACAGGGCACAGGAGCGGACGGAGCGTGCCGTCCGCGAAGAGATCGCCACCGGCCGGGAAGAATCGGGCGCCCACGCTCGTGGTCTGCGCGAGGAAGTAGGTGCCTCGATGAAGGGGATGGGAGAGCTGGTGCTCCAGAACCTCGGCGAGATGTCTGGTGCCCAGCAGAAGCAACTCGACGGTCTGCTGGGGAGCCTCACCCGGCTCACGGAGACGAACGAGACTGGTTCCTCTCGCCTCCGCGAGGAGCTGGGTACAACCCTCAAGGGCCTCAACGATTCGGTCCTCCGCTCCGTGGGCGATCTCACGGCGCTGCAGAAGGCGCAGCTCGAGGGGTTCTCCACGCAGCTCGGCCGCCTCACGGAATCGAACGAACAGCGGCTGGAGGCACTCCGCGGCGTGGTCGAGACCAAGCTGCAGCACATTCGCGAGGACAACACCCGCCAGCTCGAACAGATGCGCCAGACCGTGGACGAGAAGCTGCAGGGCGCCCTTGAGCAGCGCCTGGGCGAGAGCTTCCGCTTGGTCAGTGAGCGGCTCGAACAGGTGCACAATGGGCTGGGCGAGATGAAGAACCTCGCCAGTGGAGTTGGCGACCTGAAAAAGGTGCTGACCAACGTAAAGGTAAGGGGAACCTGGGGGGAGATACAGCTCGGCAATCTGCTCGAACAGGTACTCACGCCCGAGCAGTACGCCACCAACGTCGTGGTCTGTGAGGGGAGTAGTGAACGGGTCGAGTTCGCGATCAAGCTTCCCGGCCGCGGTGACCATGAAGGCGACGTGGTCTGGCTGCCGATCGACGCCAAGTTCCCCCAGGAGGACTACCAACGACTGGTCGAGGCACAGGAGCACGCCGATCCTTTGGGGGTTGAGGTGGCGGGGAAGGCGCTCGAGAACCGCATTCGTGCCTGCGCGAAAGATGTCTGCGACAAGTACCTCAACCCGCCGCGCACGACCGACTTCGCCATCCTCTTCCTCCCGACCGAGGGGCTCTATGCCGAAGTGGTCCGCCGTACGGGTCTCATGGACATGATTCAGCGCGAGTGGCGGGTGGTGGTCGCCGGCCCCACCACCCTGTGGGCGCTGCTGAACTCGTTGCAGATGGGATTCCGCACGCTGGCGATCCAGAAGCGCTCGAGCGAGGTCTGGACGGTCTTAGGAGCCGTGAAGACCGAGTTCGGCAAGTTCGGCGGAGTGCTGGACAAGGTGCAGAAGAAGCTGCAGGAAGCCAGCAATGTGGTGGAGGATGCGGGACGGCGCAAACGCGCCGTCGAGCGCAAACTGAAGGATGTGCAGGAGCTATCTGTACCCCAGGCGGAGGAGCTGCTCCTTGGCGTGGGAGCCACGGGGCTGGGGGAGCTCGACCGCGGGGTAGAGGAATGGGGTGAGGAGTAAGTGAGCCAATGATCTATCCTTCTTTCGAAGCCTTCTACGAGTCGGTGATTCAGCCGCTCCGGGCAGCCAACCCGGATCATGGCCGGCTGGATGGGCAGCTCTCCGGCGGGAACTTCGACGTGGTGGGCCGCTTCCGCTACCAGGGGCGGCCGTGGAAGGTCCACGCCGATACCCACTATGAGCCGCTGGACATCGCTTACCGGGCTCCGACGGGATCGCCGCCGCGTGATCCGTTCTTGTTCACGCCCACCAAAACCGGCCTCCGACTGGATCTCGCCGACGATCTCCAGCGCAGGCGCAGGACGCGTTTTCGCCACCTCTACGTCTACTCCGATCCGTAGTTCGGTATCTCACAGCGAGGGCAAGGAGTTCGAGAACTGTTCCGCCATACTTTGTGTGAGCCAGCGCTGCACATGCTCACGGCACGGAGGTCGCTGTTTGCACGGGCTGAGCACCGCGAAACCTTCGTGCCGCAGGTGGTGAAGCAGGCGTGGAAATAGCGGGGACATCTGGAGCGTCGCCAGATCCCACCCGCTCTGCTCGATTCCGTGCTGAATAGCCCGGAGCAGATCGTGCCGGGACACGGCGGAACACGAGTATACCAATCGCGCCTGGACCTCGGTGGGAGCAGTACCTACCTGCTGCGCGCCGTCGTGGACGATTCCGCGGACCCGGCAGTGGTGGTTACGGTGTACCGTACCAGCAAGCTTGCCAAGTACTGGAGGACCTGATGAAAGTGATCTACGATCCCGAGGTGGACGTGCTGCGCATCGTGCTGAACAGCACACCGATTGCCGAGAGCGACGAAGACAAGCCCGGAATAATCCTGGATTACGACGGCGATGGGAACGTCGTGGGATTGGAGATTCTGAACGCGTCTACCCGGGTAGAAAACCCGCGCTCCGTAGAGTATGCAGTGACTGCTTGAGGACGCCGGAGCGATCGTGATCTCCGAACATGACGTTGTCGCGTTGTCCGTGGACCTTCCCGAGCACGGATTGCGCGCGGGTGATCCGAGAACCGTGGTGTTGATTCACCGGGGTGGGGAAGCTTACGAGGTGGAGTTCATGACGCTCGATGGCGAGACGATCGCTGTGGCTACGCTGCTTGCCTCCCAGGTCCGTCCGATCGAGGAGCGCGAGATCGCCCACGCGCGGAAGATTATAGCCGTCTGACGTGACGGTGGGGCGCAGCCCGTTATCCATCGGCTAGCTCGCCGGGGGTTGCGTCAGCGCGGAGCGCACCTGCATCAGCTCGCGGAGGAGCTCGAACCGGCCGCTGGCAGGTCGGAGTAGGTCAGAGCAAGCCTGAATTTGCTGCCGATGGCATGCCCGATCTTCCCTTTATAACCGTACCCAACATTTCGCCCTCGCTCTTCCCCGCCTGAGCCCTTGCCTGGG
>JACDHR010000173.1 GCA_013820915.1 Gemmatimonadota bacterium
CGCTCTTTCGTGGCATGATGGTGCCGATGGACATCTTCGTGCTCGACCAGGAGACCTTCGAGTACTGGAAGGACACACCCGGCCACCTTGCCTACACGGTCGCTCGCCACGGGAGGCGTCTCCATGACCATGGCTGATCCGAAGGCGCTCCAGGCTGCCCGGGAGTGGTTCGACATCGCGGAGGGGGATCTGCGTAGTGCGAAGCTCCTGCTCGAGGCGGATCCGCCGGAGATACGCTCGGCGACGTTCCACTGTCAGCAGGCTGCGGAGAAGTATCTGAAAGGATTCCTCGTGGTGCATGGCGAGGAGCCACCGAAGATCCACATCCTCGAAGTCCTTCTTGAGCGTGCCGAGCAGCACGATCCGTCGCTACCGAACCTCCTCGGGGATGCCTCCGTCCTGACCACCTTCGCAGTGGAGCCCCGGTATCCTCTCGGCGGGACATCGCCGAGGCTTTCCGATGCCCGCGACGCCCTGGCCCGTGCCGGTCGAATTCGCGATGCCATCCAGGCTGCCATCCCCGAGCTCTCCCAGCCGGCGGAAGAAGCCGAATCCAAACAACCTGAATCGACATCCGAATGAGCACCTGGTTCGATATCGCCCGTCCGCACGAGGACATCCGCCGCGGTGACTTCGATGAGGCCGTCTTCGCCGCCGACCTCGGAGACGTGGCCGCCGGCCGCGCTGCCGCTGACTACAACGATCCCTACACATTCTTCCGCAAGACCTACCTGACGAGCGGGCTGACCAACCTGCTCCGGGAGGTCCACGAGAAGCTCACCACCGGAAAGGGACCCTCTGTGGTCGAGCTGAAGACGCCCTTCGGAGGCGGGAAGACCCACGCGCTCGTGTCCGTCTACCACTACCTGAAGCACGGCGCCGAGGTGCGCGAGCTGCTACCTGCGGAGGTCGGACTGGCGGACGCCAACATAGCGGTGGTAGTCGGCACACAGCTCAATCCGTCGGCGGGGACGAACTCGGACGGCGTGCATCGGCGCACCCTGTGGGGAGAGGTCGCCTTCCAGCTCGACCCGACACGCGCAGCGTTCCGCCGGCTGGAGGCCGATGACCGCGCCCGCGTAGCGCCTGGCAAGGCAGACCTGCGCACCATGCTCGAGCCCCTGCAGCCGTTCGTGCTGCTGTTCGACGAGATCCTGGAGTACGTGGTGCGCGCCAGCGGCGTCCGTGTGGAGGACAGCACACTCGCCGCGCAGACGCGAGCATTTTTCCAGGAGCTGACTGAGGCGGTCGCGAGCCTGCCGAAGGGTCTGATGCTGGTCACCCTGCCCTCCAGCGACCTCGAGGACTACGGCGACGCCCATGAGAACAACCTGGCCAAGCTGGAGAAAACCTTCGGCCGGCTCCAGAGCTTCACCACTCCCGTACAGGGCGAGGAGATCTACTCCATCATTCGCCGCCGTCTCTTCGAAACCATCAAGGATGAGGCGCGGGTGCGGGAGGTGGCGGATCGCTACGTCGCCAAGTACCAGGAGCACAAAGACGAACTACCGGCCAAGGCTCGTGAGGGAGATTATCGGCGGAAGCTGGAGGCGGCTTACCCCTTCCACCCGGACGTGATCGACACCCTGTACGAGCGCTGGAGCACCTTCTCCTCCTTTCAGCGCACCCGCGGCGTGCTGCGGCTGCTCGCCAACGTGGTGGAGGACCTGTACGAGCGCGAGGTCAGCCTCGACCTCATTCTGCCGGGTGACATCAACCTCGGACGCGATTCCATCCGACGCGAGTTCCTCAAGCACCTCGGACCGGAGTACGAGGGGATCATCGCCTCCGACATCGCCGGATTGGAAGCCAAATCACAGGCGCTGGACCGGCGCAATCGCGAGTGGAAGCACCTGGCCGAGCGCATCGCCACCGGCGTCTTCCTGCACTCCTTCGCCGCCGACGAGACGCACAAGGGCGCCACACTCGCCTACGTGAAGCTGGCGGTCCTGCGCCCCGACACCATCGCGCCGCTGGTGACCGAGGTGCTGCAGAAGCAGGCCAACGAGCTGTGGTACCTCAACACGCGCGGCGACCAGTACTACTTCTCCAGCGTGCCCAACCTGAACCGCATGATCATCGACAGGAAGATCGGGGTTCAGCCCGGCGCGGCGCGCGAGGAGCTGGAGAAGGCGATCAAGCGGGAGCTGGGCACCAAGTTTCGCACCTATCTCTGGCCGCGCGGCAGCGACGCCATTCCGGACACGAGAGAGCTCAAGCTCGCGGTGATGGACCCAGATGCCACTCCGTCACTGGACGAGTTGAAGGGATGGATCGACCGCAAAGGCGACGGCTTCCGCGTCTACAAGAACACGCTCTTCTTCGCGCTTCCGGACAGCGCCCGCCACATGCGGCTCGCGGACGAAATCCGCGAGCTCCTCGCGCTCCAGGAGATCAAGCAGGAGATCGCGAACGACGAGCGCCCCGGCATGCGCGAAAAGCAGCAGGACGTCGCCCGCCGTCTGCGCGATCTGAACGAGAATCTTCCGCAGCGGGTACGCGAGCTGTACCGCACCCTCGCCGTACCGATGGCCGGTGGGGGACTGGAGCGCATCGATCTCGGGCAGCCGACGGTGGGTCGCGAGAACCTCGACTCCTGGCACTGGAAGGAGCTGACCGACGATCCGCGTCAGAAGATCCTCACCCGTCCGCCCAGCGCGCAGCTCCTGCGCGCGAAGTTCCTCGGCAACGCCGATGCGGTCAGCCTCGCCGTCATCCTCGAGCAGTTCTACAAAGACCCCGGCCTCCCGGTACCTGCCGACCAGGCGATCATTGCAGAGGCGGTAGCCCAGGGCGTGGCCAACGAGCTGCTCGGCATCGGCTCCGGCACTGCCGGCGACATCGTGCCGACGACGGTCAAGTTCGGCGAGTCGATAGCGGCCAGCTGGATCCAGTTCAGCGAGGACATGTTCCTGCTCACTGCGGAACGGGCGCGGACACTTAAGGAGAGGGTGGAACCGGAGCCGGTGCCGGGCTCCGAACCACCGTCACCGGTTCCTGGTCCGACAGCGCCTCCACCTGGCCCGCAGCCCGCATTTCCCGGGCTGACCACTACAGCGCCGCCGGCTACAGAAAACGACCGGTTGCCCCGGGTTGCATTGCGCGCTTCGGGAATCCCATCGAGCAAGCTGGCGGATCTGAGCCGCGGCGTGTTCATTCCCCTTTCGCGAGAGGTGGGAGAATTCACCTTTACCATCGAGATCGACGTGAAGTCTGCCGAGGGAATACCGAAGAAGGTGGTCGAGCAGCAGGTGCACGAGACCCTACGGCAGCTCGGCGCGTCGATTCACGGGCTGGGGTAGGCTACTGCTGTTCTTTCCTACCGGTCAGCGCCACTGTTCTGTAACCAGCCGTTCGGAATCCGCATCGTACGAGGAGGCGGGTAGCCGGTCGAGGCGCCCCCGCCATCCTCCACAAGACTTTGACGATTCATCCTGATCACCTGCTCAACCTTGTTTTCAGCCATCACTTTACCCTCCGGAGGTCCTCTCATGCCGCCCTCCCCAAACCATCTCCTGAGAACCCATGCCGAAGAACTCCTTCGCAATGCTATCGGATCGCCGACTGCGACCTTCCGTGACGGTCAGTGGGAGGCGATTGACCTACTCCTCCGTGAGCGTGCGCGGATGCTGGTCGTTCAGCGTACGGGCTGGGGAAAGAGTCTGGTCTATTTCCTGGCGACCCGGCTCCTGCGGGACCAGGGTGCGGGCCCGACGCTGCTGATCTCGCCCCTCCTCGCCCTGATGCGCAACCAGATCGCTGCTGCGGAGCGGATCGGAGTGCGGGCAGCCTCCATGAATTCCGAGAATCCGGAGGAGTGGGGAGAGATCAAGCGCCGGATCCGTCTGGGTGCGGTTGACGTTCTGCTCATCTCGCCCGAGCGGCTCGCGAACGAGCAGTTTAGACAGGAAGTGCTCCTCCCGGTTGCACCTCGTATTGGCCTCTTCGTCGTCGATGAGGCGCATTGCATCTCGGATTGGGGCCACGATTTTCGACCGGACTACCGGCGGATCGCCCGCGTGATCCAGGCGTTGCCGCGTCCGGTACCGGTGCTGGCGACGACGGCGACAGCGAGCGAGCGGGTCGTCGCCGATGTAGTAGCGCAGCTCCGTATCCCCTTGCGGGTGCTCAGAGGTCCTCTGGTTCGTACAAGCCTCCGTTTGCAGACGATGCACATGCCGAGCGCTGCCACCCGGTTGGGGTGGCTCGCCGAGCAGGTGCCGATGATGCCTGGGTCTGGCATCATCTACGCATTGACGGTTCGTGATACCAAGCAGGTAGCCGAGTGGCTCCAGTCGCAGGCCATCGATGCCCACGCGTACTCGGGCTCGACGCCCTCCGAGGAGCGCTCCGCCCTGGAAGAGCGGCTGCTGCGCAACGAGGTAAAAGCGCTGGTTGCCACCTCGGCACTCGGGATGGGTTTCGACAAGCCGGACCTCGGATTCGTGGTTCACTTTCAGCGGCCTGCTTCAGTAGTTCACTATTATCAGCAGGTCGGCCGCGCTGGCCGCGCGCTCGCAGAAGCATACGGAATTCTGCTCAGCGGCTCGGAGGACGCCGAGATTGCCGACTACTTCATCCGCACCGCCTTCCCACCCGAAGCCCATGTCGAGGCGATTCTCACCGCACTCGAGAAAGCAGTGGCAGGCTTGACGCTGACGGAGATCGAGCGAGAGGTAAACCTCACGCGTGGTCAGCTCGAAAAGGCATTGAAGATCCTGTCCACCGACACCCCGGCGGCAGTGGGAAAGCTAGGGAGCCGGTGGGTGCGCAATCCGGTTCGCTATATCGTTGATCGTAAGAAGGTGGCCCAACTCTGCCGTCTCCGCCGGGAGGAACAGCACCGGATGGATCTATACGTCCGTAGTGAGCAGTGCCTGATGGAGTTTCTCGCCCGGGAGCTGAGCGATCCACATGCGGCCGCGTGTGGCCGGTGTTCGGTCTGCGTTGGAAAGCCCCTGGTCCCCATCGGTTGTAGTCCGCAGCGTGTCGAGGCCGCCGAGCGGTTCCTTCGCCGCTGTGTGCATCCTATCGAGCCGCGGAGCCGCTGGCCGGGCGATGCACTGGCGTCACGGGGTTGGTCAGGCCAGATTCCGGAGCATCTCCGTGCAGCACCGGGTTACGCGTTGTCACACTGGGGCGATGCGGGATACGGCCCCCTCGTGAGGCGCGGTAAGCTCATCGAGGAACGCCTCCCCGACGAACTGGTCGAGCGAGCAAGAGAATGGGTCCGGACGTGGAGACCGGAACCGGCACCCACCTGGATCACTTGCGTGCCGTCAACTCGACACCCTGGCCTTGTACGTGATTTCACCCTGCGCCTGGCCCGAGCACTCGGCCTGCGCTTCGTGGATTGCATTATCAGCCTGGGAAGTGCAGAGCCGCAGAAGAACATGCAGAATAGCTACCAACAGGCAAAGAACATCGCGAACGTCTTTCGGGTTCAGCGATGGCCGGGAATCTCCGGGCCCGTGCTGCTCGTCGATGACACTGTCGATTCACGCTGGACCTTCACCGTGCTCGCGGTCCAGCTGCGGGCAGCGGGCAGTGGAAAGGTGTTTCCGTTGGCGCTGGCATCCACCGCCGGCAGGGATGCGTGACCGATGCTGAATTATGTCCTCACCCCGGATACCCAGGCAGTCCTCCTGCTCTGCGGCACCTTCGGTAAGAAGCCAGAGGCAGACGTCAAGCCGCTGTCCGTAGCTGAGTACAACAGACTCGCCCAGTGGTTGCACGAGAACGCAATGCGGCCTGCGGACCTTCTGCAGCCCGGGAGAGTTCTTCCGGATGGAAACGAGAGCGGACCATCCCTTGACCCGCCGCGGGTTCTTTCTCTTCTTGATCGCGGCGGAGCGATGGCCATTGCCGTCGAGAGCTGGACGAATCGCGGCTCGTGGGTGCTCAGCCGCAGCGATGATCTCTATCCACGAAGGCTGAAAACTCGCCTCGGACGCGCCGCTCCGCCGCTCCTCTACGGTGCCGGAGATCCCGCGCTTCTCTCCGAAGGCGGTCTGGCGGTGGTCGGCTCTCGCGAGATGGATGCGAGCGCGGAGGACTTCGCGTGGAGGGTCGGTGCCCTGGCCGGCCGCCAGGGGATCGCCTTGGTCTCGGGCGGCGCTCGCGGGATCGACAGCACGGCGATGCTGACCGCGCTCGAGGAGGGGGGCAGGGCGGTCGGGGTGCTCTCCGACAGCCTCGAAAAGGCAGCGGTTTCCGGAAAGTACCGGCCCGCCGTTCAGAAGGGAGCGCTAGTTCTCGCCTCCCCCTTCGAGCCGTCCGCCCGCTTCACTGTCTGGCGCGCGATGGATCGAAACAAGTACGTCTACGCTCTGAGCGATTGGGCGCTTGTCGTGAACGCCTCCGCAGAGACTGGCGGGACCCGCGCCGGTGCCCTCGAGAACCTGAAAGCGAAGTGGGTTCCTGTTTTCGTGCGGGCGGACGACGAAGTGCCGGAAGGCAATAGAGTGCTGATCCGTGAAGGGGGAATTCCTCTTCGTCTGTCCGAGATGTCACAGAGCATCAACCTGCATGACTGGTTGGAGGCCCGGGCGGCACACGGAACATTCACCGCCAGCGAGAATAGCGAACTACCCACCGCAGAAGGAGACCACTCGGGCGCTCCTCAGGACCAAGTTTCCGACGGCGGAGCGAAGCTGTCCCCATCCGGAAGACCACAGGAGGAGATCGACCTTTTTGAGATCATCTGGCCGCACATGGTGCGGTACCTGGCGATAGCCAGAGGGGAGAAGGAGCTTGCTGGATTGCTTGCTCTTGAACCTGCGCAGGTACGCGCATGGCTGAAGCGAGGCCGGGATCTTGGCCGGGTGAAAAAGCTGTCGCGGCCGGCGCGGTTCATTGCTATCGAGGAGAGCGCACCCGCGGATCAGCTGGATTTGATCGGATAGTTTGGGTCATTGCCGGTTCTCGGCGGATAGAGGCATAGGTGATCTACGGCGGATATCCCAGCGCCGAGTAGCTCATGGGGTACCTGTGCCGGGATCGTATGTTCTGCTGGTGGTGGGGGTGATGTCCAGCCGCAGACACACGCAGCGGCTTCGCCGATCCCCGCAGCGCCCCGTTGGCCTCGGCGCAGTTCCACTGCTCACGGATCCGGTCCTCCTCGCCATCCTCGGCCGCTCCCATGTGCGGGATACGACGTGCCGCGAACCCACTCGACGAACAGGACTCGCCAGTGATCTATCCTTCCTTCGAAGCCTTCTACGCGGCGGTGATCCAGCCGCTCCGGGCAGCCAACCCGGATCACTGCCGGCTGGATGGGCAGCTCTCCGGCGGGAACTTCGACGTGGTGGGCCGCTTCCGCTACCAGGGGCGGGAGTGGAAGGTCCACGCCGATACCCACTATGAGCCGCTGGACATCGCTTTCCGGGCTCTGACGGGATCGCCGCCGCGTGACCCGTTCTTGTGCGCGCCCACCAAGACCGGCCTCCGACTGGATCTCGCCGTCGATCTCCAGCGCAGGCGCGGGACGCGGCATCGCCATCTCTACGTCTACTCCGATCCGTAGACCTTTTCACTGCAGCCCTGGGGGTGTGCCATAGGTGTGCACAGCTCGATAAAGCTGACCACCGGTTGCGGGGCGAACGTACACTGACGCGGCTGGTCCACCTGGGGTGAGCGGATGGACACCATTATCCATAAGCAGTAGCATTGATTGTGATAACGCCGCCAGCTCTCCGGCCGAGGAGATCCCGAATGGCCACAGCACACTCCGAGACCACGACGATGCCGGACGCCGAGGTGCACATGCGCCAGGCGTTCGAGGAGCGTATGCGGAAGATCATCCACGACGTGGCCCAGCGTGCGGAGCTCCCCGTGATCGCCAACGTGCTGGCGGAGGCGGGCTCGATCAGCGCGCTGGCCAGTGCGCTTGCGCACGCGGTGGAGCTCGACCCGCCGCGCGACCCGCTGGCCGCGGCGCGGGCGCGCGGGGCCGCCGCGAGGGAACGGCTCCTGGAGAAGGCGGGTGGCACACTCCGGGTCAGTGAGGTCGCCGATCTGCTGGGCGTGACGAGGACGGCGATCAACGCCCGCCGCACGCGCGGCACGCTGCTGGCCGTTCCTCTGCCGAACGGGGAGCATATGTATCCG
>JACDHR010000174.1 GCA_013820915.1 Gemmatimonadota bacterium
AAAGTCAACATGGGGCCGGCTTCGCACCGTGACCTGGAGCGGTGGCGCGACGAGTGGGTGCGGCTGGAGTATTATGTCAAAATGAACACCACAAACTCGCTCGACGGCGACGATGGCCGAGCGGATGGTATCATACGGTTATGGATCACCGCTGGTGGAGAAACGCACCAGATTATGAACCATGAGGACGTGAAGTTTCTCTCCGTGGACAAGGACGGTAACCACTGGAATCCTTCCTTTTCCCACCGTGCGTCCGGTACATTTACTGAGCTGAAGTGGAACCCGACCTACGGCGGGATGAACGACCCCGCGCCCTACGAAATGTACAATTATACGGACAACATCTACATCAGCGGCCGGTAATTCACTTCGCAGCATAGCGCGATGGTGCGGAAACCTTACACCTACTACGAATACCGGAGCTCGGTACTGCTCGACGCTCTCCGGAGGTGGCTTGCCACTGAACCGCTTCGCGCTTACCGGAGGCTCCAGTGGCAAGCCCCCGCTTTCAGTACCAGCCGTTACGGGAGTCCGGCACTGAGAGAGTTTTCCACGCGCTGCGAGGAGAGCACTTCAGTGCAGCTCCCCGTAGCAGCGTGTGGAAAACCCGGCTCGCGTGGTGATTTCGTTTCGGACCCGGCGGCGATCATCGACGGCCCATCCCGACAACACAACTGCACGGTGATTCCTTGCGCGCGCATTGGAGACATTCAGTTGGCCCAGTGGAAAAGGTTCCGAGCGGTACCCGCGGTCACCGGGTTCAATGCGGCGGACAGACAGACGGAACCGGGCCGATCAACGATCGCCGGCGGCTCATCGCTGCAGACCGTGTCGACGAAGCGACGGGTAAAAAGCACCTTGCCCCGGTCGTTCAGGTGGTCGCTGTCCCTGAAGTTGGTGTGATCGAGGGATAGCGTATCGGAGGAGAAATCATGCCAGGCGACTCCGTGCTTGCGGGCGAGGCGTCGCGCCAGAACCTGCATCTCGGCCCACGCGGGATGCTCCTCGTAGAGCTCCACGTAGCGCGGGTAATAGGGGGGGGTGAAGAGAATTACGCGGATTCCCTCCTCCTGCAGCTCACGGATTGCAGTTGACAGCGCGTGGTACCCGTCCCTCTCCAGGCCGGGACGCTGCGCGGTCATCTCCTCCTGCCGGGCGACTTTGAGGGCCACGCGGTTCTCCGCGTGCTCATTGAGCAGAGCCTCGGGCACCGTGTCCATCCGGATGTTGTAATAGTGGTCGCGCTCTTCCGTGTACGGATCGCGACCGGCCATGCCGAGGATCACGCGATACCAGTTGTCCTCGCGCACCAGCCAGTAAGCCCGTCCCCGCACATAGCTGTGCCAGTCGCCGTTTACCAGGCCGGAGTATGGCGTGGCGGAGTGGAAGAGCCGACGGCTGAACAGATAGGATGATCCGCCGGCGAGATCGTTATCCCACCTGAATGTAATAGGGGTAATCGCGATCAACGCGGTGTGCAGGCCAGGGAGATCGGGCAGAAGCGCCTCTACCTGATGCTCCACTCCAACGGCTTCGTTCCACGGTAGCCCGAGGTCCGTACCAATCACCCCCATCTCCGTCCAGTCCAGAGCCTCGGCGTGGGAATTCCCCAGTACCAGAACCTCCAGGCGATCGCTTTCTTCGAGCACCTCGTAGATCCGATCCAGATTTCTGACGTGCGTAAAATTGGGGGGCCACTGCTTGCTGACGAACTCCAGCCCCGTCAGCAACAGCCATCCTATCCCCAGAAAAACCATCAGTCGCCGGGTAAAACGTATCATGCTCAGAATTGGAAGTAGATGAACTCTGTCTCATCGAATTGGCCAAATGCCAGCATCGCGATGATCAGGGCATAATACGCGCCCCATCGAACCGCGACAGGCATCTGGCCGAGAAGCTCCTGAACGTCCACCCGGCTCTGCAGGAACTGTGCACCGAGCAGGACCAGCACAGACACGCTCGCTACCGCGACGTGGAATGCAGACATCGGCCCGAGCGCGACCGCACCGGCACCTTCCCAGCCCCCGATGTTGCGGATTATGAGCAGCGCGTCCGAGAGGGAGTTGGCGCGGAAAAAAATCCAGGCGAGAAGGACGAGGTGAAAGGTCGTCAGCACTGCTATCCCTTCGCGCAAGCGCGCCAGTGCAGGTCTTGATATCGCCAGATCTTCTGCCGCGCCGCCCCACAGACGGTCACGTGCGCGCCCGGAGGCGAGGGCGAAGACCAGGTAAAAGCCGTGCAGCGCCCCCCAGACGATGAACGTCCAGTTGGCGCCGTGCCACAACCCACTGATGACGAATACCACCATCAGGTTGAGGTACCAGCGCCACAACGCCACCCGGTTCCCGCCCAGCGGGATGTACAGGTAGTCACGGAACCAGGTGGAGAGCGAAATGTGCCAGCGCCCCCAGAACTCCTGGATGGAACGCGAAAAGTAGGGCCGCCGGAAGTTCTGCATCAGGTCGTACCCCATGACCCGAGCCGTTCCGATCGCGATGTCCGAGTACCCCGAAAAGTCGCAGTAGATCTGGAAGGCGAAGAAATAGGTTGCCAGCAGCAGCACGCCCGGGCCGTACTCGCCCGGGCTGCCGTACACCGCATTGACGTAAATTGCGAGGCGATCGGCGATCACCACCTTCTTGAAGAAGCCCCACATCATGAGCCGCAGCCCGCTTGTGACGCTGGCCGAATCGAACCCGTGGCGCTCGAAGAACTGTGGAAGCAGCCGCGTGGAGCGTTCGATCGGGCCCGCGACGAGCTGCGGAAAGAACGAGACATACAGGGCAAAGATGCCGAGGTGCCGCTCCGGCACCTGGCGGCCCCTGTATACGTCGATCGAGTAGCTGAGCGTCTGGAAGGTGTAGAACGAGATGCCTACGGGGAGGAGTACGTCGAAAGCGGGCACCCCGTAGAAAACGTTGAAGCGATCGAAGACCTCGCGTGTCGCCTCGTTGAAGAAATTGAAATACTTGAAGGCGAAGAGCAGCCCCAGGTTGGCGCAGAGGCTGAGAGCAAGCAACGCCTTCCGATACGCCTGCTTCCGGGCGCCTTCCATTGCGAGGGCGGCGCCATAGTCGACCAGCGTGGAGAAGATGATGAGGAGCAGGTATTCCAGCTTCCACGAAGCATAGAAGTAGTAGCTCGCAGCCAGCAGCAACACCCACCGAAACCGGTGCGGAGTGGCGAAATAGAGAGCCACAACGACCGGAAAGAAAATCAGGAATTCGAGTGAATTGAAAAGCATCGGGATCCGGAAGCTCGTCAGCCGGCACCGCCAGCCACTCTCCATAACAGAGGGCGGGACCGCGGCGCCGCAGCGTTATGGGCGCGTACCATAGCAAGGCGCGCGCCGAGTAGCTGCTGCTGCTCCGTTCGCTGATGCCCCCGGGTTCGAAGGGTGGAAACCGTGCCGCCACCGAGCTCCGGTGCCGTGGAATCCGTACTTCTATATGGGCCTCGTCGTCGCGACTTCCACGGCGGAAGACGCTCCCTCATGCTGAGATCTCTCAACTCATCGGGACGCACGGATTCCAGCACGGGCTGATATAGGGGTCATAGAACAGGACATAGCGGACCGGGAGCGTTTCGGATGCTCCGTTTCGAAAGAAGTCCGTGGAGAGCAGGTACACGTTGAAGAAATCATCATCCGGATGCCGAAATTTGCTCAGCGGGCCGCGGTACTTTTCGTAATCCCGCACGTAGTTGGAGACGCCCGCGGCATCGAGCTGCAGATAATGGAACTGCCGCTGAATACGCCCCTCCGGCGAAAGATACGCGTGGCGTGACCAGTACAGATCTTTCGCATGCCCGCGCCAGCCGGAGCTCAGGAAGACGACCCAGTACGAGATCACCAGGGCACAGAAAGAGGTCAGCGCCAGCCAGATAAAGTGCCTGCGAGTCATATTCGTCCAGATTGGAGCGGGTTCACGACGTTACGTCGGCGGGTTGATACCTTGCACATACGGCACGTCCCCGTTTTCAGGCTGCCGCTTTCCCAGTGACATGATCTGCCGCGCGCACAGCGAGAGCGGAGAGCGTAAGTGTGGGGTTGGCGGGAGCCGCGGTCGGAAACACACTTCCGCCCAACACGACCAGGTTCCGCACCTGGTGATGGAGCAGATGCCTGTCCACCACGCTGCGCGCGGGGTCATTCCCCATCGGAGTGGTTCCGAGGATGTGAGATTCCGTGTCGACGGGCTGTGATGGAACCAGGATCCTCTCCACCGGCAAGGGCGCGAGGAGGCGCTCCAACTCCGAGGGCAGCGCATCGAACCCCCGTTGCGCGTAATCGGAGTGGCCGGTGAAGGTGACCCTCGGACGGCGCGGGTCATCCGGGTCGACCGTGACCGTATTCTCCCGCTGTCGAAGATCCTCGTAGACGACTCGCAGCAGAACCACCTGGCGCCACTTCCCCCGCCCGTTCCGCAGATCCGGACGGTTGCTCGTCTCTATCAGCGCCGCTGCGCGCTCGCGACGGTGCTCCCCTCCGTAGAGCATGTAGCCATGACCCGTCGCGATCGTGCTTCCCTGGAAGTTGTCCACCCCGTCCAAATCGACCCTCACAATCTTGGCGGCCTGCTCCACCAACCCGGTCCCCAGCTCGGGGTGCGAGAGGCCCGAGCGCAGCAGGATGTGCGGGTTGAAGAAGGCGTTTGCTCCAAGTACCACCATGTCGCCTTTGACGGTGCGCTCGGCTTCGGCTTCCAGGAACCGCACTCCGGTCGCGGTTCTTCCACCCTCCACCTCGACCTGCTGGACCGTGGCACCGTAGCGAAGTGTTACGCGAGGATCCTCATAAACATGGAAGAGCTCGTTCTCGACGGTGAACTTAGAATCGATCGGGCACAGCATGCATACGCCGTTGGCACAGCACACCGGCCGGCGCGACGTCGCGACCGTCGGACGTGCACTGGGCAGAGGAAAGAAGGCACCCGGGAACGCCCGCTTGAAGAGCCGGTCGACATCGGAAAGGCGGTGCGGCGGCTGCGGGTACGGGCGGCTTCGCGGGAATGGCGAATCGTTGCTCGGCCCCGCAATGGCCATGGCCTCCTCCACGTCGCAGTAATACTCCTCCAGCTCCTCGTAGCCGACCGGCCAGTCTTCCCCTACCCCATACAGGGAGCGCATGCGGAAGTCTTCCGGCAGCATTCGCGGCGTGTTGCCGAACCAGCAGTTGGAACTGCCACCGTGACCGAGGAGAAACGCCCACACCTTTTCGGGGGAGGCGTTCACAAAGCTGGCTCTTGCCTCCCGCTGCATGAGCCGTCGACCGGAGCGCCCGTCCTCCAGCTGCCATCGGTGCGGCCTTTTTTCGCCTCGCTCGAGAACAAGCACCCGGGCACCGGCCGGCGCCCGGGCGAGGAACCGTGAGAGAAAGAACGAGGAGGCAAACCCCGTCCCAACCACAATCACATCGTATTTTTCAGTTATCATTCCGCGTCCTCAGGGGGGAACCGCCTGGCCGGGGCAACTCCCATGCCGCGGATCGTATTCCGGGGCGGGGGCGGTTTGAGGCTCGGATGCCACACAAACCCCGGCGGAGTAGCATTGCTCCCACACTACTGCATCAGTTATGGGACGCCCGGGGGTACGCGGCGCCGCGGCACCGGGTTTGCCTTTGCCGTGGAGGCTCGGCCTCAGGCGGGGATTCATCGCGGGCCCGGGCCCCCCCCACGTATCCGCATCAAAGATCCACCCGCAGCTTCATTTCGTAAAGGTATGGGTATAGCTCGTGGCATCATGGATTCGCGATTAGCGTCCGCTCTCGGCCGGAAGCCATTCCTTGCCGCACCCGGACAGCACGGCGCGGATCCCGACCGGGCAGCGAGCCGGGCGCTCACCATCTTTGCCGCGCTCTGGGCGATCGCCACGATCTTTCACCAAATCGCCTACCCGGAGCGCCATGTAGACATCTTCCAGTATGCGCTGACGCTCGCCGCTCTCTGGCTGCTCCTGCGGCCGTCCTCGCTTTTGCGGCTGGGCGCGCTGGTGGTGGCCCAGCTCGTTCAGGTCGCTTACTACACCCCAAACTTCGTTTCGAACCACTGGTTGTTCACGGCCTTCGTGAACATCACGATCCTGCTGGCGTTCGCCCACCTGTTCCTGACCAGTTTGCGTGGCGGAGTGGCTGGAGTGGACCGCGCCGAGCTGTTTCGTACCTTTGCGCCGGCCGTGCGGATCGAGGTCCTGATCCTGTACTTCTTCGCAACTCTGCACAAGCTCAATAGCGATTTCCTCAACCCGGAGACGAGCTGTGCGATTGCCCATTACACGGATCTCGCCACCGCACGGCAGGTGCTGCCCACCGGAAGCTGGGTGCACCCGCTGGCCATCTACGGTACGCTGGCAATCGAAGGGGCGATCCCACTCCTGCTCCTATTCCGACGGACCCGGGTGCCGGGGATCCTCCTCGGAGCGGGATTCCACTTCCTTCTGGCGTTTACTCCCGGTCACCGCTTCTTCGACTTTTCCTCGATGATCTTCGCGGTGTACTTCCTCTTCCTGCCGTTCGATTTTATCGAAGCGGCACGACGGCTGGCGACGCACTCGGCGCCCGGTCGCTGGCTCGTTGCGCAGGCGGATTCCGGATTTTTGCAACGAGTTTTCCAGGCAACGGTTCTGGCGATTGGTGCCGTGCTGCTGTTCGGGTTCGCAACCGGATTCGATCCCGGCAGCCGCGGATTCCACGGTGTAATGAGCGTCGTCTCCGTGTCACTGTGGGCACTGTACGGCGCTACCGTGATTGCCGTCTTTCTGGTGGTCTCCGGCGTCTGGAACGTGAGTGCGGCTGTCAGGGGGATCGATACGCTGAAGTTGCGACGCTGGAGTACCGCGATCGTGCCGCTTCTGGTATTTTTTAACGGGCTGAACCCCTATCTGGGGCTGAAGACGGAATCGTCGTTCGCGATGTTCAGCAATCTGCGCACCGAGGGCGGAGCCACAAACCACCTGTTCATGCCGAACTTCCGGCTCGCCGGCTATCAGGACGATCTCGTCGAGATCGTGGCATCTTCGGATCGGTATTTCCAGGGTTTGGCCGACAATGGATTCCTGATCCCCCACTTCGAGTTTCGGAGAATGGCGGTCCCGAGGCGGGATGCCTCCGTTTCGTTCATCCGCGGTGGGGAGCGGTACGACATTCCCCGGATTGGAGACGACCCCGAGCTCGCCCGCCACGCCCCTTTCCTGCAGCGGGCAGTTCTGACCTTTCGGCCGGTGCATCGCTCGGACCAGGGAATCGTATGCTCGCATTGACAGGGTGGCACATCGGACCGCGACCGGGGCGGCTACGCCTTCGCCGCCGCTCCGCATGCATCTGCATCGGTATAGTTCCCGCGCGAGCTGTTCTTGAAGTGACCCACAAATGGAGATGATGACCGTGAGCCACACGACAATCCCATCTCGGCCACAGATCCCCGAGGGGCGGGACCGCGAAGCCGCGCCCGTTTCGGCGGGCCGGATCAGCGAACCGGAGGCGGTGGTCCTCTTCGACGGGGTCTGCAATCTCTGCAACGCCTCCGTGCTGTTCGTGATCGACCGCGATCCGACCGGCTATTTCCGCTTCGCTCCGCTCCAGAGCCGGGAAGCGCAGCGGAGACTCGATCAGCTCGGCTGCGGTGCGGCCGGAGATCTCAGCTCGATCGTGCTTCTCGAGGGGGGGCGCTGCTATCGGCGCTCTAGCGCGGCGCTGCGCATCGCAAGACGCCTCCGCGGGCTCTGGCCTCTGCTGTACGGCTTTTCTGTGGTGCCCGCACCCGTGCGGGATTTGGTGTATGCCTGGATCGCGCGCAACCGGTACCGGTGGTTCGGGCAGGCTGCCGAGTGCCGGATCCCCAGCCCGGAGCTGCGGAGCCGCTTTCTTGCGCCGGATCCGGTCGCGGAGCCTCAGTGAATATGTCTCCAGTTGCTACGACCACAACGCCGGGCCACTCCCCGGAACAGGCGGGTCCCGGCACCTCGAACGGGGTTATCGCCTCGTTCGATATTTTCGACACCGTTCTCACCCGCGTGGTGACGAATCCGACCTCCGTATGGCTGCTACTGGGAAAACGGCTGGCCGCGGGCGGGCTGATAGAAACCACTCCGGAGGCGTTCATGCGGAT
>JACDHR010000568.1 GCA_013820915.1 Gemmatimonadota bacterium
CGTTCACGCCACCTCTCGGACACCTGGGCATGCTTGAACAGGCACAAGTTCGAGGCGGAGAGCTGCTGTGGACCGACAAAACCCCTGATCAATCCGGCCAACTACTGACCCGTGCAGGATCCGGGTTAACAAGCACCATGATGGTGTGCGGCTGGTAACCACAGGTGGACCGTCTGAATTCATCTTCTCAGCAGGCGCGGAATTCACCTGATCATTCCACAATCACTCCGCATACCGGAATGACACATTCCGTCCTCGATCTGTTGCCCGGGATCCGTGCCGCTCTCTGCAGCCTGAACACTTTCGTTGCATGGTGCACTCCGTCGCGGTCGCCGGGAGCCCTCGCTCTCAATGTCATCTCACCTGCACCGGTCTGTTCAATGGCTCACCTGCACTGGAACTCTCTCGCCGTATTCCTGTTGTGCGCCCTCCCGAGCGCTCCGGGGGCCGCCGCGCAAGAGCGGCCGTGGAGAGTCGTCCAGGAGCTACGCATCGGCAGCCTGGATGACGAGCGTACCGCGCTCACGCGCGTCTCGGTGGTGGCCGTTGCCCCGGATCTGACGCTGTACGTGGCGCAGCCGATGGAGTCCCTGATCCGCGTCTTCGACAGCGGCGGGCGGTATGTTCGGTCGATTGGACGAGGGGGGCAGGGACCGGGCGAGTTCGGTTTTCTCGACCAGATCGGGCTCCGCGCGGACACGCTGTGGGCGGTGGATCTGCGCCTGAACCGCATCAGCCGCTTCGCCAGGGACGGGAGCCATCTGAGGACCGACCGGCTCGACCCCCCTCAACTCGGAGAGGATTTCTTATCGATCCCGCCGATCGGGTCGCTCGCGGATGGCTCGGTGATTGCGCGCGCGACCTACTCGATGGCGCGAGCGTCGTCGAGCGAGAACTTCCAGGTGCCGATCGTGCTGCTCGATCATCAGGGCCGCATGATCGGACGCTTTCCGTCGCTGAACCTCAGGGGCGACACGCGGCAGGCCCCGATACCGGGGGGATCTGCCTACGTGGGAGCTCCGGTTCGCAGCAGCGACATCGTACGGGTGGCGCCGGACGGATCCTCAGTGGTTTACGTGCGGCGTCCCTTGCCGACCCGCAGTGATCAGGCGGCCTTCTCGGTTCTGAAGATGCGCACACCGACGGATACGGTATTCCTCCGCTCGTATCGCTACACCCCGCGGCCGATCCCTCGCCAGGCCGCGGACAGCCTGCGCTCCGGCGTGGTGGATTTCCTGGACCGATGGAAGAGCCGTGCCGAGGCGCAGCGCTTTATCCGCGATTCGAACCTGATGCCGCAGTACCAGCCGGGGATCAGCAGCATGATGGTGGGGGATGGAGGCACGATCTGGCTCGGCCGGGAAGTGCTGGGCGAACGGGCGATCCGCTGGCTGAGCCTGAACGCACGCGGAGAGATCGGGGGCCACATTGTTGTGCCCGCTAATGTCCGGCTCCTCGCGGCGCGAGGAGACCGCGTGTGGGGAGTGGAGACCGGCGAGTGGGGAGTGGAATACGTCGTCCGCTACCGTGTGGAGCGATAGACGGCACCCGGTATAGAGCACCCGATTTCCTTGGACACCCGATCCGGATGAACTGAACGGCTCCTGATCAGCGCGCGGGCGGGCAGACCCGCAGGAGCGCGGAGGCGAGCGCGGCGAGGTCGAGCGGTTTAGCGAGGAGGGGCTGCCCGGTGGCTGCGGCTTCATCCCAGGCCGCGTCTCCGGGCGCGAGCGCGCTGAGGAAGATCACGCGCTCGGCCAGCGTGGGCACCTGCGCCCGCAGCGCTCTCCACAGCTCCGTGCCCTCACGCCTCCCCAGCCGCAGGTCCAGCAGCACCGCATCCGGGAGCGCGCCCAGCAGCTGACGCAGCATCTCCTCCTCGCCCACTCCCGCGGGAGGCAGCGTGAGCACCTCCGCGCCCAGGCGCCGCAGCAGCCTGGAGAGCGCCTCCTGCACGGCCGCATCATCCTCGATCAGCACCAGCTTCTTTCCCGTCAACACCTGCCGGGGAAGCACCATCTCCCCGGCCGCGGCCGACACATGGAGCGGGACCCGCAGCTCGAAGGCCGCTCCCGAGAGCCGCGCGCCCGTGCAGCAGAGAACCCGGCCGCCCAGCTGCTCCACCGCCCAGCGCGCCGAGCTCAGCCCCAGCCCCGCCGCGCCCGGCCGCTCTCCGCGCACCAGAGGCTCGAAGAGCTGCGGCACCAGAGACGCCGACACCCCCGCTCCATCATCCTCGACCCTCAGCACCAGCACCGAAGATGAGCTGCCCTGCCCCGCCGGCGCTGCCTCCTCTTCCACCACCGAGAGCGTGAGGTGGATCTCGTGCCGCGCATGGCGCGCGGCGTTGCCCAGCAGGTTCAGCACCGCACGCGCGAGGAAGCTCGCCCGCCCCGCCACCTCGGCACGCGCCGGCAACGAGGAGGAGAGGCGGATCTCCACGGAGGGAGCGCCGTCTAAGAAGCGCCGCACCGTGCGCTCGACCACCCTCAC
>JACDHR010000569.1 GCA_013820915.1 Gemmatimonadota bacterium
CCGCCACCGTTGCCGAGGTGCGCGAGCGGCTTGCCGACGAGCTGGCCTACACCACCGTGCTGACGCTGCTGCGCATCCTGGAGGAAAAGGGCTACGTCGCCCACGAGGAGGCGGGGCGCGCGTACCGTTACTATCCGCTGGTCGAGCGCCAGGCGGCGGGCACCAGTGCGCTGCGGCGCCTGACGCGCAAGCTCTTCCGCGGCTCTCCGGAGATGCTGCTCACGCATCTGGTCTCCGACGGTGCGCTGAGCGAAGAGGAGCTGCAGCGGATGCGCCGGCTGCTGGACGCGCGGCTGGACCAGGCGGAGGAGGAGAAGCCATGATCGCCCTGTGGATGGCCCACTGCACGGTGCTGGCGGCGCTGCTGGCACTGGCGGCGTGGGCAGCGGAGGGGGCGCTGCGGCTCCATCGCCTGCCCGGCCGCTGGGTGTGGGGCGGCGCGATCGCCCTCTCCCTTTTGCTTCCGCTACTGCTCTGGTTGCTGCCAGCCCGAGCGGCGGCACCGCCTTCGGCACTCGCGGAGGTGCAGGTGTGGCTCGGTCCCCTCTCGGTCGCGGCGCTGCCGGACGCCGCCGTCACCAGCGGCCGCCTGCCTCCTGCGCCTGAATGGCTGGATGGGCTGCTGCTCGCCCTCTGGCTGGGGGCGTCGCTGCTGCTGGCCGCACGGCTGGTGTCTTCGCTGCTCACGCTCCATCGTGCCCGGCAGCAGTGGGAGCCGGCGCTGGTGGACGGCGTCCAGGTTCACCTCACGCCAGAGCAGGGCCCGGCGGTCGTCGGCCTGATCCGTGGCGCCATCGTGCTGCCGCGGCAGGTGCTGCAATGGGAAGCGGCGCGGCGGCGGTTGATCCTGGCGCACGAACAGGAGCACTTGCGGGCGGGTGACCCGCTGCTCCTGCTGGGCGGCGCGCTGGCGCTGCTGCTGATGCCCTGGAACCTGGCGCTCTGGTGGCAGACGCGCCGGCTGCGGCTCGCCACCGAGGTGGACTGCGACGCGCGCGTGCTGCGCCGCCACCCGGACGCGCGCGGCTATGGAACGCTGCTGCTGGAGGTGGGGCGACTGCGCTCCACAACGCACCTGGCAACGGCGTTTTCGGAACCTCGTTCATCGCTGGAAAGGAGGATTCGCATCATGACCCGCCACAGACCCCGACGTTACCGCTTGCAGGCCGCCGGACTCGCCGCGGCCGCCGTTCTTCTGCTGGCGCTTGCCTGTCAGCTCGATCGTCCTGTCGGCCCCCAGCCCGATCCGACCCCCGCCGCAGTGGTTCCCGCGGATCCCCCGCTTCCGCCGAGCGACCCCACCCAGGACCTTTCGCAGGCCCCGACCTTCACCCCTTACGAGCAGGCACCGGAGATCCTTGACCGCGCCGAGCTGGTGCGGAGCATGCGCAGCGCCTTCCCGCCGGCGCTGCGCGACGCGGGGATCGGGGGCACCGCGCGGGTGTGGGTGTTCATCGATGAAGATGGTGTGGTTCAGAACACGAGGCTGGTGGAGAGTGCCGGCCGTTCGGAGCTCGACGAAGCCGCCGAGGCCGTGCTGCGGCAGGTCCGCTTCAAGCCGGCGATCAACCGTGGCCAGGCAGTGCCGGTGTGGGTGCAGATGCCGGTCACCTTCCAAGTCCCTTCCGGTCCTGACCCTGCGCCCCCGGCGGAGCAGCCATCCTCGGCAGCCGGCCCGCCCGCCCGCTCGACCCTTGCTCCGGATACGCTGTTGCTCCGGACTGCGCTGGAGCGGTATTACCCCTCGCTTCTCCAAGCAGGACCCGGACAACATCGAGTAGTCTGGTTTCTGACCAGCTCCAACGGTGAGGTGCTGCAGACGGGCACAGAGCCGGTTCCAGCTTCGGGAAATTCCTCTTCGAGTTCGATCTTCAGCATCCTGAGAGGGAAGTTCCCCCAGATTCGGACCGAGTCGATGCTGATGATGTTGCTGGGCCCGCAGGAGAAGCGCACAGGCACAGCCGTTTGGATCCGGCTCAGCCCCGACTCGCCGATCCCGTGATCTATTCTGATCTCGATCGAAGTGATCGGAGCAAGATCCTGACGTCCTTCAACATCGCAGCCACGCGGACGGGCATCCTCACGGGCCTGTCCGCCCTTCGATCCTACCTTCCCAAAGCACGACGCTCACGGTATGATCTTGTGTCCTATGCAAAGGCTATGGATTCGCTAGAGGAGATGCCCGTGAGTGCCGTACGTTTTTCCCAGCTTCCCGACGACGCCCGCCTCTGGGTGTTCGCCGCCGCCCGCCCGCTCACCACGGAGCAGCGGGAGACGCTGCTGGCCCAGGTGGACGAGTTCCTCGAGAGCTGGCTCGCGCATGGCCGGAAAGTGGTTGGAGGGCGCGAGCTGCGCCACGACCGCTTCCTGCTGGTCGCCGCCGACGAGCGGGCGACGGGGGTCTCCGGCTGCTCGATCGACACCCTCTTCCGCCGCCTGCAGGGGCTGGAGCGGGAGCTGGGCGTGCCGCTGCTCGATTCCTCGCTCGTCT
>JACDHR010000570.1 GCA_013820915.1 Gemmatimonadota bacterium
AGCCCGAGGTCGGACTGGGTGGAGACCTCTTCCTCCGCGCTACGCTTCCGCGCCTGCAGCTGGAGGGGAGCCTCTTTCATAACTTCATCCGCAACTACATCTACCACCAGCCCACCGGGGAGATCGACCCCCGCTTCCGCCGGTTTCCCGTCTTCGAGGCGCGAGGCGAGGACGCGCGGTTCGTCGGGATGGAGGGTCGGGTGCAGTGGGAAGCCGTCCGGCACGTGGTGCTCGATGGCACCGCGAGCCTGGTGCATGCGACCCGGCTGGAGAGCGATGATCCGCTCCCCGCCATCCCCCCGCTCAACGGCGGTCTGCGCGCCCGCTACGACATGGAACGTTTCTTTGTGTCGCTGGGCTGGGAAGGTGCCGCCGCGCAGCACCGTGTGCCACGCGCGATTCCCGACCCGATCGGCTCGGGAGCGGCGATCCTGCCGGAGCGGCCTACAGCGGGCTACGGCCTCCTGAACGGCGGGGCCGGGTTCCGCTGGGGTGAGGGTGCACGCTTCCACACCCTCACCCTCTCCATCAACAACCTGACGGATGCCGTCTGGCGCGATCACCTCTCGCGCATTAAGGACGTCGCACCGCAGCCCGGAAGAAATGTACAGCTGCTCTACCGGGTGCAGTTCTGAGCGTCTCCGGGGGCAAGATGTTCCCATCCGGCCGCAGTATGCGCGGCATCAGCGACCGGAAGGAACCGGCGCTGAATTTTATCTCAACCTCCATGGAGGAAACGATGAAGCAGTCTTTTGCAAAACGTCTGGCACTTCTGGCAGTGGTTCCGCTGGTCATCCTAATCGCGGGCTGCGGCCGGCATCCGAACAGCCCGGCCGACCACGCGACGCCGGCAAGCGTTGAACTCCTCAACCGTTCGACAGGCGACCGCCTCGCATGGACGGACGGCACCGGTGCCGGGAAAAACTGGGACGGGGGCCTGCCGCACATCTCCGTAGGTGACGAGCTGGCGGTGAATGTCCGCTTCCTCCGCGCGAACGGAACCGAGATTCCGCTCGGCGGACAGTATACCGTCCGCGCGCGTCTTGCAGAGCAGGCCGAGGGCGGCGCAGGCACGCCGGGGATCGTTCAACTGGAGAATCATGGCGATCACGTCGATATCACGGGCCTCGCGGATGGAGAGACGCGGATCGTCTTCATGCTTTGGCATGGAAGCCACGCGGACTTCACGGCGCCTCCCATCGAGGTCGAGGTAGCGACCATGAATCTGCCGTAGGGCACCCACGACGACAGCCCCGCCAGAGTACCGGCGGGGCTGTTGCCGACACGGTCTGGCATAAGCTCGGCAGCGCCTGCCTCAGGCGTTCGCCAGCTCCAGGCGGCCGTGGTTATCGCAGTGGTCACTATGCGAGTGGTGAAGCTGCCCGTCCACCAGGTAGTCCGTGTGGTCTCCGTGTGGAACGGCTTCATGGCCGCAATTGGGCCCATGTTGATGGTCCGGACCATGGCCGTTGTTGAAGCCGGGCGTGCACTCCGCCGGGTTCTGCTGGTTCACCGCGATGCTGTGCTCGTCCACATGATCCTGGTGCGGGTGGTGCAGACAGCCATCGTGCAGGTAGTCCGTGTGGCCCTCGTGCTTCACGGCCGTGTGGCCGCAGTCGGGGCCGTGCTGGTGCGAGTGGCCTTCGTGGATCCGGTGGTCATGTTGCATGTTGTTTTCCTCCCTGTTGTATATGCGATCGGTGTGATCGCTTCGATCTCCTTGCAAAAATCGTACGGTTAGCCATTTTGGGGCGTATTGGGTACCCGGCAGGTTTGACCCTCTTTCAACTTCTTCCCGGTTCACCCCGACCGCCGCCGCACGCGCTGGTCGGGACGGGGTTCATGATTCATGCAGTAGTCGGTGCGGGCGGCTCAGCTACGAGCCGGTCGGCAGTTCGCCCAGTTGGGAGATCACCGGGACGGCGGAGGTGTAGAAGATGGGGGAACGCGGTCTGGCTCAGGGCGGCAGTCGCGGCCGCTCGGTGAAGTTGCGGGTCACCCGGAGTTAGGATGATGACAAACAGAACGCTGGTCGAGCTGCCCGTCCTCCTCCCGGAGGTGCACGACGCAGATGATGGATGCGTCTCACGGCTCGAGTCCGTGATCCGTGAACAGGACGGTATTCTGACCACGCACGTGGTCGCCGCCGAGGGGGAACGGTCGGCGCGGCTCTGCGTGCACTTCGACCCGGAGGTGATCCCGCTCGCCGAGGTCGAGCGGCAGGCACGCGCGGCCGGCGCCGATGTCGCGCGGCGCTACGGCCACGTGGTACTCCCGATCCGTGCGGTCGATGGTGAGGACGCCGGGCGCCGCATCGAGGCTACCTTGCTCGCGGAATCGGGCGTCCTCGCTGCCTCGGTGAGCCTGCCGGCGCAGCGGGTCCGCGTCGAGTTCGACCGGCATCGCACCTCGCGGGGTGCGGTGGAAGCCGCGCTGCTTGGGATGGGATACGAGGTCGGTGAGCCCGCGGCCAAACGGGGCC
>JACDHR010000571.1 GCA_013820915.1 Gemmatimonadota bacterium
GGGCGTTCCCGAGGCCGCGAAGCTGGCTTATCTGGGGCTCTACTCGCTGCAGCATCGCGGGCAGGAGGCGGCGGGAATCGTGGCCACCAGCGGACCGGAGCCGGGAGACACCCGCATCCACAAGGGGACCGGCCTGGTCTCCGACGCATTCGACCAGCAAAGGCTCGCCTCGCTCCCCGGCACGTCGGCGATCGCGCACATCCGCTACTCGACCGCCGGTGGCGCGGGGCTGCACAACGCGCAGCCGCTGCTGGTACGCTACAGCGAAGGCGACCTCGCGCTGTCGCACAACGGCAACCTCACCAATGCGCAGGAGCTGCGCAGCCGCCTCGTCCACGAGGGGGCGCTCTTCCAGAGCACCATCGACAGTGAGGTCATCGTCCACCTGATCGCCCGCTCCCGCCGCGAGACGGTGGATGGGCAGATCGACGATGCACTCTCCCAGCTAGAGGGAGCCTTCTCTCTCCTCATCCTCGTGGGCGATACGCTCTACGCGGCGCGGGACCCGCACGGCTTCCGCCCGCTCGTGCTCGGGCAGCTCGAGGGAGGGTTCGTGCTCGCCTCGGAGAGCTGCGCGCTCGACATCATGGGTGCGCGTTACCTGCGCGACATCGAGCCGGGGGAGGTGCTGCGCATCCGGCAGGGCGAGCTCACGCCGCTGCGGCCCCTGCCCCGCAACGGTCCGCCGTCCCCGTGCATCTTCGAGCTGGTCTACTTCGCGCGGCCCGACTCCCACATCTGGGGAGTATCCGTCGATCGCGCCCGGCGCGGCTTCGGCCGGCAGCTCGCGATCGAGCAGCCTGCGCAGGCGGATTGCGTCATCTCCGTGCCGGACTCGGCAAACTCCGCCGCCCTCGGCTTCGCTGAGCAGTCGGGCCTCCCTTTCGAGCTGGGGCTGATCCGCAATCACTACGTGGGCCGCACCTTCATCGAGCCCTCGCAGGCCGGGCGCGACTTCAAGGTACGGCTGAAGTACAGCGCGGTCCGCGAGCTGCTCGACGGGAAGCGGGTCGTGGTGGTGGATGATTCGCTGGTGCGCGGCACCACCTCGCGCGGGCTGGTCAACCTGCTGCGGGAGGCGGGCGCACGGGAGGTGCATCTGCGCCTCGCCTCGCCGCCGGTGCGCCACCCCTGCTTCTACGGGATCGACATGCCGACGCGCGAGGAACTGATCGCCGCACAGAAGTCGCCGGAGGAGATCCGCGCGCACCTCGAAGTGGACTCGCTCGGCTATCTCTCCCTACAGGGGATGCTGGGAGTCGTCGCGCCTGCCGGCCCCTTCAATCACGCCTGCTTCTCCGGCGAATACCCCGCCCCGCTCGTAGACCTCGATCGCGGCTACGATGTCACCACGAGCTGCGGCTGACGGGAATCCAGGCTCGCAACGCTGGCCGCGTACGGTCGCGGTGGGAGCTTGCGGCAGAGCTGACGCTTCTCTACGTCATCCGACGTATCCCATTCTACGAGCCAGAGATTATCCTGCAGCAAGGTAAACCTTCACCTGGAGGTACATCGTGCTGCACGTCAACGTATTCTCTATCCGCCGCCGCCCCGGTCTCGCACTCCTCGCTCTTGCTGCACTGACCAGCCAGGTAGAAGCGCAGGAACTTCCACGGGTGGAAGTCGGCGAGCGGATTCGCTTCACCTCCGCCGCGCAGAGCAGCTGGGTCGCGGGAACGCTGGTCGCACGCAACGGCGATACGCTGGTGGTGGAGCTCCCTGCGGGACCGGCTCCGATGGCGATCCCGGTCGATTCGCTCTGGCGCCTCGAGGCTTACCGACCCCGGTCGCACCGCATCGTCACCTACGGACTAATCGCCGCGGGCGCCGGAGCGGTGACCCTGGGCGGCCTGTTCTGGCTCGCAGACGGGTTGGCGCCGTGCTTTGGCTCCTGTCCCCGCGCGTCTGCAAGCGAGGTGATGGAGGCTGCGGCGCTCGGCGCCGTGCTTGGTGGTGTGCCCGTCGCGGTGATCACGACAGCCCTGGTGTTGAGGCATCCGTGGGAGCGCCTTCGGCTTCCCTATGTTGCCGGTGTGAATACCGGACCAGATGGTGGGATCGCCCTTGCGGCTTCCCTCCGGTTCTGATCCGAAGCACCGCGCTGCACCGCCTGGCTGTTTCCTCCTGCTGAGCGTATCTTACCGCCGAAAACCGGCTCCCCGGAACACGCTCGGCAGGAGGATTCATGAAGTACCGCACCTATCCCGGCACTGATCTGACGGTTTCCGAGGTCGGCTTCGGCGTATGGACGCTCGCCGCCGGCTGGTGGGGCCAGTTCACCGACGAGGAGGCGATCTCACTCCTCCACCGTGCCTACGACCTCGGCATCACCCTCTTCGACTCCGCGGACACGTACGGCAACGGCCGCGCCGACGAGCTGGTGGGGCGCGCCTTCGCCGACCGCCGGGAGCGAGTAGTGTTCGCCACCAAAGTCGGCTACGACTTCTACAACCATCCCGACGCCCGCCGCGGCC
>JACDHR010000175.1 GCA_013820915.1 Gemmatimonadota bacterium
TTCCGTTCCTGCTTGTCGGATGGTTGATCCTGAAGCTGGTGCAGCGGACCTCTACCTGTGAGAGCATCCGCGCCACCGACCGGAAGTGGCTGGACAGCTAGATCGAGACATCCCTCGATCTTTCCAACGAGAACACCTTATTAGAGAGCCGGAACACCATGAACGTGATGCCGATCGACATTACGGCCATCGTCGGGATCGTCATGGGAAGCATGATGATCCTGATTCCCGTGGCGGGGCTCACGCTACGGTTCGCGATCAAGCCGATCGTGGAGGCAGTGGCCCGCGGGCGCGAGATACAGGGAGGGAAGCAGACGGTGGAGCTGCTGGAGCGCAGGATGGCGCTGATGGAGCAGCAGCTCCAGCAGCTGGAGGGAACGGTGGAGCGCGTCGCGGAGGTGACCGAGTTTCAGCACAAACTAGCCTCACCGGTCGCGTAAGACATCGCCGCTCGCGCGGGATCAGGTCACTTCGAGGGCTTTCGCGCGGCGGAGGCCGCGGAGGCTGATCTGCTCCGCACGGTCGAGGAAGCGCTGGAGCAACTCCAGACCGCTTTCCACCTGGGTTTCCGAATCCATATGCCGGCTCTGGCGCACCCCCGCCTCGATTTCCTCTCGCAGGATCTCGAACTCCCGGCGGAGCGCCTCCTCGGTCCATCCGAGCTGCGCCCGCTGCCTTCCGTGCAACTCGGCGATGAGGTGCTGAATGTCGCTGCCATCCCGCAGAAGGCGCTCGGGCACGGCGCGGCTCTTTTCCAGGATCACGAGTGACTGTCCAAGGTCTGCCAGAAACGGAGCGGCGTGGTCCTCCAGATCGGCCTCCCCGAGGTCATCCGCCATCTGCACGTGGGCGTCCTGCCGGAGCCGTTCCATGTAGCGGTCGAGAACTGCGGGAGCTTCCTCCTGGAGCGCGTCACCGACGGCGGCAAGGCCGCGAGATCGCCCGCCTTCGCCGCGTGTCTCGGCGAGGACCGACTCCGTGATCGGCGGATACTCAGCGGCCTCGCTTGCGAGCCAGAGCGTGAAGCTGGATCCCTTCCCGGGCTCACTCCGAACGCTCAGGCCGCCACCCATGAGGATGGCGAGTTGGCGCGAGATGGAGAGCCCCAGGCCGGTGCCGCCGCGGGTGCGCGTGTGGCCCCGCTCCGCCTGCACGAAAGGCCGAAAAATGCTCTCGATCTCTTCCGGAGCGATGCCGATACCGGTATCCGTCACCCGGATATAGGTCCATCGACCCTCACCGGGAAGATCGGCGCCGGGATCAGGTCGGTCCGTGGAGCCGCACTTGACCGTGATTTTTCCCGCCGGGGTGAACTTCACCGCGTTGCTCAACAGGTTCGCCAGGATCTGCCGGACCCGATCTTCGTCACCGAAGTAGGTGGGACTCTCCGCGACGGAACAGGTCTCCTCGATCTCCAGTCCACGCTCGGCGGCCTGCGGGCGGACGAGCTCGAGAGCGGCGGCGACGGCGTTGATCGCCAGCGCACGCTCGTTCTCCACGGTCATCCGGCCGGCCTCTATTTTGGCGAGGTCGAGCATATCGTCGATGAGGCCGGTCAGGTGCTGAGCGGAGACCCGGATCCGTTCGAGCTGCGCCTTCTGCCCCGCGGTGAGAGGGCCGGCGATCTCGATAGCGAGCAGATCGGTGTAGCCCACGATCGCGTTGATGGGCGTGCGAATCTCGTGCGACATGCTCGCCAGAAACTCGCTTTTGGCCAGGTTCGCCGCCTGAGCCTCGGCGCGCGCGGTATCCGCGTCCCGCCGTGCGCCCTCCGCCACCTCCCGCGCAACCTGTGCATCCTCATAGAGCCGCGCGTTTTCGATCGCTACCGCGGCGATCTGCGCGAACTGAACGAGAATCGTCTCGTCCTGTTCGGTGAATTCCCCCTCATCACGGTCGGAGAGCTGGATCAGGCCGATGTTGCGGCCGTCGCGGGCGACCAGCGGCACGGCCAGCCAGCCACGCATGGGCGGGTGTTCGGTGGCGTGCTTCCCGAAGCCCCGCCACGCCGGGTGCGCCTCCAGCTCGGCCTGCGTCAGACGAATGGGAAGCTTCAGCTCGGCCACCAGGTGATAGATCCCGGAGCCATCGGGGATCTCGTCGTAATCTCTCCAGGCGGCGTACTTCTCCGAGAGCGAAACTGCGTTGATGGCCTGCGCCCACTCGCTGCCGAGCGTTATGCCGAGCGTCATGCTGGTCACTGACTGGTGCGCGCCGATCACCTCCCGCGCGCGGTCTGTGATGAGCTGCAGAGCCACCCCCAGCGAGGGCGCGGAGTTGATCGCGAGCGCCGCTTCCGCTAAGCCCCGCAGCCGTTCCGTGTATCGCTGCTCCGCCGCCTCCGCCCTCTTCCGTTCGGTTCTATCTACAAAGGTGACCACCGCGCCCGTGGTCTGCCCGTCGCGGAAGAGCGGGTACGAGGCGTACTCCGCCGGGAACGAGGTGCCATCCCGTCGCCATAGCACCTCGTGGTCCACACGGGTGCATTCGCCGAGTTGGAAGGACCGGAAGATCGGGCACTCCTCCAGCGGGTAGCGTGTGCCGTCACGATGGTGGTGGTGGATCAGGAGATGCATGTCCCGCCCGAGACATTCCTCGGGCGAGTAGCCGATCATCCGAGCCGCGGCAGAGTTGATGAAGGTGCACCGACCTACGGGATCGATCCCGTAGATCCCCTCGCCGGTGGACTCCAGGAGCGCCGAGAAGTGCGCCCGCTCCTGCTCGGCCTGCTCCAGGAGGAGGACGCGGCGGAGCGAGGCCGAGGCGAGGTCACCAAGCGTTCGCGCCTCCGCCACCTCCTCGGGAGGGAACTCGACGGACTGCGGGTCGCGGAGCAGAACGAGCGCGCCGAGCGCCTCCTCCTGGGAGATCAGCGGAACCACCAGGGCTGAGCATCCGCGGCAGCTCTCCGCCAGGTAGGGCGCGATCGACTCACCGATCTTCTCCATCCGCGCGAGATCCCTCGGCGCCGCACCCGTGATGATCACCTCGGTGAGAGAGCCGGGGAATGCCACCCGCGTTCCCAACGTAGGCGTGCCTTGGCCCGCGACGGCGACAACCTCGACCTCCTCACGTCCGGAGGTGATTCGCTCCACATAGGCGCCGTGCGCGTGCGTGAGCCTGAGGGCACCCTCGTTGACCCGCTGCATGATTTCGAGCACGTCCAGCGCCGCGGCGAGCGAGTGGGCGACCTCGGCGATCGGGGCGAGCGGCGCCTCAGCCGGCGATTGGCGGTCGTCAAATCTGTGCTCCTCGATCCCATCATCAGCGGACATTTGCGACATCGTGAACGCGTTGAAGGGCAACCGGATAGACGAGAAAAGGTGACACGCGGCTTTGCCCGGCGCAAGCCTTCCCCGCGGTCCGGCGACGCTGTTATTTCAACGTCAGCCGCCGAGCCCGAGCTCGCGAAGAACGCGTTGCGAGACCTCCCGCAGCGCGGTTCCGGCAGGAGACTCCGGCGCGGCCAACACGATGGGCTGCCCCTCATCCCCGCTCTCGCGCACCGCCACCTCGAGGGGAACCTCGCCCAGAAAGGGCAAGCCGGTGCTCTGCGCGAGGCGCCTTCCACCCGCTTTGCCGAAGATCTCGTAGCTGGAGCTGCAGCACGGGCAGGTGAAGCCGCTCATGTTCTCGACGATACCGAGCACGCGGGTGTTCACGCGCTCGAACATCTTGATCGCGCGGAGCACATCGCCGGTAGCCACGTCCTGCGGGGTGGTGACCATCACAACCCCATCGAGGTTCACCGTCTGCACGAGCGACAACTGGGCGTCGCCGGTGCCCGGTGGCATGTCTACGATCAAAAAATCGAGATCTCCCCAATCCACCTGCTCCAGGAACTGCTTCATCACGCCGGAGATGAGTGGGCCGCGCATGATGGCCGGCTGCGCCTCGTCGAGCAGGAAACCGAGGCTCATCAGGCGCACCCCGTGCGCTTCGAGCGGCTCGATCATCTCGTGCCCCTTCGTCCCCGTCACGCGCGGCTTGCGCTTCTCGCCGAACATCAGGGGGATGTTGGGCCCGTAGACGTCCGCGTCCAGCAGCCCCACCCGTAGTCCGTCCGCCGCGAGCGCCGAGGCGAGGTTCGTCGCCACCGTGCTCTTCCCCACGCCACCCTTCCCGGAGCTGACGGCGAGGATCCGATCCACGGTGGGCAGGAGATCGGGGCGCGGCGTCGGGGCCGGGACGCTGCCGGGTCGCAGTGGCGAGGGATGCGTGTTCGGCGGCGGCGGCGGCGGCGCGCCGCTCCCCGCGGAGGGCAGCCCGACATCGATACGCACCCGGGAGACCCCATTCACCGCCTCGGCCGCCGCGCGGGTCTGGCGCACGAGGGTGCTCGGGTCGTCGGAACGCAGGACAAATCGGAAGCGTACGACACCGGCATCGTCCATCTGCATCTCGCGTACGCGTCCGGACGAGATCACATCCTCGCCGGAGCCCGGCTCCACCACCTGCGTCAGCGCTGCCGCTACCCTGCGCAGCACCTGTTCACGCTGCCCGTCGATCATATCGCGAATCCCGTGTGTGGGTTACAGTCTCGATTTCCGCGGTGCCTCGATTTCCGCGGTACGATGGTATCGGAGTCGCGTCGCCGGCGCACGGCGCAAAAAAAACCGGCGCCCGCAACGGGCGCCGGCAACGACGCTCCCCGGCGCCGATCAGGACGCGCGAACTTCGCGGACCTCCGGAACCATCTCCTTCAGCCGCCGCTCGATCCCGTGCTTCACCGTCGTCGGCGAGATGGGGCACGCGCCACATACGCCCACCAGCCGGACGTGCACGGTGGCGGTGTCGGCGTCGAAAGCCACGAACTCGACGTCGCCGCCGTCCATCTGCAGTGCGGGGCGGACGGTGTCGAGAGAGGTCTCGATCCGGTCGCGGAGGTTCGCGGCCTCGTTCGTAGCAGCGGGTTGGCTTGCCATGGCTAAGAACATACGCGCAAAATGCGCCGGAATCAACCCACAGCTCGCGGTGAAGCCGACGCGTCCGCTATCGCGGCTGGCCAGTCTGGCTACGCCATCCGGTAGTTGATGATCACCCGACCCATCTGCGGGTCGCGGACGATCAGCGACACCACGTCGCGCTCGGCCTGGCGAACCGCGCGTTCCACGTCCGCGGCCGAATTCACCTCGACCCGGTTGACCTGCAGAATCTCCTGCCCCGGGCGGATCCCGGCCCGCATCGCCGCGGAATACTGCCGCACTCCCGAGACGATGACCGTGCCGTTGCGCACGGTCACGGAAAACCCGAGCCGGCCCGGACCTTCCGCCACTTCGGGCCGCGGCTGCGGAACTATCCCGGAACGCACGATACCCAGCGCCACCGGGATCTCCATCTCCTGCCCGTACCTGACGATCCGGACGCGGGCGCTCCGCTCCGGTTCCAGCAGTGCCAGCGACGCCTGCAGATCGCCCACGCTCCGAACGTCCTGCGCCTCGATGCCCAGGATCACGTCGCCGAGCTGCATCCCTGCCCGATCGGCGGGCCCGCCCGGCTCGATGTGGATGACCTCGGCACCCTCCGCCGTCGTGAGCCCGTAGACCTGGGCATCCGCCGCGCTGACGTTGTCCAGCAGCACGCCGAGGTAGGGGCGCCGCACCTCCCCCAAGCGGACCAGCTGGTCGGCCACGCGATGGGCGAGGTTCGAGGGGATCGCGAAGCCGTAGCCGGCAAATGCGCCCGTGGGGCTGGCAATCGCGGTGTTGATCCCGATCACCTCGCCCGCGAGGTTGATCAGCGGACCACCGGAGTTGCCGGGATTGATCGCGGCGTCGGTCTGGATGAAGTGCTCGAGCGGCGCGGCCTGCGCTGCGTCCGTTTCCCGGCCGCGCCCGAGAATACCGAGCGCGCGCCCCGTTCCGCTGATGATCCCCGCCGTGACGGTGAACTGCAGACCGAGGGGACTCCCCAGCGCCAGCGCCCAATCCCCCAGGCGCACCCGGTCCGAGTCGCCGAGCCGCGCGAAGGGGAACCCGGTCCCTTCGATGCGCACCACGGCAACGTCCGTGCTCGGGTCGCGCGCCACCACCCGCGCCTCGAATTGGCGCCGGTCGTAGAGCAGCACCGTGACCCGATCCGCCTGCTGCACCACGTGGTTGTTCGTGAGGATGTATCCGTCCTCCGTGTACAGCACGCCCGAGCCCGAGCCGATCGGAAGCAGCTCCTGTGGCGTCTGAATCACACCCGGAAGCCGCGCCCCGAGGCCGGCGGGTGGCCGCGCCTCGGCCTGGATGAAGACGATCGCCGGGAGCACCTCTTCGACCACGGACTGGAATGTCTCCGCCGAGGGCGCGTCGGCGCGAACGGCCACCGCGCGGTCGTCAGGCGAGCGCTCCGCACGGCAGCCACCTAGAGCGAGCAACGTAAACACGAGCGCGAAGGGCAAGCGAGACATCATCGAAATCGAAGTCCAGGGACCAAAAGTATCGCGCGGGAGTCGGTCTCCGCGCGAGTTCACACGGAGAAGAAGCCCCGGCGCAAGAGACGTGCTCCCGTGACAGGGCACGTCCCGTGCAGCAACGCCGGCCATGACGCGGGCGGCGCGCATCACGCGATTCCGGCTGCCCGGGGATCCCTATACCTCAGGAGGATGAACGATGAAGGAAAACGTTGGCACCACCGACCGGGTGCTCCGCAGCATCGTCGGGCCGGCATTTCTTGCCCTTGGTTACACCCGACTTCATGGAAACGAGGGCAGCCTCGCGGGATTGGCTGCCATCGCGGGCGGCGCGCTCATCCTGGAGAGCGCGATCACCAGGACCTGCCCGGTGAACGCAATGCTCGGGATCAACACGCGTTGACCGTCGAGCCGGTATGCTGCGCGAGCGGGAACAGACAAGAACAGACCTTACCTTTCAGCGGGAGAAACACCGAAGCACAACGTACACAGCTATGCCGCATCTCTGGCGCTGGGATGTGTGCTCTTCATCAGCGCATGTGATACGGGGCGAGATCGGGCTGCGGAGACCGGTGCGGCACCGACGGACACCGTGAACTACGACTTCGCCCCCGTGGGAGATGCGATAGTAACGATCAACTTCACCGGCACGGCACCCGAGTGGGGATATCTGGCGGTAGCGCTTCACCACGCTTCCGACCAGCAATGCGAGGTGCACCACGGACAACGTGGAGCCGAAGGAGCGGAGTTCGAGTTCGCGGGTGAGATCGTCTGCCGAGCCCGTTAGCATGAGCGCCCGGCAGGGGGAGAGGAACGGAAGATAGGGGAGAGAGCCGGCCGAGGCATCGGTGCGGCTCTCCCCGCATTATACTGGACCAGGCGATATGCGTGGATAGGGTCCACCCGTTGAGGCACCCGTGTGCCCGCCCGTATCGAGGTGGTGAGAGGATAAGGCATTGCCGAACAGTGTGCTGGCGGCAGCCGCAAGCGTGGGGGCACCGTTCCTCGGTGCCCTGCTCATCGCGGGCATACGCGCGACGGGGCGACAGCGTGGGCCGTATGCCGCCATCGGGCTGACGACGAGCGTCGTTACCGCGATCCTCGTTGGCTGGCTGTGGGTTGTCGCTCCCCGACCCGTGATCTGGCGAGCGGATTGGATCGGCTCGGCGGGTATCGGGTTCGGTTTCCACGTCGACGAGCTTTCTCTGCTCTTCGCGGTGCTGGTCGCGGGCGTAGGGGTGCTCACCTTCCTCTATTCGGTCCGGTACATCCCGCCGCTACTCGAGCGGTGGGGCGTCGCTGGCGGCGAAGCGATGTACTACGGGGCGCTTCTCCTGTTCACCGGCTCGGTTCTTGGGCTGGTCTTCGCGGTCGATCTGATCCAGCTCTACGTCTTCTGGGAGTTGATCGACGTCGCTTCCTTCCTCCTGATCGGCCTCAACCGGCGAGATCCCGCGGCTCGTTCCAGTGCCGTCAAGGTGCTCTTCATCACCGCGCTCGGCGGACTGTCCGTTCTGCTGGGGTTCGTGCTCCTGGGCACGACGGCCGGTACGTACTCGCTCCCGGTGCTTCTCGCGCAGGGCAGCGCGGGGCTCGACCCTTCCCTCGTAGGGCTTATTCTCGTACTGCTGGTG
>JACDHR010000572.1 GCA_013820915.1 Gemmatimonadota bacterium
CTGCCTGCGCAGCGACCCGGCCCTGGGTGCGGGGGAAGGTGTGACCTTCCCATACGAACGACATGCCGCGCAGATCGCGGATCGCAGCCGCGCCGCCATGCGCGGCCACCGACTGGCGGATCACCTCGGCCGCGCGTTGCTGGGAGGCGAGGGTGGTTCCCTGCGGGTCCTGGCCCGCCAGCAGTGCGGGCAGCAGAAGGAGCGCTGCAAGGACGGGAGTTCCGGCACCGACATTCCACATCGTTCTCTCCGAGGGTGAGGGGTGCTGGGAGGCCGAAACGGCGATTCCACAGCTCCCGGTGCCAAATTATTGGCACACATGAGCACAAAGCTGCTCCGGAGGAGCACTTCCGGCGCTGGAGGCGTTCCAGCAGATCGAGCGGCCGAGCCTGCTAGGGTTAGAACCGGGAGGGCGGTTCGAGAGCGGCAGGGGCAGCCGGCTCCACACCGGGTCCCCAGCCGAACCGCACGTATGGCGTCGGAGAGCGGGCGCGCAGCCGCTCGCCGAAGGCGGCCATCGCCCGGACGTAGGGATCCGGCTCGTGCGTCAGCACCGATTCGAGAGCGGCCACGGAGGCGGGATCGCCGAAGCGGGCGATGTTCTCCACCGCGTATGCGCGCTTCGTCCAGTCATCGGACTGCAGCGTCGCCCACCACACCTGCGGCCGCGGCGCGATCCGCATCGAGCCCACGATCAGCACTGCGGCGACCGCCGCTGCGAAGACCAGCGCCGGCCCGATCCGCCCGTATCCCGGTCGTGGAGCGGTCGGAGCATCCAGGATCGCGCGCGTCCGCTCCCCCAGACTCGGACGGCGCAGGAGGCCCGCGGCGACCACGGCCGGACCCGTCGCCGGCATCCGACGTGCCTCGTCCGCGATGTCGAGCAGGCATTTCGCGTAGTCTGAGGGACGAATTCCGGCGCGGAGCACCCGCTCGTCGCAGGCGCGCTCGCGCTCCACCTCCAGGCGATGTGCAGCCCACCAGGCGCCGGGATGGAACCACCAGAGCGCGCAGGCGGCGTGGCCCAGCAGGGCCAGGAAGCAGTCGAGGCGGCGGACGTGGGCCAGCTCGTGGAGGAGCACGGCGCGGCGGTGCGCCTCGGGCCACGCATCCGCCATGGCAGGGAGGAGGATCGACGGCCGCAGGGTTCCCCAGGTGAGCGGAACCGGCACGGCGTCTGTACGGAGGAGGCGAACGCGCCGCTGTATGCGCAGGATCAGACGCGATTCCTCGAGGAGCGCCTCCCACGCCGGGTCGCGGACCGGCCGTGCGCATGCGGCGACGGCGGAGAACGAGAGCCACCCCCAGAGTAGCCGACCCGCCAGCAGCGCGATCCCCAGGAGCCACACGACGCCAATCACGCTGGTCCACGGGAAGGTGGACGCCGCCGGTGAGCTCTGGGCGACCATCGTGGCCCCGATCGTTACCATAGGTGCCGCGAGCGCGGAGGGGATCACGTGAGCGCTCCAGTGTAGCGGCAGCGCGCGCAGCTCCGGGAGCGGCAGCAGCGCGATGAGCGCCGCCGCCCAGAGCATCGCCCGCGCCGATGCCGAAGCCCCGCGCAGGAGAGTTGCCGCCCCGGCGGCGAGCAGCAGGATCAGGGTGGCGCGAAGAAGGGTGGCGTAGCGCAGCCATAACCACTCCGGACTCCACACGGGATCGAAGATCATCCAGAGGCTCACCTGCCCTCCGATTCGGCGCGCTGGATCATCTCGATCAGCTCCTCCCGATCCTGTGCGTCGAGGGGACGCTCGGAACCGTCCAGCAGCGCCGCCACCGCTGCCTTGGCTGACCCGCCAAAGAAGGTGCGCAGCAGATGAGCGACTGCCGACTTCTGCGCCGATTCGCGCGCGACGGTGGGAAGGTAGATGTGCCGTACGCCATCTTTTTCGTGCCGGATGTGTCCCTTCTCCTCCAGGATGCGGATCATCGTCCGCACGGCGGTCGCGCTCGGCGGGTCCGGCATGCGCGCGTGGACATCCGCTGCGCTCGCGCGGCCCAGGCGGTGGATGATGTCCATGATCTGGCGCTCGCGGCGGCTCAGTCCAGTGTCCAATGATCGATCGGAGGAGATGATATGGGAAGGCAGGTCGCTCCTACGTGCCAAAATAGTGGCACCCCGGCGGTGCGTCAACCACGAGGTCCTGAATCGTGGCGCGCGGGGCTCCCTCCCTCGCCGTCACGGACGAGCAGGCAGAACGGAACTTCCGGCGCACACCGCTAGCGCGCGTAGATGCCCACCTGCCACAGCGGCGTCGTGGCGCGGAAGCGCCGCTCCAGCCCCTGCCCACGGATCACCTCATCCACCGCCTCGCGAGGGTGACGGTAGATGCGAAAGGGGCAACGCCGCAGGCGAAAGTAGAGATTCGAGAGCGGGAAGGCGGGCCGGAGCCACCAGCGGTCGCGCGGATACACGAGCCCGTAGAGCCGCCGTGCGCGCGCCGCGGAGAGCCCGACGAGCCGCTCCATGT
>JACDHR010000573.1 GCA_013820915.1 Gemmatimonadota bacterium
CGTTGATGCAGGAATCCCAGTCCCCCACCTGTCGCCCGAGCAACACCGCGCGCTTCAGCCAGTCCTCCGCCCGCGCGTACTCCGCCCTGCGCCGCGCCAGGCGTCCCGCTTCGTAGGACAGCCGCGCATTCCCGGGGCACGCAAAGGCCGCGGCATGCATGAACGCATACGCTGTTGCGACCGCGCCACGCTCGTCTGCCCATTGGGCGATCGAGTGGCAGGCCAGCGACGTGCGCTCCCGGCTGGCAAGCGACGGCGGGCCGGGGATCCGCACCAGCCCGAGCAGCGCCGATTCCAACTTCGGGTCGAGCATCGTGGTCATCAGCCACGCCGTCCGCATGCGCTCCTGAGCGGGCGGAAAAATCTCGGTCAGCTCGCGCGGCGACGCGGTGGCCCAGAGCACTACATCGCGCGTTACGTCCCAGAGGAGCACACCCAGCCCGGCGACGTTCTCGTCGAGGACCGCGGCTCCATCGGGTGCTTCGAATCCCCATTCCGGGGGTGGGGGAACACGCCAGCGTCGTTGCATGGGCGGGCCTATAGAGGTCAGGAAGGTACCCACCACCGGTGGGGTGGCCGACTCGCGGTCCACACCCAATACGGCGGATGTCTGGATTATCGGCGACCGCACCGGATTACTTTAGCGGTTCGTTCGCGCTCTGGAGCCGGACGCGTATACAGCGCGCTGAACTCCGGCTGTTTCGGGCGCCATTCTTGCCGGTAGGAGCGTCGCTACACCCTCTGATCCTCCATGCCCGTGTGGAGCTGTTGCACGCGCTGATCGAAACAATCAACCCCCGTATGAGGAGATCTCATGCCCGAGCGGTACGTGTACTTTTTCGGCGATGGCGAGGTCGAAGGCGGCAGGGAGATGAAGGAGCTGCTGGGCGGCAAGGGCGCCAACCTGGCAGAAATGACGCGGATCGGCGTACCCGTACCTCCCGGCTTCACCATCAGCACGGACGCGTGCCGGCACTACCTGCGCTCGCGCTCGCTCCCCGACGGTCTGGCGGAGGAGGTCGAGCGCAACCTCCGCCACCTGGAGCGGGTCACTGGAAAAGTGTTCGGCGGCTCCGACAACCCGCTCCTCGTATCCGTACGCTCCGGCGCCGCGGTGTCGATGCCGGGAATGATGGACACCATCCTCAACCTGGGCCTCAATGACGCCACGGTCCGCGCTCTGGCCGCGGCGGCGGGGGACGAGCGCTTTCCGCTGGACTCGTACCGCCGTTTCGTGCAGATGTACGGCAACGTCGTGCTCGGCGTGCGCGGCGAGCACTTCGAGGAGATCCTGGAAGCGAAGAAACGCGCACGCGGGGTGAAGGAAGATACGGAGCTTTCCGCGGACGACCTGCGCGAGCTGGTAGCCGAGTTCAAGGACGCGGTCCGGCAGAACAGCCGCGTGCCATTCCCGGATGACCCCATGGAGCAGCTCCGGGGTGCGATCGATGCCGTATTCGACTCGTGGGACACGCCTCGCGCCAAGGCGTACCGCCGCGTCAACGCGATTCCCGACGACCTCGGCACCGCGGTGAACGTCTGCTCCATGGTCTTCGGTAATATGGGCGGAACGTCCGGCACGGGTGTCGCCTTCACCCGCAACCCCTCGACGGGCGAGCGCGAGTTCTTTGGCGAATTCCTGGTCAATGCCCAGGGTGAGGACGTCGTGGCCGGGATCCGCGACCCGCTGCCGATCGCGCAGATGGGCGATCACCTTCCCGAAGCATACGCCAGCCTGGTGGAAGCGCAGCAGCGGCTGGAGCACCATTTCCGCGACATGCAGGACCTGGAATTCACCGTGGAGCGGGGTACGCTGTATCTGCTCCAGACACGCACGGGCAAGCGAGCCGCCGCGGCTGCCGTTCGGATCGCGGTCGAGATGGTGGACGAAGGCGTGATCACGCGAGAAGAGGCGCTGCTGCGCGTGGACCCCGAGCAGCTCGATCAGCTTCTTCACCCCACGATCGACCCCACCGCGCAGGTCCGTGTGCTGACCACGGGGCTGCCCGCGTCACCGGGCGCCGCATCCGGCCGCGTTGTGTTCAACCCGGACGAGGCCGCGGAACGGGGCGAGAACGAACCGGTGATCCTGGTCCGCAGGGAAACCTCGCCGGAAGACTTCCACGGGATGGTCGCCGCGCAGGCGATCCTCACCGCCCGCGGCGGGATGACCTCACACGCCGCGGTGGTCGCGCGCGGGATGGGGAAGTGCTGCGTGGTGGGAGCGGCGGAGGTGGAGGTCAACGAGGCATACCGACGCTTCTCCGTCGGCGACGTGACGGTGCAGGAGGACGACTGGATCACGCTGGACGGCGGCACCGGCCGCGTCATCCTCGGTCAGGTGCCGACCATCGAACCGGAACCGTCCGAGGATTTCCTGCGATTGATGGAGTGGGCGGACGAAGTCCGGACCCTGAAGGTCCGCACCAACGCCGACACCCCGCACGACGCGGCGGTCGCGCGCAAATT
>JACDHR010000014.1 GCA_013820915.1 Gemmatimonadota bacterium
CGGCTCAGCCGGCGCGGGCTGGCGCCGCGGCTCCGGTGGTGCGGTTCGAGTTGTAGGCCGCGCGGGCGGCGAAGGTTCCGGACGCGGCGCGGGGCGCAGCGGCGGAGTGGGCGCCGGCGGGGTCGGCTCCGGTACGGGAGCAGGTGGCGTGGGCTCCGGCTCGGCAACAGGGGTCGGCTCCGGCACAGCCGCACTCTCACCGGGCTGCGGCTCGCCCGCCGCCGCGGGCGGCGGGGACACGATGTTCACCGCGTACACCTTCAGCGGCGGCACCTCGTCACCGCGCGACGAGGCGATCCACAAGGACGCGATCAGACCGGCGTGCAGCACGCCGGAGGCGATCAGCGCGCGCCCCAGCCAGGCGCTGCCCCTGCGCTTACCCAAGCTCACTGCCTTCTCCGCTCGGCCGCGCTTGGCTCCGCTTCGGCGACGAGCCCCACGCTCGCCACGTCCAGCGCCTTCATCGTCCCGAGCACCTGCAGCACGCGCCCGTACGGCACGCCTTCATCGGCGCGCAGGTAGACGCTGCTGGACCCTTCCCTTCTCACAATCTCGGGGAGCGCCGCCTCGAACTCCTCCCACGTCGTCTCCGCCTCGCCGATAAAAATCTTCCCGTCGCGATCCACCGAGACGATCACGCCCTCCGGAGTGCTGATCGGCTCCGCCTGCGCGCGTGGCACGTTGATCTCCACGTTGCTCTGCATGATCGGAGCGGTGATGATGAAGATCACCAGCAGCGTGAACGCGACGTCCACGAGCGAGGTCACGTTGATCTCGGCCGTCGTCATCAGCCCACCGGGGGAGTTCCTGCGGCGCGGCATCAGACCTTCCCTTCACGGGCGAGCGTGCCGATGAATTCACTGGAGAAGCCCTCCAGCTCTCCCATGAACAGGCCGAGCCGGTTGAAGAAGTAGTTGTACGCGATCGCCGCCGGGATCGCCACCACGAGCCCGGCCACGGTGGTGATCAGCGCCTCCGCGACGCCGGGCGCGACCGCGCTGATGTTCGCGGAGCCGGCCGTGGCCACGCCGATGAAGGAGTTCATCACCCCGAGCACCGTACCGAGCAGCCCGAGCAGCGGGGATACGGTGGCGATGATCGCCAGCCAGTGCATGCCATGCGCAAGCTCGTCGCGCTCATCCCCCTCTTCCTTTTCGAGCACCAGCCGGAGCACATCGAGCTGCGCGGAGCTCAAACCCACGACCGCCGCACCCTCGCGCATCCCCGCCGGACGCAACTCGGAGAAGAAGTTCACGCCACGGCGGAACACCCTGCTGAAGGGCGATTCCGGGAGCGCGAGTACCCCGCGATACGCGTCCTCCAGCCGCTGCGCCCGCTCCATCTCTTGAACATAGCGGTCCGCCTCCTTCCAGAGGCGCCGGAACTGAAAGAACTTCCAGACCAGGATGCCCCACGAGATCAACGAGAAGATGGCGAGCACGCCCAGCACGATGTGCGTGGAGAGCGAGCCGTCCACGACCATCTGCCACGCAGTGAGCGGACGGCCAGGCGTAACCTGGAGGAGAGCAAGCGCGGGTGTCACAGGGATGCTGCCTTGTCGTTCGTGTTGTCGCGGATCCAGTGGTAGGTCTCTCGCAGACCATCTTCCAGCGAGGTGCGCGGCGCCCAGCCCAGCGAGCGGAGGCGGCCCGCGTCCAGGCTCGAATGCATGAGTTCGCCCGGCCGGGGCTCGGCGTGGTGCAGCTCCACCTGCTCGTCGGCGGCGCGCATCAGCGTACGCGCCAGCTCGTTGACGCTGGTCTCCGTGCCGGTGCCGACGTTGAAGCCGCGGTCGTCCAGCGAGCGGGCGCTCGGCAGATCCGCGTCCGAGAGAGCCAGGTTGGCGGCGACCACATCACCGACGTACACGTAGTCGCGCGTCTGCTCGCCGTCGCCGAAGATGGTGAACGGCTCGCCCGAGAGCAGGCGTGTGGAGAAGATCGCGACCACCCCGGCCTCGCCGTGCGGGTCCTGCCGCGGGCCGAACACGTTGGAGTAGCGCAGGGCGGCATACTCCATCCCGTGCACCTTGTGATAGTAGTACAGGTACTGTTCACCGGCCAGCTTGGTGACGCCGTACGGGCTCTCCGGCAGCTTGGGCGCCGTCTCCGGCGTGGGCCGCTTCTCCGGCTCGCCGTAGACCACCCCGCCGGACGAGACGAAAAGCACACGGCCGACACCCGCCAGATGAGCGGCGTGCAGAACGTTGAGCAGCCCGTCTACGTTGACGCTCGCGTCGAAGCGCGGGTCGGTCACCGAGACGCGCACATCCATCTGCGCGGCGTGATGGCTGATGAGATCGAAGCGGCCCTCCCGGATCAGGTCGGCGGTTCCGGAGTCGCGGATGTCGAGCTCGACAAACTCGGCGCCCTCGGGCACGTTCTCACGCCGACCGTGCACCAGGCTATCGAGCACCACCACCTCGTCGCCACGGCGCAGGTACGCGTCCGCTACATGGGAGCCGATGAAGCCCGCTCCGCCAGTCACCAGTACTCGTCTCATCTTAAACGTAGGAATCTGTGTGGGAAAAAAAGTACTTCGGTCGCTGCATCATGGGTCGCCCGCGGCGAGCGCCGGCTTCACCGCGGGGGTTCCGTCTGCCCGCTCCGCCTCGTGCTCTGCCTTCGCGTCCAGCAGATCATCGAGCTCGAAGAGGTAGCGCACCGTATCCAGGATCGCGGTGCCCCGGCCGTTCCCCGCCGCCTCGCGCAGGCGCACGGTGGGTGCATGGAGCAGCTTGTTGAGCAGCGTACGCGTGAGCGCGTCGATCGCCTGCTGGTCTTCGGCGGAGAGGTGCGACAGGCGCCGGAGGATACGCAGCGTCTCGTCGTGCCGCACGCGCTCGGTGCGGGAACGGAGATCCCGGATCGTAGGGACCACGGCAAGCGCTGCATACCAGGCCCAGAAATCCTCCACCCCGGCCGCGATGATGAGCTCGGCACGCGGAAGCTGCGCGCGGCGGCGGTCCAGGTTCGCATCCACGATCTGCCGGAGATCGTCGATGTTGTAGAGGAATACGTTGGGTTCGTCGCCCACCGCGGCCTCGACGTCGCGGGGAAGAGCGATGTCGATGATGCACAGCGGCTTCGACAATCCGGCCGGCACCGCCCTCCGGAAGCGCTCCCGTGTGAGCACCGCATGCGGTGCCGACGTGGAGCAGATCACGATGTCGACCCTGGAGAGCGCGGCCTCGAACTGGTCGAACCGAATCGCCTCGCCATTCCAGCGAGCGGCCAGTTCGCGTGCTCGCTCGTAGGTGCGGTTCGCGACCACCGAGCTGTCCACCCCCTCGGCACGAAGGCACTCCAGCGTAACCTTGCTCATCTCGCCCGCGCCGAGCACCATCGCGCGGCGACCGCGCAGCGAGCCGAAGATCTTCTTCGCGAGGTCTACCGCGGCGGTAGACATCGAGGCGGCGCCCAGACCGATGGAGGTCTCGCTGCGCACGCGCCCGCCCACGGAGGATGCGGACTGGAAGAGGCGGTTCAGCGCCGCGCCGACGACGGGGCCGATCCCGCTCTCCGTCTCCCGAGCCGCCCGGTAGGCCTCTCGTACCTGCCCCTGGATCTGCGGCTCGCCGAGCACCATCGATTCCAGCCCGGCGGTCACCCGGAAGAGGTGGTAGACGACGGCACGATCGCGGTGAACGTAGAAAAAGCGGGTCGCCTGCTCGGGCGAGAACCCGGCGCGCAGCGCGAGGAGCCGGCGCGCACGGTCTACGCCGTGCCGCTCCTCGGGAACCGACAGGTAGAGTTCCGTGCGGTTACAGGTGGAGAGCAGTACGGCTTCGGATGCGACGCCGTCTTCGACCAACCCGCTGAGCACGGATGGGACCTCGGCACGCCCGAACGCCAACCGTTCCCGCACCTCGATCGGCGTGGCGCGGTGACTGGCTCCTACGACAACTAAAGGCATCGAATGATGCGCAACTCCATCTCCGCACTCACCTTCGCCGCGGGATACGCGATGAAGATGCGGGCGCCCGGGCCAGTCCGGGGAACCCGATAGTTCACAGGAACGCTCCTCCCTGCGGCACGTAGGTGCGCAGGAGCAGGAACGTAAGCACCACCAGCAGGAAACCCAGCACGCTCGCCAGCGCGGCACGATGACCTTTCCGCCCGCCGCCAGCGCGCGCAAGCAGCGCGAGCACGAAGACCACCCAGGTAAGTATCCCCCAGAAGATATGAGGGTTCCCGGGGTCGGCCGGCTCCGGGAAGCTCACCGTCCACGCCCAACCGAGGAGCAGCGCCAGGGTAAGCGCGGGAAACCCCGCCAGCAGAGCACGCCTCCCGACCCGGTCCAGCGTGTCCAAGGGCGGGAAGAAATGAAAGATGGCACCAAAACGCTTACTCTTCAACTCCCGGAACTGCATCAGGTACATCAGCCCCGCGGCAAATGCGATCGTAAGCCCCGCGTATCCCACCAGCGCGAGAACCACATGGAGGACGAACCAGGCACCGCGAAACGTCGTCGGCTCGCCCATTGGCCGTACCCCGACCCACTGCGCGATACCGAGCAGAAGGGCGGTCACCGGGACGAGGACGAGCCCCAGTGGGCCGAGCCGAGCCATGGTCGCCACGATGAGCGACCCGACGGCGATCAGGAACGCCAGCGCCGAGAGCGACGGCCCGAGGCCCACGAGTGGCAGCTCACCCCAGCGGGCAAGATAGAAGGTGAGGCCGGCGGCGTGAACGCCTACGCCCGCCGCGACGAGTGCCGTGCCCAGCAGCGGCAGCACATGATGCCGTCGGGTGAGGGAGAGAGCGAGGAGCACCGCCGCCACGGAGTAGAGGACGAGCGCGGCGGCGTGCAGCACCCCGGTCATCACGAGCGCCGCACCCGTACGAGACACAGAAGCGTCGACGCCCCTCCCGGTTCAGGAAGGGCGTCGCGTGACGGCGAGCGCCGGGCGGCCCCGCTCGAGCTTGTCACGGCATGCGGGCTACCAGGCGCACGGCGAGGCCCGGCTCCAGCGCGGGATAGTCCATCGAGAGAACCCGTGCGGCGGCGGTGCGCTCACCGGAGCGGACGACCTGCAGCCGCGCAACCTCCACCTCCGGGCGCGTACCCCAGCGGCGGCGCTGGGCGGGACGGTACGCGACGAACTCGTCGCCCTCTCCGACACCCGAGCCCTCGCCCAGGTTCAGGAACGCGATCCCCTGCGTGGCCTGGAGCGCGTGCGGGTTCTGGAAGGCCAGGATCGTCCCCTCCAGCCCCGTCGCCGCGATGGGCGACACTCCCGGCGGTACCGGGAAATCGGCGACGGGGAACGCCAGGTCACCCACCGTTACGGCGTCGAACACCTGGACGATCACCGCCGTCGCGACATTGCCATCGAGCGCGGCGATGGTGGCGATCCCGGTCGGCTCGAAGATGCGGCCGTGCTGCCGCACTGCGCGCCCGGGCCGATAGAACTGCAGCCGATCCCCGATCCGGGCCGTACCCGCGTCGGCGAGGGTGATGAACACCTTGTCGTAGAGCTGGATCTGCGAAGGCAACTCCAGAGTCACGACGCTGGGGAAGATGCGTTCGGCGATCTGCCCCACGGGGCGCACGTCGCGCTCGAGCGCCAGGAAGCCCGCACGGTAGAAATCGCCCGGGGTGAGCACCGGTACGTTCGCCGTACCCGCCGCACGCACCGTGTGCAGTTCGCGGTCCGGCGTAATCTGGTCGCGCGGGAAGAAGATCGTACGGCCCGGCTCCTCAGCGCCAGCCACCACGATGCCCGCTCCCGGCAGCCGCAGCCGCTCCGCCGGGAAGATCCGGGCGGGGTTCTGCACGACATCGGTATTCAGCCGGAAGATCTCCGGCCACAGGAACGGGTCGTTCAGGTAGGTGCGCGCCAGGTCCCACAGCGTGTCGCCGGGGCGCACCACATGTGTCCGCTCCTGCACCTGCTCCGCTGCCCTTTCCTGGGCAGCCAACGGCGCGGCGGCACACAGGCCGGCCGCGATCCATGCCACGTATTTCACGAAACCTCGGGGATTAGAAAGGAAGGTCGTCGTCTTCGTCCAGCGGGGGGGCCTGGAAGTCATCGTAGTCACTACGTCCTCCGCTATCGCCACGATCGGCGGGAGAGCGGTCACGGCTGGCGGGAGCATCGTCGCTGCTGGACGCGCCGCCGTCTCGGCCACCGAGCATCATCATCTCGCGGGCGTTGATCTCCGTCGTGTACTTGGTCACGCCGTCCTTGTCATCGTACGAGCGGTACTGGATCTCGCCCTCGATGTAGACCTGGTTGCCCTTCTTCAGGTAGCGCTCCACGATGTCGGCGAGCTTCGACCACGCGACGATGCGGTGCCACTCCGTCTTTTCCTGCTGCTGATTGTCACGGCCGGTCCAGCTGCGGCTGGTCGCCACCGAGAACTGCGCGACCTTGGCCCCACTCGCTGTGGTACGGATCTCGGGATCCGCGCCCAGATTACCGATGATGATGGCCTTGTTGAGGCTGCGGGACACTGCGTCCTCCTGGATTTGGGGGGAGATCTCGAGACAGGAAGGGTCGAGCGTTCAGAATACGAGCGCTTCCCGTCCGTGTCAAGCCGTTTCTGCGAGCCGCAGCCGCATCACGAGCGCGTCTTCCACCGGCTCGTTGTAGTAGCCACGGCGTCGCCCTACCGCCTCGAACCCGCAGGAGCGATAGAGCTCCTGCGCCACCGTATTCGACTCGCGGACTTCAAGGAAGCATTCGCGCACACCTCGCAGCCGCAGGCGCTCGACCATGGATTCGACCAGCAGGCGACCCATGCCGCCGCCGCGGGCGGCGCGATCGATCGCCACGTTTCCGATCTCCGCCTGGTCGATCACCGTCCAGGCGATCGCATAGCCGACGAGCCGGTCTTCGCGCTCGGCAGCAATCATGTCCGCGTCCGAGCGGCGCAGGAGCCCCTGAAACGTGGTTGCGCTCCATGGCACGGAGAACGAGTCGTTCTCGATCTGCATCACACGCGGAAGATCCGCGTGGGTTAGCAAGCGGATGCGAACCGGAGAGCCGACGTGCGCCGAGGCGCTCACCCCGAAAGCTCCCGCTGCGCGGCGATCCGCTCCGCGCCGGACGCACGCACGTACTCCGGCTCCCACGTACCTGGATCTTTCACGCGGCCCGTCTCCGGCACTGCACCCGCCAGCCAGAGCAGCGATGAGGCGCGAGGAACCGCAAGGTGTGTCGGCACCACCGGGGCACGCAGCACCCGGCGGATTTCCTCGCGGTACAGGAGCGCCGCCTCGCCGGTGAAGAGCGGCGGCTCGCCCACACGGTAACGATCGAGCAGCTCGTCCAGCGTCACCGCCTCGGGGCCGGACACCACTTCCACCGCCTCCGCTCCCGCGGAGAACCGGTAGCTGGCCGCGTAGACGTCGCGGCGACGCGCGTCGAACAGGGCGCAGACGGTTCGATCGCTTCCCGCCGCACCGCCAGCGGCGGTCGCGAGCAGGCCCGAGTAGGACCAGAGCGGCAGATCCAGTGCGTGGACGATCCCCTTGGCCGCCGCCGCGCCGATCCGGAGTCCGGTGAACGATCCCGGTCCGCCTCCCACGACGACGCCTTTAAGGTCACCCGGGGAGAGCCCGGCCCAGCGTACCGCCGCATCGATTGCCGGCATCAGCGCCCTCGAGTGTTGACCCGCCACGCTCAGCACCACCTCCGCGAGCAGGCGGTCCCCGTCGCCGACAGCGACGGAGCCTGCCGAAGTGGAGGTCTCGAGTGCCAGGACCGGCCCCTCCGGCAGTGTCATCCGTCCCTCCCGCCGCCGAAGATCGGCACGAGCGGGGGTGGGCTGCCGACCGGCACGGCCTCTACCCGGCGCTTCGCGAGATCGTCCGTCTCCTCCAGCGTGATGTCCCAGCGCGGGGCGGGGAGCAGCGACTCGGCGCGCTCCGGCCACTCGATCAGCACCAGCTCCGCTCCCACCCCGAGCTCCTCCCATCCCAACTCCCACACCTCGTCGGGCCGGGCCAGCCGGTACAGGTCGAAATGATGGAGCCGCGCACGCGGCGTGTCGTAGACGAAGAGCAGGTTGAAGGTCGGCGAAGGAACGTCGCCCTCCACACCCGCGCCGCGCGCGACCGCGCGCGCCAGCGTGGACTTCCCCGCCCCGAGGTCGCCCCGCAGCGTGATGATCAGCGGCAGCAGCGCCTCGCCGCCGATCCGGCGGCCCCACGCCTCCAGCTCGGGCTCGGAAAGCACCGCGTGAACGGCCCCGGCGAGCGGGTCCGGCTCAGCCACCGCGAAGCGCCCGGGCCCCGGCCGTTGCTCCCCGTCGTCTGCCAATGCCGTGCCCTTCCGCACCTTCCAACGACGCGCGCACCTCCAGGAGTTGGTCGCGAAGGATCGCCGCGCGCTCGAAATCCAGCTGCGCGGCGGCGTCCCGCATCTCGCGCTCGATCTCGCGAATCACCTCCTCCGGGTCACGCCCCTGCTCCGCACCGTACTTCGCGCGCGCTTCCGCCACCTTGGCGAGTGCCTTCTCCTTCTTATCCTGCGCGCGCCCATCCGCGACGCGGGTCGTGAGCTGGATCTCCTCCACCGACTTGATGATCGTCTGCGGGATGATCCCGTGCCGCTCGTTGTACTCCATCTGGATCTGGCGGCGGCGCTCCGTCTCCTCCATCATCCGCTGCATCGAGCCCGTGACGCGGTCCGCGTAGAGAATCGCTCGTCCCGCCGAGTTCCGGGCCGCGCGCCCCACCGTCTGGATCAGAGAGTTGGCGGAGCGGAGGAAGCCCTCCTTGTCCGCGTCCAGGATCGCGACCAGCGAGACCTCGGGGAGATCGAGCCCTTCGCGCAGAAGGTTGATCCCGATCAGCACGTCGAACTTGCCGAGCCGCAGGTCGCGCAGGATCTCCACCCGCTCGAGCGCGACGATGTCCGAATGTAAGTATCGGACACGTACCCCGGTTTGTTGAAAGAAATCCGTCAGGTCCTCCGCCATCCGCTTGGTTAGCGTCGTCACCAACACCCGCTCACCCTTCGCCGCGCGCTCCCGGATCTCGGCGAGAAGATCGTCGACCTGACCGCGCACGGGCCGGATCACGACCTCCGGGTCGATAAGCCCCGTCGGCCGGATGATCTGCTCTACCACCACGCCCCCGCTCTTCTCCATCTCGTACGCACTCGGCGTGGCGGAGACGAAGACGGCTTTCGGCGTCAGCCGCTCCCACTCCTCGAACTTCAGCGGGCGGTTGTCCAGCGCGGAGGGGAGGCGGAAGCCGTGCTCGACCAGCGTCGTCTTCCGCGCGCGGTCCCCGTTGAACATTCCGCCGATCTGCGGCACGGTGACGTGCGATTCGTCGACCATCAGGAGGAAGTCGCTCGGGAAGTAGTCCAGCAGGCACGCGGGCCGCTCGCCTTCGGCACGGCCGGCGATGTGGCGCGAGTAGTTCTCGATGCCCGCACAGGTACCGATCTCGAGCATCATCTCGATGTCGAAATGGGTCCGCGACTCCAGCCGCTGCGCCTCCAGCAGGCGGTTCTCCCGCTGCAGCACCAGCAGCCGGTCCTTCAGCTCATCCCGGATGCGGTGCACCGCCCGCTCGAGGGTCGGCCGCTGCGTGACGAAGTGCGTGGCCGGGTAGATCGCCGCCTTCTTCATGGTCGTGATCGTATCGCCCGTCACCAGGTCGAACCGCGAGATGCGCTCGATCTCGTCGCCCCACAGCTCGATACGCACCCCCTGCTCGTCGTAGGCGGGGTAGATCTCGATCGTATCGCCGCGCACGCGGAAGGTGCCGCGCTCGAACGCCACGTCGTTGCGCGAATACTGGATGTTGACCAGCGCCTCGAGGATGTCCTTGCGCCGGATCTCCTGCCCCACCTCCAGCGTGAGCAGGAGCGCACGGTATTCCTGTGGGTCGCCGAGGCCGTAGATGCAGGAGACGGAGGAGACGATGATCACGTCCTCGCGCTCCATCAGCGAGGAGGTGGCGCGCAGCCGCAGCCGTTCGATGTCCTCGTTGATCGACGAATCCTTTTCGATGAAGGTGTCCGTCGACGGGACGTACGCCTCCGGCTGGTAGTAGTCGTAGTAGGAGATGAAGTACTCGACGGCGTTCCTGGGGAAGAACTGCTTCAGCTCGCCATAGAGCTGCGCCGCGAGCGTCTTGTTGTGGCTCATCACCAGCGCCGGCCGCCCATGCTGCGCGATCACGTGCGCCATGGTCAACGTCTTCCCCGTTCCCGTCGCGCCGAGCAGCGTCTGGTAGCGGTCCCCGCGCGCGAGCCCCTCGTTCAGCTCCCGGATCGCGCGCGGCTGGTCGCCGCGGGGGGAGAAGGGGGAGGTAAGGTTGAACGGCACTGAAGTCATCGGTGATTGGTTATCGGTTATCAGGTATCGGTTATCGGTTATCGGACAGCAGCGTCACGATGAAGTTGGCGAGCATCTTCTTCACCTGCACGATTTCGGTTGTGAGCCGCTGGAATTGCGGGGCATCGAGAAGCTTCAGCTCGTACGCAAGAAGCGCTTGGTACTCGGGTTCGTTGGTCGATCCCAATGCGATTCGGCAAAAACGAGCCAGCTCCTTCTGCGTGTTGCGGCCACATCCTTCCGCAATGTTCGACGGAATCGAAACCGCTGCCCGGCGCATCTGGCTCGTGAGTCCGTACATCTCGGACGCTGGAAAGCCCTTCGTCGCCTGATACACTGCGAGCGCCAAGCTGTGCGCCTTCTCCCAGACCCGTAGCGACCTGTAATCTCCCATACCCCCCCGATAACCGATAACCGATAACCGATAACCGTCACCCGCTGTCCCTCAGCTCTCCGTCGTCAAATCGCTCTCATTGAAGTGCTCACGCCGCTCCACCGAGATCACGCCCTTCACCCTTCGCACCGCCTTGATCACGCGTTTCAGGTGGTCGAGGTTTTCCACGTCGACCACGAACTCGCCGCGCATCCCCATCTCTTCGGCGTGGATGTTGGCGCTGCGGATGTTCGTGCTCGTGCCGCTGATGGTGCTGGCGATGTCACCGAAGAGGCCGCGGCGGTCCGAGCCCTCCATCACCAGCCGAACGAAGAAGCGGTCGCCCGTCTCCGCCTCCCACTCGATGGAGTCGATCACGCGCCGCTCCGGGTGCTCGGCCAGGTTGAGAACGTTCGGGCAGTCCACACGGTGAACGGAGAGCCCGCGCCCGCGCGTAATGTAGCCGATCACCTTATCGCCCGGCACTGGCTGGCAGCACTGGGAGTAGCGGACCATCAGGTTCTCCATCCCCTGGATCCGCACGCCTTTGGAGTTGCCGCGCACCCGCGCGACCAGCCGGTCGAACGCGGAGGGCGAGCGGACCTTGTCGGGCTCCGGCGCGTCCGGCCAAAGCTGGCGGAACACCGCCGTCGGGCCCGTATCGCCTCGTCCCAGCGCGGCGAAGAGGTGCTCCTTATCGGCGAAATCGAGCGCCGTGGCGGCGGTCTCCATCTGATGGTCGCTGACCTTGCCGCGGCGTGCCTTACGGATCTCGCGCTCGATGAACTCGCGGCCCAGACGCACCGAGCTGTCGTGCTCCTCCTCGCGGATCCACGAACGGATCTTGTTCCGCGCACGTGCGGTCTTAACGAATGCCAGCCAATCGCGAGAGGGGCGCTGCTTGGGATCGGTCAGGATCTCGGCGGTGTCGCCGTTCTTCAGCTCGCGCGAGAGCGGGGAGATCCGGCCGTTGACCCGCGCGCCGGCGCAGTGCAGCCCCACCTCCGTGTGGACCGCGAAGGCGAAGTCGATCGGCGTGGCGCCTCGCGGGAGCTGCTTGACATCGCCCTGCGGCGTGAATACGAAGATTTCGTCCTGGAACAGGTCGATCCGGAGGAACTCCATGAACTCCTCCGGCTCCCGCGTTTCCTGCTGCCACTCGAGGACCTGACGGAACCAGGAGAGCGTCTCGTCCACCTCGTCGCCGCCCGCCCGCGCTCCCTCCTTGTACTTCCAGTGCGCGGCGATGCCGTTCTCCGCCGTTCGGTGCATCTCGCGCGTACGGATCTGGATCTCGTAGAGCCGTCCGCCCGGACCGAAGATGGTGGTGTGGAGCGAGCGGTAGAGGTTCGATTTCGGCGTTGCGATGTAGTCGTGAAACCGCTCCTGCAGCGGCGTCCACTTGTTGTGGATGATACCCAGCGTATGGTAGCATTCGGTGACCGTCTCCACGAGCACTCGGACCGCCATGAGGTCGTAAATCTCCTCGTACGGCTTGTCACGCTTCTGCATCTTGCGACGGATGGACCACAGGTGCTTGGGCCGACCGGTGACCTCGCAGTCGATCCCCGCGGCGCGAAGCTCCTCCTCCAGCGGCTCGCGCATCTGCTCGATCAGATCCTCCCGCTCGCTGCGCTTCTCCGCGATCTTGCCTGCCAGCTCTTTGTAGGTGTCCGGCTCCAGGAACTTAAAGCAGAGGTCTTCGAGCTCCCACTTGATGGCCGCCATTCCGAGGCGATGGGCGAGCGGCGCGTAGATCTCGCGCGTTTCCAGCGCGATGCGGCGGCGCTTCTCCTCCCGCAGGTGCTCCAGCGTGCGCATGTTGTTGAGCCGGTCCGCCAGCTTCACCAGAATCACGCGCGCGTCCTGCGCCATCGAGAGGAGCAGCTTGCGGTAGTTCTCTACCTGCTGCTCGGTGTTGGTGCGGAACTCGACTCGGGAGAGCTTGGTCAGCCCGTCCACCACTTTGGCGACCTCGTCTCCGAACGCGTCACGAACATCGTCCAGCGTGGCGCTGGTATCCTCCACGACATCGTGCATCAGCCCGCTGGCGAGCGTGACCGTGTCGAGGTGCAGGTCTGCCATGATCTCGGCGACTTCCACGCAGTGGACGATGTAGTCCTCGCCGGAGCGCCGCTTCTGCCCGTGGTGCGCGACCTTGCTGAACTCGTAGGCGCGGATGATCAGCGCCAGGTCCAGCCGCTCGGCGTAGAGCTGGAGCTTGGCGAAAAGCCGCGGGGGGAGAATGGCGTCCGCGAGCGCGTGCAACTCTTCGCTCGGAGAGCCCGGCACCGAGGAGCGCGGAGAAAGAGCGGAGCTAGGCATCCAATAAGCCAGCCTCTACGAAGGAAACGTACCGGCCCTCCCCCACGATGACGTGGTCGAGCACCTCGATCCCGATCGTCTGACCCGCCGCACGGAGTTGGCGCGTTACCGCGCGATCCTCCGCCGAGGGCGTGGGATCGCCGCTCGGATGGTTGTGCACCAGGATGATGCTGGCCGCCGCCTCCGCGATGGCGGGACGGAAGACCTCGCGCGGATGCACGAGCGACGCATCCAGCGTGCCCCGCGTGATCTGAAGGTCCCGCATGATGTGGTTCTGCGTATTGAGCAGGAGCACGTGGAATTCCTCGTGCGGGAGGTCACGCATCGCGAACCGCATCCTCTGGTATACGTCGCCGGGAACGCCGACCCGGTCCCGCTCGGGACGCGCCTCCTCCACGGCCTGCCGCCCCAGCTCCAGCGCCGCCAGGATCTTCGTTGCCTTCGCCGGGCCGAGCCCCGGCACCGCGCAGATTTCGGCGACCGAGGCCGTCATGATCCGGCGCAGCGACGGAGATCCATCGCCGCGCCGGAAGTGGTGGAGCAGGTCGCCCGCAAGATCCAGCGCGGAGCGAGCCGGGTGGTCTCCACTCGCTCGCGTGCCCATCTCGATCAGGATCGCGAGCAACTCACGGGGAGAGAGCGCATGCGGCCCGAGTGTGGCCAGCCGCTCGCGCGGACGCTCCGCCGTGGGCCATTCCTTGATGGTGTACCGCACAGGGTTACCCGTCATCGGCGTTACCCGTCATCGGCGTTACCCGTCATCGGCTATCAGTTACAGGACCGCGGGAATAAACAACCGATAACCGGTGACTGGTAATAGAATTTCGGTGCCGCGGAAGGGTTATGCGTTCACCCCGTGGCACTTCTTGTACTTCTTTCCGCTCCCGCACGGACATGGCTCGTTGCGGCCGATCTCCTGCACCACGGTGGTCGGCTGCGGCCGCCGCGGCTCCTCGCGGTTCGTGACCACGCCCTGCTGCGCCGGGGGTGCCACACGCGTCATCGGGTTGATCCCCGCAGCCGGGGTAACCGGCGCTGCAGGCACGGGGCGCTGTGCCGGTCCGGTCGAGATATCCGCGCCCGGAGCGGGGCCGAACGCCTCGTTCACCGCTCCGCGCGAGGTGCGCATCGGCGGCGGCGCGGGCATCGGCGGCGGCGCGAGCTGCGCGCGGAAAACCAGCTTCATTACCGAGAGTTGCAGGTCGCGCATGAGGTCCACGAACATGTCGTAGGCCTCCTTCTTGTACTCGACCAGCGGGTCCTTCTGCCCCCATCCGCGGAAGCCGATCGACGCCTTCAGGTGGTCCAGATCGTAGAGGTGGTCCTTCCACTTCTCGTCAATCGAGGAGAGGGCGATCCAGCGCAGAAGATCACTTGTGTGCGGACCGAAGTGGGCGAGCTTCACGTGCAACTGACCGCGTGCCTGCTCGATCACGTACTCGCGCAGCTCGTCGTACGATTCGATGTCCGTCTCCGATTCCACTGTTTCCGGAAGCCGCTCGGCGGGCACGAAGAGGTCCACCACCAGCCGCTGGCGCAGAGCTACGAGATCCCACTCCTCGGCGTGCGTCCCCTCCGGAGCGTACTCGTCGAGCACACCGTCCAGCCCCTTCTCGATCATCTCCCAGACCTCGCCCTTGAGGTCCTCGCCCCCCTCGAGGGCGAAGGTACGCAGATCGTAGATCACCTCACGCTGCTGGTTCATCACGTCGTCGTAATCCAGCAGCCGCTTACGCGCCTCGAAGTTCTGCATCTCCACGCGCTGCTGCGCCTTCCCGATCTGCCGCGTGACCAACGCATGGGTGATCACCTCCCCTTCCTCGGCGCCCATCTTGTCCATCACCGAGGCGATCCGGTCGGAACCGAACAGCCGCATCAGGTCGTCTTCGAGCGATAAAAAGAACTGCGTCGCGCCCGGATCGCCCTGGCGCCCCGCGCGGCCGCGAAGCTGACGATCGATACGGCGCGATTCGTGACGCTCGGACCCGATGATGTGAAGGCCTCCCGCGTCCACGAGCGAATTCCCGTCCTCTTCCCAGCTTCGCTCCTCCTTCACGCCCTCGCCCAGCTTGATGTCCGTGCCGCGGCCGGCCATGTTCGTCGCGATCGTCACAGCGCCGGGCTGACCCGCACTCGCCACGATCTGCGCTTCACGGCCGTGGTACTTCGCGTTGAGCACCTCGTGCGGAATCCCGCGCCGCTTCAGCATCCGCGAGAGCGTCTCCGAGACGTCCACGTTCACCGTGCCGACCAGCACGGGCAGGCCCACCTTGTTGAGCCGCTCGATCTCGCCGATGATTGCGTTGTACTTCTCGCGCTTCGTCTTGAAGATCAGGTCTTCCCGGTCGTCGCGCACGATCGGCCGGTTCGTCGGGATGACCATCACGTTCAGGTTATAGATCTGTTGGAACTCTCCCTCCTCCGTCTCCGCCGTCCCCGTCATGCCGCCCAGCTTGTCGTACATCCGGAAGTAGTTCTGGATGGTGATGGTGGCCAGCGTCTGCGTCTCGCCCTTAACCGTCACACCCTCCTTCGCCTCCACCGCCTGGTGCAGACCGTCGGACCAGCGACGGCCCGCCATCATACGGCCCGTGAACTCGTCCACGATCATCACCTGCCCGTCCTGCACCACGTACTGCTCGTCCTTGTTGAAGAGCGCGTACGCCTTGAGGAGCTGGTGGATGACGTGCATCTTCTCGCTCTTCTCGGCGTAGGCGCGCTCCAGCTCCTCCTTGCCGGCCCGCTTCTCGTCGATCGAGAGATCCGGATCCTCATCCACGTGGGCGATCTCTTCCGAGATGTCCGGGATGATGAACGCGTCGTGGTCGTCGGGCGCCATGACATCGAGGGCCTGGTCCGTGAGGTGGACGTTGTGGCCCTTCTCGTCCATCGCGAAGAGGAGCCCCTCCTCCAGCTCGTGGAGCCGCTTCTCGCGCATGTACGCCGCCTCGACCTTCCCGACGGCCTTCTGCAGCCCCGGGTCGTCGGCGAACATCTTCATCAGCTTCTTGTTGCGCGGCATCCCTCGCTTAGCGAGCAGGAGGTTCTCTCCCGCTGTCGTCATGTCGCCCTCCGCGACCGCACGCTCTGCGTTGCCGATCAGTTCGCTGACGATCCGGTGCTGCCGGCGGAACAGGTCCGATACGGTCGGGTTGTACCGCGCGTACGCCATGTTCGTCTCCGAGCCCACCGGCCCGGAGATGATGAGCGGGGTGCGCGCCTCGTCGATCAGGACGGAGTCGACCTCGTCGATGATGGCGAAGTAGTGGCCCCGCTGCACACGTTGCTCCAGCGTATGCACCATGTTGTCGCGCAGGTAGTCGAAGCCGAACTCGTTGTTCGTGCCGTACGTGATGTCCGCGAGGTATGCGTCGCGCCGCTCGGGCGTGCCGGGCTCGTGCAGGTCGATGCACCCGACCGTGAGCCCCAGGTACCGGTAGAGGTGACCCATCCACTCGGAGTCGCGCTGCGCGAGGTACGAGTTCACGGTGACCAGGTGCGTGCCGCGGCCAGCGAGCGCGTTCAGGTAGAGCGGAAGCGTCGCGACCAGCGTCTTCCCCTCACCGGTCGCCATCTCCGCCACGTACCCCTGGTGCAGCGAAGCTCCGCCTACGAGCTGCACATCGTAGGGAACCATGTCCCAGCGCAACGTCTGGCCCGTCACGTCGATCTCGGTTCCCACCAGGCGGCGGGCCGCCTCCTTCACCGTCGCGTACGCTTCGGGGAGGATCTCGTTGAGGATATCCTGAGTCGCCTGGTACAGGTCCTTCTCCAGCGCGCTGATCTGATCCGTAAGGGTCTCGCGCTCCGCTGCGTCTTCCGACTGGCGCTTGGCCTCGCGCAACTCAGCGAGTTCCGCCTCCACCTCGGCGGTGTGCTCTCGGATGAGCGCGCGGAATTTCTCCGTCTGCCCTTTCAACTCTTCTTCGGAGAGCGACTGCACCCGCTCCCACTCCTGGTTGATCTCTTCGATCAGCGGGTAAAGCTTCCGCACCTCGCGCTCGTGGCGCGATCCGAAGATCGTTTTGATGACGCTCTTGAACATGAAACTCGCTGTTGAAGCCGGTTAGCTATGTAGAAAGCCGGTCGCTGTGTGGTGCCGGTATCTGTGCATTACCTGTATAGTCCTTCACGCGCGATGATCTCGCGTACGGGCTCGCTCACGAGATGCCGGATCGACTCACCCGCCGCGATACGACGGCGGATCTCCGTAGCCGAGAGATCGATGCGGGTCACGGGAACGAGAACCATCCCGGACCCGACCTCGGGCAGCTCCTCATCCCCGGCACGAGCCAGCACCGCAAGCTGCGCCATCCTGAGAATCTCGACTGGCGCTCGCCAGGTCGGAAAGTCGCGAAGCGCGTCCATCCCGATCAGGAAGAACAGCTCGGCGCCTCGAAAGCGGTCCCGCAGCTCCCGAAGCGTGTCCACGGTATACGACGGGCCCTCCCGGCGAAGCTCCAGCTCATCGACCTCGAAGCGAGGATCTCCACCTATAGCTGCCCGCACCATTCGCGCCCGGAGATCGGCACTCGCCCGCACCCGGGCGATTTTATGGGGCGGAACTGCCGAGGGAACGAAGAGAACGCGATCGAGCCCCAGACGTGCGTGGACATCCCCCGCAACGATGAGGTGGCCGATGTGCGGCGGATCGAAAGTACCGCCGAAGACCCCGATCCTCATTCACGCGGGCTTTGCACGTCAGGCCCGCAGGCCTCGTGCCTCGGCGCTCTGCGGGTACTCCCGCAGCAGACGCTCGCGGGCCTCCTGCGCGTCTTCCACGTACCCCACCTGCGTGTAGGCTTCGTAGAGGCGCAGCAGCGCGGCCGGCGCGACCGTGGTGTCCGGGAAGCTGTTCACCGCCTCCTGGAAGTAGACCATCGAGGCATCGTACGCACGGCGCCGGAAGTAGAACATGCCGGTCTCGTAGGCCTTCTGCGCCAGCCTGCCTCGTAGCTCCGCGATGTGGGCGCTCGCCTGCTCTCCCTCCGGGGCGCCCGGGAAGCTGATAGCGAGCGCCTCGCAGTGAGCCAGCGCAGCGTGCGTATACTCCTGATCGAGCTGCGGCTGCGGTGAAAGCTGCATATACGCCTCGCACGTTCCGAGGCGGGCGGGAACGGCTTGCGGGTGCGAGGGGAAATCGGCCGCCAGCCGCTGAAACTCACTGGCCGCCGAAATGAACTCGCGCCGCTGCATGAAGGCGCTGCCCAGCGTGTACAGCGCATCCGGCATCCGGGGATCGCCGATGTGTTGAAGCACGAACGGTTGCAGGAACTCGATGGCGCGGGCATGCCGCCCCGCCTCGAACGCCTCGGTTCCACGCTGGTAGAGAACGTCGGGCGCAAGCTGGTCCGGCCGCTGCTGACGACCTCCGCAGGCGCTGAGAGCGAGCAGGGTGAGGAGGAAAAATGCGCGCGGGATGTGTCGTAATGTAATCATAGGGGTCTGGATACCCCGGGATCCGGGGGAGAGTTTCCGGATGTGGGAGCACAGATGCACGGCGGGCGGGAGAACGGCTCGTTCCCCGCCCGCGTGTGCCTCGGCCCCCTCGATTTTCGGGCGCCGCTGAATGGTGTGCTACCAGCAGGTTCGAGCCGAGAGAAGATAGATGATTACAGGATGGAGTGCAACCCGGGGACAGCACCTCCGCGCCCGACTCAGCTCCTTCCGTAGCGATCCTCCAGGCGGATCACGTCGTCCAGCTCCGGAGTGCTCACCTCCAGGAACACGGAGTCCTCCAGGGCCTCCATCCGGTGGACGTCGCCGGGTCGGATCGTGATGCACTCGCCCTGCTCCATCATGAAGTCGGCGCCGTTGAGGTGGAAGCGGATGCGGCCCGACTGCAGGTAGAGCGTCTCTTCCTTCCGCTCGTGCTTCTGCAGCGAGAGCGCGTGACCAGAGCTTACCTCCAGAATTTTTCCTGCATACCGCGCCTCGTGGGCGTACCAGATCTCGCGGCCCCAGGGTTTCTCTACGAGTTTCGGACGCGTGACTGCATCAGGACGTGAAGCCATAACGAATGACGGATGGTGAATTGCGAATGTTGAATGCGCTTGTGCGGTGGACGAGCAGGGACGACAGAAGTCAGGAGTCAGGAGTCAGAAGTCAGGGAGAGTTGCGGATCGTGCGTGCGTAGGCTTCGAGCATGCGGCTGACTTCTTCGAGCCGGGCCAGAAGAGCGGCACAGTCGACGTATCCCAAGTCGGTCGCCAGGATGAAATAGTACCGCGTTTCCTCCAGCGAGCCCTCGGCGATGTTCAGGAAGCGAGCCTTATCCGCTCGACCGCGTTTGCGGAAGCCCTCCGCGATATTCGCAGGAATGGAGACTACGGAAACGCGGAGCTGTGACGTGAGGCCATACAGCTCATGCTTCGGGAACACCATCGTGGCGCCGTAGGTGGCCAGAACCAACTCATGCGCCTTTCCCCAAACCACCAGATCCCGAAACGTCTTCGCCGGTCCCATCATCCTGTCTCCTATCTTCTATCTCCTATCTCCTATCTCCTATCTCCTATTGCCTATCTCCTATCTCCTATCTCCTATCTCCTATCTTCTGTCTTCTGTCTTCTTCCGTCCTCCCTGCCGTTCGGAACCATTCCGCGAACCGGGGGATTCCCTCTTCGACGGGAATCCCGGGCTCATACCCGAGGAGTTCGCGCGCCCGGCGTACGTCGGCGTACGTCCGGCTGACATCGCCCGGCTGCAGCGGGAGATGCCGGATGACGGGCTCGATCCCCAGTGCTCCGCCGATCAGGTCGACGAGCCGGCGCAGCGAGGTGGTGCGGCTCTCTCCGAGGTTTACGATTTCGAATACCGGCGACTCGCGCTCAGTGTAGCGAATCGCGCTTTCGATCCCCTGAAGGATGTCGTCGATGTAGGTATAGTCTCTCTCCGTCGAGCCATCCCCGTACATCGGGATGGGCTCGCCCGCGGCCATGAGCCGCGCGAACTTGTGGATTGCGAGATCCGGCCGCTGGCGGGGGCCATAAACGGTGAAGAAGCGTAGACACACGATCGACATCGCGTACAGGTGATGATACGTGTGGCAGAGCAGCTCCCCTGCGCGCTTCGTCGCGGCGTACGGGGAGATGGGCTGGTCCACCGGGTCGGCTTCGGAGAACGGGATCTGAACATTGTTGCCGTAGACGCTGGAGCTGGAGCCGAACACGAGCCGACGCACATCCAGGCGCCGTGCCAGCTCGAGGACTGCGGCCGTGCCCGCGACGTTGGTATGCGTGTAAGCGAGCGGCTCCTCGATCGACGGCCGCACCCCGGCGCGCGCTGCCAGGTGCACGACGACGTCGATGCTTCCGAGCGGCGCCAGGGCGGCTTCCATCCCGGGAAGATTCCGGATGTCGGCCTCCACGAGTTGAAAAGCTTCGTGACCGAAGAGCGCGCCGAGGTTGGCCCGCTTCAGCGCGGGATCGTAAAATGGGTCGAAGTTATCCAGGACGATCACCCGGCGGCCAGACGCGATCAGCCGCTCGCAGAGATGGCTCCCGATAAAGCCGGCCCCTCCCGTCACCAGGATGGTCACGCCCGCTCCACGGGAGCCGGGAACGGTTCGAGGAGAAGCACCGCTTACTCGCTCAGCGTACGCGCTACCGCACCGTCGGCTTCAACGAGCCTGCGGAAGTACGGGATCGTGCGCTCCAGACCCTCGCGAAGCTCCACGCGCGGCTCCCAATTGAGGGCGGCGCGGGCCGCCGTGATATCCGGCTGGCGCACCTTGGGGTCGTCCTTCGGAAGCGGATGAGGTGTCAACTGGGAGTCGCTTCCCGTCAACTGCAGGACCAGCTTGGCCAGCTCGCGCACCGTGAACTCGTGCGGGTTGCCAAGGTTCGTCGGGTCGACCCTGTCTGAGAAGAAGAGCTGGAAGATGCCCTCCACCAGGTCGTCTACATAGGTGAACGAGCGCGTCTGGGAGCCGTCTCCATAGATCGAGATCGGGTCTCCGCGGAGCGCCTGCACTATAAAGTTGGAGACAACTCGGCCATCGGCCGGGCGCATGCGCGGCCCGTAGGTATTAAAGATCCGCACGATGCGCGTCTCGACCCCGTGGAAGCGGTGATACGCCATCGTGATCGCCTCGGCGAACCGCTTCGCCTCGTCGTACACGCCACGTGGGCCTACTGGATTCACATGCCCCCAGTAGCTCTCCGGCTGCGGGTGGACCTGCGGATCGCCGTACACCTCGGAGGTGGACGCGAGAAGAACGCGAGCCCCCTTCGCCTTGGCCAGACCGAGGACCTTGTGCGTTCCCAGGGACCCGACCTTCAGCGTGGGGATCGGGTGCTCCAGGTAGTCGATCGGGCTTGCAGGGCTGGCGAAGTGGAGAATGCCGTCGAGTTGGCCCTCCACGTAGATGAAGTTGGTAACGTCGTGCTCGATGAAGTCGAAATCGCCGCGCCCGAAGAGATGGGCGATGTTGTCCGGGCTCCCCGTGATCAGGTTGTCCATCCCTACCACCGTGTGGCCGTCCGCCAGGAAACGGTCGCAGAGATGGGAACCGAGGAAGCCGGCAGCGCCGGTGATCAGAATGCGCATAAAGGTACGTCAGGAATTAAGGAGACGATTAACGATGCGTTCCGCGGCCTTCCCGTCCCATCCCTCCGGACAGTGGCCTCCCGCGCGCTGCCGCCCATCCGCCGCGGCTTCGCGGAACGCGCCGAGAACGCCGTCGGTGCTGAGCGGCCAGCCGGCGAGACGGTTGGTTCCCTCGGTGATGGTGATCGGCCGCTCGGTCTGTTCGCGAAGCGTCACGCAGGGAACGCCCAACGCGGTGGTCTCCTCCTGCAGCCCGCCCGAATCGGTGAGAACCACTGCGGCGCCGTCGGTAAGCGAGAGCATCTCGGTGTAGCCGAGCGGCTCCACGACTCGCAGCCGTTCCAGGCGCTCGGCCATTCCGAACTCCTCCGCACGGCTCTGCGTCCGGGGGTGCAGCGGAATCACCACGGGCATCTCGTCGGCCACGCGGCCGAGGGCTTCGAGAACCACCCCGAGCGCCGCCGGATCGTCCACGTTGGAGGGCCGGTGCAGCGTCGCGGCGACGTACTCTCCACGCCTCAGCCCCAGGCGGGAGAGCAGGTCCAGCTCACGCGCCCGGGGGAGCTGTGTGAACAGCGTGTCGATCATCACGTTGCCGACGAACGCTACCCGACCCTCGGGGATGCCTTCGGCGAGAAGGTTGGGGAGCGCATCGCGGCTGGGTGTGAGCAGGAGGTCGGAGATCCGGTCCGTGACGACGCGGTTCACCTCTTCCGGCATCCGCCAGTCGCCGCTGCGAAGCCCGGCCTCGACGTGGGCGACGCGGCACCCCAGCTCCGGCTTCAGCTTCACGGACACCAGAGCGCAGGCGAGCGTGGAGTTTACGTCGCCGACCACGACCACCCAGTCGGGCCGCACCTCGTGCAGCACCGGCTCGAACGCCTCCATTACCCGAGCAGTCTGCTGCGCGTGGCTGCCGGACCCGACGCCAAGGTGGAAGTCCGGCTCCGGTATCCCGAGATCCTGGAAGAACGCATCCGACATCCGCGCGTCGTAGTGCTGGCCCGTATGGACCAGCACTTTCTCCTGCCCCGCCTTCTCCAGCGCGGCGAGGATGGGCGCGACCTTCATGAAGTTCGGCCGCGCCCCCGCCACGACAAGTGCTCGCATCCGTTGTCTGCCCGCTCTACTCACCCGCGGCTGCCGCCGTCGCAACGGTCAGCGGTGCCACGGCGGGCCTGCCGATCGAGACGTAATGGAAGCCGTAGCCACGCATCTTCTCCGGGTCCCACAGGTTGCGTCCGTCGAAGATCAGCGGCTGCGAGAGCCGGTTCTTGATTCGCTCGAAGTCCGGATGCCGATACGGCTGCCACTCTGTCAGCACCAGGAGCGCATCCGCCCCCTCGATGCAATCGTAGTTCCCATCACAGAGCTGCAGGCTTCCGTCCTCCAGCAGATCCGCAAAGTAGTGCTCCGCCTCGTGCCGGGCCTGCGGATCGTGCGCCCGGACCCGGGCACCGCGCTCGATCAGCCCACGCACCACCGTCAGTGCCGGCGCCTCGCGCATGTCGTCGGTCTCCGGCTTGAAGCTGAGCCCCCAGACGCCGAAGGTCAGGTCGGAGAGGTCCTCGCCGAAGCGCTCCGTCACCCGCTCCAGCAGCAGCTTCTTCTGTGCCTCGTTCACCTGCTCCACGCCATCCAGGATGGAAGCGTCCACGCCCACCGCTTGCAGCGTATGCACCAGCGCCTTCACGTCCTTCGGGAAGCAGCTGCCGCCGTAGCCGATCCCGGCGAAGAGGAAGCTCTGCCCGATCCGGTCGTCCGTGCCGATCCCCTGCCGCACCCTTGCCACATCGGCACCCACGGCTTCACACAGCCCGGCCACCATGTTCATGAAGCTGATCCGAGTGGCCAGCATCGCGTTGGCCGCGTACTTGGTGATCTCCGCGCTCGCGATGTCCATGAACAGCACCGGGTTGCCGGTGCGCACGAACGGCGCATAGAGCTCGCCCAGGCGCTGGCGCGCGTGCTCACTGTCGACGCCGACGACCACGCGGTCCGGCTTCATGAAATCCTGGACCGCCGCGCCCTCCTTCAGGAACTCCGGGTTGCTGCAGACGTGGAAGGTGCGGTTCGTGTGCTTAAGGATCGCCTCGCGCACCTTGCCGGCCGTACCCACGGGTACGGTGCTCTTGGTGATCACGATCTTCTCCGGACCAGTGGCCGGCATGTTCCTTCCAATCGTCCCCGCCACCGCGAGCACGTGCTTCAGGTCCGCGCTGCCGTCCTCGCCCGGGGGGGTGCCCACGGCGATGAAGATGACCTCCGCCTCGGCGACGCCCCGGTCCACCTCGGTGGTGAAATGGAGCCGGCCCTGCTCGAGGTTTCGCTCCACCAGCGGCTCGAGACCCGGCTCGTAGATCGGGATCTCGCCCGCGTTCAGGCGCGCGATCTTGGCGGCGTCGATATCGCAGCAGGTGACATCGTTACCACTTTCGGCGAGACAGGCGCCCACGACGAGACCTACGTAACCGGTTCCGACAACAGCAATCTGCATGTTCGTTCCTCAAGAGAAGGGGAAGATGACACGGGCGCCTCGGGTATGGGACCGTAGCTCATCTCCGCGAATTTCGCCGTGAAACTCGAAGCACAACGCGTGGTTTGCTCAAGAGCCAAGTGTCCGGAGGCTAGCTACCGGCGATTCCGGGCACGGTGCAAAGTCATGGCCTCCTGTGCCAGGCGCATGCCACGGCTCTCCCGCAACCCTCCACTAAGCTCTCCCGCTCGCGCAGCCCAATGCAATGCGGGCTCGAGTTCGTTTTCCTGAAGCTTGCCGGCGTGCGCCTCAAGTAGCGGACGATTGCCACGCTCCGACAACTGCTGCACGAGCCCTACACTGACAAGCCAGCTTTCGATCGCCGGTGCAAGGATCCGTGCGACCCGCTCGGCTCCGAAGGGACGGTTCCGATCGCCCAGCCCGCACCAGATCCGCAGCACGTAAGGATCGTCCTCGGCGAACAGTCGTGGGGTGACCGGATAATCGAGCTTCCACGCACGTGCGGTCTGTCCATTCAGGCCCGCGATCCGCTGTCGGCACGATGACGTTTCCCGACAGACCTCAACCCCCAGAAACCCGAAGTGGGGTGCGTTGTCCTCGAGAATTGCGTCGAGATGCCGGAGGGTCTCCGCCTGCCTGATGACCTGTACGATGTCGCGCGCGTGGATCTGGTCCTGAATAACTCGCCTCACGCGCCGGACACCGGAGGCGAGCACCATCCCTGCCTCCGCGAACTCGTGGTACTCCAGTTGGCGCATCCCGTACAGCAGAAGGAGAAGCGAGATGCCTCCACCCGCGAGCGCGATTACAAGTACCGCGGCCGGCGGCGCGAAGGCCAGCACTACACCCAGCACCGCCAGGGCCGTCGCGACCACGTAGAGCACCACGGCCGCTCGCCGGTGAGTCAGGCCCATTGCGAGGAGCCGATGATGGATGTGGCGCGCGTCCGCGCCGGAAAGCGGCACGCCGCGTAGCCAGCGCCGTACAATCGCGAGCGAGGTGTCCAGAAGCGGGAGCGCGAGCGCGAACAGAGGAACGATGGCGAGTACGGCGGTCGCACTCTTCACGGATCCGTGAACCGATAGGACGGCGAGCATGAACCCGATGAAAAGGCTCCCCGAATCCCCCAGGAAGATTCGCGCGGGGCTGAAGTTGTAGCGTAAAAAACCGAGGAGTGCGCCCAGCAGTGCCACGCATACGATCGCGACTTCCGCGTTGCCGAGCGCGAGCGCGACGGCAAGCGTGGTACCGAGCGCCACAATGGCGATCCCGGTCGCAAGACCATCCAACCCATCGATCAGGTTGAACGCGTTGGTCACGCCCACAACCCAGAGGATCGTAAGGGGGAACGACAGCCAGCCCAGCGGCAGCTCCCCCGTGGGGCCGACGCTGATAACATCCACCTGAAAGCCGAAGGTGAAAACCACACTTGCGGCGACACACTGGGCAAGAAGCTTGACGAGCGGCGGCAGGCCACGGAGATCATCCCATAGACCGACGGCGAAAAGGATCCCACCGCCCAGCAGGATCCCCTCGAAGAACCTCGACCGCTCCCCCGAGACCTCCGACGGGAGCGCCCCGGCCAGCATCGCGAGGAGGAGGGCCAGCACCATCGCCGCGAAAACGGCGACTCCTCCCAGGCGCGGGATCGGCCGGGTGTGAACCCGGCGCGCATCGGAAGGTATGTCGAAAAGATTCCGGGCCGTCGCGGCGCGGATGACGAGCGGGGTGACCAGAAGGCTGGCCAGCAGGGCCGCCGCGCAGATAAAACCAAGCATGGGCATCTTTACAGGACTACGAGGCTGGGCGCAGCGGACAATTCAGAACGCTGAAAACGACGACACCGATCCCGCACATGCGACTGTGGGCACGCCTGATCCGCGGAGACCAGCAGTCATGCAACATTTGTACTCGCATGAGCTTGGCGAAGGATATCGTTTCGACACGTTGGATGCAACCACACGCCGGGCGACAGAACCATACGCGGGGCGCCAGTGTGAAATCGGATGTAGCATTCCACGGTAGAGATGTAGCACTCCACGGTAGACCTGTGTGCCGGTGCACAGAGAAAAACCCGCGTGACCCACCGCGGGATCGGTTACCTGCTTCGCGGGGATACTCTCACCTGCCGCGAAGCAGCCGTTCCATAAACGAACGAGCACGCGGTAAACGAACGAGCACCCCGTCTCATGACAGCTGGCACCGGATACGGACGGCTACGGGTGCACGATGGCGGGAAAATACCGCTGGATGCGCGAACCGGCAATCCCAGTTCACGGGGGCGAGCAGTCCGGCCGAAGTCCGCGCGAAGATGTACGACGTCCTTGCGATCGCGCCGGGTTGTTCTGTAAGCCATTCTGCGGTATATTTTTGGTCTGGATTGCTCCGGGCGCCCTGACACGCCGGGAGCCCCCTTCCCAAAGAGTAATACTGCCCAGTGACAACATCGATACTTCGGCTGCTCAGCTTCGTTTTCATTCTCGGGGCGATCTTCTCCCCGGCTGAAGCACAAGCACCCCCATCCCAAGAGCCGGTTGCCCTGCAACCCGGTGACCTGGTGCGGGTAGTGATCTGGCGCGAAGAAGATCTCAGCGGAGAGTTCCCGGTCGACGAAGCAGGCAGCGTAATCTTCCCTTTAATCGGCGAAAAGCAGGTCGCGGGCATCCCCTTGCGCGAGTTGCGGACGGCTCTGCTGGAGGAGTATCGCATTCATCTTCGGAACCCCTCGATCACCATCACACCGCTGCGACGGCTCAACGTACTCGGCGAGGTCAATAGACCGGGCCCCTACGAGGTTGATCCCACCACCAACTTGATCGGTGTGGTCGCACTCGCCGCGGGGCCGACAACGTCGGGCGATCTGAGGCGGATTCGCGTACTCCGCGACGGCCGAGTGGTCCAGGACCGGGTGGCGGCGGAAGCGTCGTTGAGCAGCCTGGGCATCCGCTCCGGTGACCAGATCATGGTGGGCCCCCGCAGTTGGCTCGCCCGAAATACTCCGTTCGTGGTGAGCGTCCTGCTTGCCGTCCCCAGTGTGGTATATACGATCACGCTGATCCGACAGCGCTGATCCTCTCTTCCTATTGGGTTCTGTTGCATTATGTCTGATCCAAAGCTTCTTCCTACCGTGAGGTCCACCGACCGCGACGAAGAGATCGAGCTGAGTCGCCTCTGGTACGCCGTATTACGTCAGCGGTGGCTGGTGCTCGGCGTCACCGCGCTCGCCATCGTAGCGGGCGGGCTGCTCGCGGCCTTCCAGCCTCCGACGTATCGGAGCGAGGCGACGCTCCATATTCAACAAGACAAAAGCGGATTCGACCTCCTCGGTGGCCTCGTGCCGGCGCAGCTCGGGCTCGCGGCGGGGCTTGGCGGCGGCGGCGGCAATATCCAGACTGATATCGCGGTTCTGCGGAGCCGACAGGTCGCCGAAGACGTGGTCGACTCTCTGGCTCTGCACGTTGCCTTGGTGGAGCCGCGCCGCGCGCGGGATGAAGTACTGCACGTGCTCTCCGCGCCGCGCACGGAACGGAAGAGCAGCTACACGCTGCAGCGTGAGCAGGACGGATCCTACCGGATTCGCACCGAAACGGGCACACCGCCTGCGGAGCCGGCGGCACGGGCCGTCCCTGGTCAGCCATTTCGGTTGGGAGAGGTGACGCTCGAGCTCCGTCCCTCTCTGACCTTGCACCTGCCGGAGCAGATCCGCGTTGAGATCATGCCATTTCGCGCCACTGTCGCGGAGATGCAGAAGCAGCTCCGCGTCAATCGGGCTTCAAGCGGCGCGCAGGTGATCGACGTGCAGTACCGGCACCGGGACCCGGCGCTTGCCGCCGAGGTGCCCAATGCCGTGACCGCCAGCTTCATTCAGTACAAGAACCGCGTCGGTAGAGCGGAGTCCCGGAGCTCCGTCGATTTTCTCCAGGAGCAATCCGCCACCTATGCCGGGCAGCTCGGCGATGCCGAAGCCCGCTTGCAGCAGTTCCGCGAGCAGGCGCAAATCGTCGAGCCACGTACGCAGGCAACGGAACAGGTGCGCCGATTGGCCGAGCTCCAGGCCAGCCGTGATGGGATGGACGCCGAGCGCGAAACTCTCCAGAGGGTGCTTACCGGAATCGAGCACAGTGCGCAGGGCAATGCCGGCCCCTCACCGTACCGTCAGCTTGCCGCTTTCCCCACGTTTATCGCCAATGGGACCGTCCAGAACATCCTCCAGTCGCTGATTCTTCTGGAGAACCGTCGCGCGGAGCTGCTGGTGCAGCGCACACCGCAGCATGTAGATGTGCAGGGGGTCGAGGGGCGGGTGCGCGAGCTGGAGGTGCAGCTATACCAGCTCGCCCGCAACTATCTGGACGGCGTGGACAGCGGCATCGTGTCGCTGGATGCCCAACTCGGACGGTTCGCGGGGCAGGTGGAACTGGTACCCGCCCGCGAAGTCGCGTTTCTGCGCCTGACGCGGGAGCAAAAGCTGCTCGAGGAAGTACACACCATGATCCAGACGCGACTCAAGGAGGCGGAGATCCGCGAGGCGTCGGAGATGGCGAACGTGCAGGTCATCGACACTGCGCTCGTACCGGAAACACCCGCCTCGCCGAAACCGCTGCTCTACCTCGTTTTTTCCTCCGTGCTCGGGCTCGCTATGGGCCTGGGGACCGCGGTGATACGGGCGTACGTTGACCCCAAGGTCCGGAACCGGGAGGATGTGATCACCGCGACGTCGGGGCTGCCCGTACTTGGAACGATCCCTCGCGCTCCCGCCCGCTCGCTGAACGGCAACGGCCGCCGCTCCAGTTGGACGCGCAGGATCCCGGCACGAACGATCGTGGGGGAGGCCCTGGTTACCCGGGAAGATCCGTGGACTCCCGGTGCGGAAGCGTATCGCACCCTCCGCACCAATCTCGCTCTCGCCGATTCGAGGTCGGAAAGCCGGGTTCTGGTTGTCACGAGTGCAGCAGCGGAGGACGGCAAATCCACCTGTGCTTCCAACCTCGCGGTAGCCCTTGCGCAGCAGGGGTCCCGGACGTTGCTTGTGGATGCCGACCTCCGCAGGGGCGCTCTACACGTGCTGTTCGAGGTTTCGCGCGGACCGGGGCTGACGGAGACCCTCGGCGGCCAGGTTCCACTGGATGACGCGGTGCATGAGATTGCGGTCGGTGCGACTGGGCTTCCCCTTCACCTGCTCAGTACCGGTGCGCTCCCGCCCAACCCGGCGGAGGTGCTCGGATCTGTGGCGATGCGGAAGCTCCTGGAGCAGCTCCACGGGTTGTACGACACCGTGATCGTAGATGCGCCCCCACTCAACCCGGTCGCCGATGCCGGCGTGCTCGGCAAGATCGCGGATCACGTGATTCTCGTCGCGCGCGCGGGAGCAACGAACAAGCAGGCCCTCCACGAGGCGGTGGACCAGCTCCGCCTCCTGCGGGTTCCGGTGGCTGGCGTAGTCGTGAACGATGTGGACTCCCAAAGTGCCGAATATTACGGCACCGAAGCTGCTTATCCGCGCTCCGGCTAGGGCACGAGGCTGCACCTACACTTCCACACGCGGCTAAGCAAAGCAATGGAGCGGCGCGTGCCGATCAGCGCGGGACGCAACGCAACGGGTATAAGAAGCGAGCCGGCAGAAGGGTTGCTTCTGCCGGCTTCCACAGTGTCTGGAGCCGCCCCGCGAGTTCGGCCAGACCGAATCCCGGGCCACGTGACCTCTGCATCCAGGATGTACCCGCGCCTTATCCTGCGCTCGGCACCAGTTCCCGGATAAGCGTATCGTACTTCCGTCCAACAGCTTCCTTCGAATACTCCTGCTC
>JACDHR010000574.1 GCA_013820915.1 Gemmatimonadota bacterium
GGTCGAAGAGTTCGAGGTGCAGGAAATCCGCGGCGGCGCTCTCGCGGTAGGTCATGATCTGGTAGGTCGCGACGGTCACGGGGCGCACCTCCTTGGACGCGCCGCTGTACTCGCCGACCTGGTCGGGATGCAGCGTCGTTTTGTCCAGCAGCTCCGCGACCCACTGGCGCGCGGAGGTCACGCTGGTCGTCAGGATCAGCGTGGACGCGCCGACCTCGGCCATGCACGCCATCCCGACCACGGTTTTCCCCGCGCCGCAGGGCAGCACGACGACGCCGGAGCCGCCGCGCTCGGAGCCGCCCGCGTGGAACGCGGCCGCGGCATCCTGCTGGTAGTCGCGCAGGGCGAAGTCCGCACCCGCGCGCGTCGTGCCGCGCAGGTCGATCGGGAGCGGCTCGCCCGGCGTGTAGCCCGCCAGGTCCTCCGCGGGCCAGCCGATCCTGACCAGCGCCTGCTTGAGCCGGCCGCGCACCAGCGGATCGACGCGGAACTCGAGCACGCCCAGCCGCTCGCCCAGCAGCGGCGCGACGTGGCGACCGCGGGACACCTCCTCGGCGAGCGGCGCGTCCTCCGCCGCGAGCACCAGCCCCGCCGAATCGCGAACCAGGCGGAGCCGGCCGTAGCGGGACGCGAAGTCCCGGACCTGCGTATCCACGTGCCCGGGCACCGGGTACTTGGAGAACTCGGCCAGCGTCGCGACGATCTCCGCGGCGGGCACCCCGGCCGCGGCGGCGTTCCAGATCGAAAGCGGCGTGATGCGGTACGTGTGGACGTGCTCCGGGCTCTTGACCAGCTCCGCGAAGCGCGCCAGCGCGTCGCGCGCCTCGGCGTAGCGCGGGCTCGCGACCTCGGCTAGCACCGTCTGATCGCCCTGCACGATCAGCGGGTTCTCGGGGCGATACATAAAGCTCACGTTCCTCGGGAATGCACGACTCGTTTTCCGCGGGCTCTCAACGTGGCAACCTGGTGGAGGAAAGGCAAGAACAACGCCCACCCGCAGGTCCATACGGCGGAATGGGTTTCCGTTCTCGCCACCGACCACAAGATGTTGTGGCCCGTAATGGGGGGAGGAGCATCGGACCCGGTCAGGAGTCGGTGGGCGTCGTTGATGCGCCGCGTTTCGCGGAAGTTTTCCGGTACCGGCGAGCAATCGGAACCTCTTGTTGGATCAGAACGTCCGCCCGTAGATCGAGTCCTTTGGCGAGTCGCCGGATCATCGGAAGGGTAAGCGACCGTTTGCGAGACAGAACCTCGGAGACGCGGCCCCTCGAGCCGATCATCGGTTCGAGATCTCGTGGCCGCAGGTTCTTCTGCTCCATGCGGACCCGAATGGCTTCGATAGGATCGGGAGCCTCAATCGCCCAGTGACGTGCTTCGTATGCCTCGACCAGCGTGACGAGGACATCAAAACGATCCCCTTCCGGCGTACCGGGGGCCGCATCCATGAGCTCGTCGATCTCGGACAAGACCGTTTCGTAGTCCTCTTCGGTGTGGATTGGCCGGACCTTGATTTCCATCAGATCGTCTCCGCGTCGATGTCGTCGCATTCCTCGTGAGTCCCCACGAACCGGACGTACAAAACCCGATAGGGATAGTTGATACGGGCCACGAGTCGGAACTTGTTCCCGGCAATGTTGAAGACTACCCGGCTGTTCTTCAGGATGCTTGCATCACCGTAAGTGGCTTTCACATCGGCTGGCGTAGCCCAATCGGCGTCCTCAACCGTGCTATGCCAGACTTCAAGTCGGGTCTTCGCCTTGTCACCGCGTGGATGAGTCTGCAGAAACAGGCGCGAGGCGCGCTTGGCGATGATCCGCATACCGGATTATGTTATGTTCCCATGGTGGGAGCAAGTGGCACGCGGATGGAGCCAATTTGCCGGATTCCACGGCCCTGCGAACCATTGTTATGGTTCGCATCGTGCAGCCACGCCACGTTCGACCCTTCTGTGGAAACGTGCAGCCAGGAGAACCATGCCCATCGCAACTATCAACCCCGCCACAGGCGAAACACTCCGCACCTTCCAAGTGCTTTCCGACGCCGAGCTGGACCGCAAGATCCAGCGCGCTGCCGACTGTTTCGGCGAGTTCCGGCGCACCTCCTTCGCGGAACGCGCGGAAACGATGCACCGTGCCGCGGAGATCCTGGACTCCGGGAAAGAAGCGTTCGGCCGCCTGATGACGACGGAGATGGGGAAGCCGATCGGCGCCGCGGTCGCCGAGGTGGAGAAGTGTGCCCGGGTGTGCCGCTTTTACGCGGAGCACGCCGAGCGCTTCCTCGCCGACGAGGAGGTGGACACCGACGCCCGCCGCAGCTACATCCGTTACGAGCCGATGGGTCCGGTGCTCGCCGTGATGCCGTGGAACTTCCCCTTCTGGCAGGTATTCCGCTTTGCCGCACCCGCGTTGATGGCGGGCAACGTGGGGCTGCTCAAGCACGCCTCCAACGTGCCGCAGTGCGCG
>JACDHR010000575.1 GCA_013820915.1 Gemmatimonadota bacterium
GTGCCGCGGATGCGGATGCTGGCGCCCTCGCCGGTCAGACCGCCGCCTGGCAGCGCGGTGACCCCGGGCTCACGTCCGGCGAGCGCCTCGGAGAAGGTGGTGATCGGCTTGTTCTCGAGCTGCGCGGAGCCGATGGTGCCCACCGTGTTGCCCAGCCGGCGCTTCTCGGTCGCCACACCGGCGCCGGTGACCACCACCTCGTCGAGGGCGATGGCCGACCGGCCCATGCGGAAGGCGACCGTGGCCGTTCCTCCCTCCTGCACAGTGACCGTCTGTCCCGTGGTGCCATAGCCGATGAGCTGCGCCCGGACTTCGGCCTGCCCCACGGGCACGTTGATCAGCAGGAACGCACCGTTCTGGTTGGTCAGCGTGCCGATCCGCGTGTTGAGCACGAAGATCTGCACGCCGGCCAGCGGCTGGTTAGTGCCCTCGGCGACCACGGTGCCGCGGATGGAGCCGGTCTGCGCCTGCGCGGAGGGCGCAGCCCCCAGCCCGAGGAGCAGCAGGGCCGCCGCCCAGAAGCTCCAGGCGATGGGCCGGCCGGCCCACCTCCGACCCGATGACTTGCCCGAACTTGATGAAGATCGCATACAGACCTCCCGGACGAGGAAGAGAGTGGGGTGTAGGTGAGGCACCCCGGAAAGCGCCGGCACGAGCACCGGCCAACAGTTCAAACGTGATACCGGAACGGGACGCTCCAAAGCGGATCTCGGCGACCGGCACCTCATGGAGAAGCATCTCCTGCGGTGAAGATGCGAAGGCACGGAAGAGGGAGCGAAAGGTGCACCCCTTCTCGTGATGCTATGTTCCTATTGTTGAAGCCACTCTAGAGATACGTACCTCATTCGCTGTTGTCAAGCGGGATTGGTGGGGAGATGGAGGACGGGATGTAGGGCTGCTCCCTACACGCCGCCGCCGCTGGGTAGGGAATACCCCCTACAGCCCTCCGTCCACCGCCACTGCTCCGTGCGCGGCGCCTCAGCGCAGCTCGAGCTGTAGCCGCAGCGTACGGCCGGGCTGTGGCAGCCCGCACTGGTCGTAGATCCGCGCGTCGGCGGCGTTGTCGAGCGCCAGCACCGTTCCGAGAGCGCGCAGGAGGCGCCGCGCATCGGTGCCTTGCAACCGCCAGACGCGCTCGAGCCGCAGGTCGAGCCGCGTACCCGGATCGAGCGCCACATCGCGCCGCAGGTCGGGGTGCACGCACCATTGACGCCCCACGTAATCGACCCCGGCCACGCCACGCACTCCAAGTGCGAGCGGTGCCGCGAGATCCAGCCCCCCGGCGACCTCCGGCTGGTACTCCGCGCGGTGGGCCTCCCCCAGTGCATCGGGATCGTGCACGCGTACGCGCTGCAGGGTCAGCTCACCCTCCAGCGAAGCGCCCCACCCGCTCCATCCCCCGAGCAGCTCGAGGCCCCTGCTGCGGATCCGGTCGCGGTTCTCACGCCGGAAGCGGCCTCCTTCGACGCTCGCCCGCACGATTGCGTCGGTGAGAACGTGGTGAAAGGCAACCGCCTGGAACTCGAGGGCGCGGGCGTGGATAGTCATCCCCGCCTCCCCCGCGACGAGGCGCTCGGGGCGCAGCTCCGGATTGGGAACGAACCGACCCAGTGCCCCGGAGTACAGCTCGCGCAGCGAGGGAAAGCGCGCCCGGCGACTGACGGTCAGGTGAAGCAGAACCGCTCCCTCCGCGGCCAGCGTGCTGAATCCCAGCCGCCCTCCGGTCGCCCAGAGACGGTCGAGCGGCAGCTTGCCGCCCGTCTCCGGTGTGTCCGCGCCGTCAAGAGCCACCCCGCCGCTGAGGCGCGCGTCGGAGAGCCAGCCGCCGCGCGCCTCCGGTGAGAGCGGCCATGCCACCTCCGACCCCAGGCTCCACAGGCGCTGGCGGTAGGTGGCCGCACCGCCGGGGTCGAGGCGCTCATCGTGCCTCACCTCCGCTAGCGTAGCTGCCCCGCGCAGCTCCCCACGCCGCAGCAGTGTGTGGTCACCGAGCAGCCGCAGGGTGAGGGTGCGGTCATCCGCGCGCTCGCCGCCGGTCACCTGCTGGAAGTCGCGGCCGGCGTAGGCGTCGATCTCCGTGTGGGCGAGGTCGATTCCCAGGCTCGCTTCCAGGTCGCCGCGGCCGAGCACGGTGGCGCGCTGACCGGTGCCGCCGGAGACCACTGCCAGCATCCGCCGCGCCTCGGGGTAGCGCCAGAAGCGCGGCTCGGCAAGGTGCAGCTCGGGCGGCACCCCGCGCTCGGCGCGGTAGCCGGAAGCCGAGAGCGAGAGCCAGTCCCCCGCCTCACCGTGGTAGCGCAGGGCAAGGAAGGCGTCGCCCTGCTCGAGGTCGCTGTTCTCGCGCAGCCGCCCTCCCCTGGCGCCGGCCTCCTCGACCTGCGCGGAGAGGGCGACGCCGGGGCGTGAGCGATGGCCCACCCCCGCGCGCACGAGTAGCTGCCCCGCTGCCAGCGGC
>JACDHR010000576.1 GCA_013820915.1 Gemmatimonadota bacterium
CTCGCTCCACGCCATGCCGGCGACCCCGAAGTCGAGCCGCAGGTGTGGGCGGACGCTGCGGTGCAGTCCGGCGGTGAGGCGTGCCCGGCCGCCGAAGGAGGCGCGCAGCGAGGCGCCCGCCGTCTCCGCGCGCACCTCGAAGTACTGCGTCTCCCCCTTACAGAGCCGGTTCTGCAGGATGTGCGCGAGCCGACCGCGCGAGAACTCCAGCGTCGCGAGCGCGACCGAGTCGCTGTGCGTCTCACGCACGCCGCAGCTCGAGATCGTCGCCGAGACGGCGACCGGCTTCTCGGCGAAGAGCGCCATCACGTAGTCGACAAGGTGAACTCCCGCCTCGTACAGGGTGCGCTGCAGCATCTGCGCACGCCAGCCCGGCTCGGCCCAGGGGGGCAGGTCCATCAGCTGCCACACCTGCACGAAGACGATCTCCTCCGGGCGAGCCGCGTCACGCAGCGCGCGGAAGATCGGCATCTCGCGGAACGGGTGGTTCAGCGCTACCTGCAGCCCCGCGGCCGCCGCGGCGGCGATCACCCGATCCGCCTCCTCGACGCTGGAGACGAAGGGCTTCTCACAGATGACGTGCGCCCCCGCGGCGAGGCTGCGCTGGCAGTACTCCGCATGCGTGTCGGGCGGAGTGGCGACGATCACCACCTCCGGCCGCGCCGCCTCGAGCATCGCGTCGAACTCGGCGAAGACCGGCACCTTCCACCGCTTCGCCGCGCGTGCGCGCCGCTCCGGATCGAGGTCGCAGGTGCCGACCACAGTGGCGGTGGGGATTCCCGCGAGGGCGGGGAGGTGAAGCGTATGTCCGGCATTGCCGAGCCCGATCAGAGCAGTGCGCATCGTATCCTGGTAAGGAGTGGACGCGAGGTCGGGGTGCAGCTGCGCACCGGCTGGCCTCGCTGCTCACGTGCGCACTACCTTACCCGCTCCGGTCGGCGTGCGGCAAGAGGCACTCGGCCATTCCCCTCCTTCATCCAGCGAAGATGATGCGTCTCGGCGTCAACGGGCTGCGCCTCACCGGTGCCCGGCTGGGCGTAGGCCGCTACCTCGAGTACCTGCTCCGCTGGTGGCCGACGCTGGAGCATCCCTTCTCCGAGATCGCGGTCTACACCCCCGAGATTCCCGCGGACCCGATCGCGTTGCAGGACCCGATTCGACTGGAGCTCCTCGGGCCCTCCGTCCCCGCGGCGCTCTGGGAGCACCTGGTGCTGCCGCTGCGCAAGCCGCGCGACGATCTCTTCTTCTGTCCCAGCTACGTGGTGCCGCTGCTGACGCGGAGCCGGCCGCTAGTGGTGACTCACCTGGGCTCCTATGAAGCGATTCCCCGTGCATTTCCCTGGTGGGAGCGCACGAAGGCGCATGCGCTGTACCGGCATTCGTGCCGGCGAGCGGACATGGTGATCACGGTGTCGGAATCCTCCCGGCACGACATCATGCGCTTCTACGGGATCGCGCCCGAGCGGATCCGGGTGATCCCGCTGGGAGTGGATGAGCGCTTCCAGCCGCTGGAGGATGCGGCTCGGCTGGAGGCCCGGCGGCGCAGCTACTTCGCGGACGGTCGGCCCTACCTCCTCTTCGTCGGCAAGCTCTCCGCGCGGCGGCACATCCCGGAGCTGGTCGAGGGCTTCGTGCGGCTGGTCCGGCGCGTCCGCCTGCCGCACGGCCTGGTGCTGATCGGGCCCGACTCGAGCGGGCAGGACGTGCCGCGTCTCGCGGCGCGGCTCGGCGCCCGGGAGCGGGTGGTGCACCGCGCATTCGCAGGGCACGAGGAGCTGGTGGAGGCCTACAACGCCGCGGACCTCTTCATCTACCCCTCCGACTACGAGGGATTCGGCGTCCCGGTGCTCGAGGCGATAGCGTGCGGCACCCCAGCGATCGCCCTGAACAACTCGGCGTTCCCCGAGTTCGCAGGGGGGATCGCGCACTTTGCCCGGGATGGCTCGGTGGAGGGGCTCGAGGAAGCGATGGAGACGGTGCTTTTTTCCGGTGAGATCCGCGCCCGCTCCCGGCAGGAGGGGCCGCGCCGCGCCGAGAGCTACCGCTGGCCCGACATCGCGCGGCGCACGATGGAGCTGCTCAGCGAGGTGGCGCGCAGGTGAGCGGGCCAGCGTCGGCGCGGGAGGCTCAGACCAGCTCCACCGGAAGGGCGTCGGCGAGGGTGCGGCTGGCCTCGACCTGCTGCTCGATCCAGGGATAGGTGCGGCGGATTCCCTCCTCGAGCGGGAAGCGCGCCCGCCAGCCGATCGAGTAAATCCTCTCGTTGCTGAAGTTGCGCGAGCGCACCCCTACCGGTCCCTCGACATGACGGATTTCGATGCGCTTGCCCGCCACCCGAGCGACGGTCGCCACCAGCTCGTTCACCGAGACGTACTCGGCGCTGCCGACGTTCACCGGCCCCTCGAGATCGGACTGCATCAGCCGGTAGATCCCGTCCACCATGTCGTCCACGT
>JACDHR010000577.1 GCA_013820915.1 Gemmatimonadota bacterium
GCTCCGCAAAGCCGAGCAACCGCTGGAGCCGCTCTGGTTGAGCGAGATCGCCCGCATCCTTCCGGAATTGCTGATCGAGCATCCCGGCCTGGATCCCCCGGCCTCCATCTCCGATGCCTGGCAGCGCAGTCGCTTCTTCGAGGCGCTTGCCCGGGCGGTGCTCGCCGGAGACGGTTCGCTGCTGCTCGTGCTGGACGACCTGCAATGGTGCGACAGCGAAACGCTCGCCTGGTTGCACTACCTGCTCCGCTTCGACCCGCGCGCCCGCCTGCTGCTGGTGGCGTCCCTCCGCTCCCACGAGGTGGAGGCGAATCATCCGCTTTCCGCCCTGCTGCTCGCGCTGCGCCGCACCGCGCAATGCACGGAGATCCCACTCGGTCCCCTGGATGCCGAGCAGAGCGCCCACCTGGCTGTCGAGGTGAGCAGGAGTGCCGGACCTCCTCCCGCGGACGTGATCTACGCCGGAGCCGAGGGCAACCCGCTGTTCATCGTCGAGATGGTCCGCTACCACCTCGGGGCGGGTGCCGTTGCGGGCGCTCCGCCCGCGGGGGAAAACCCGCCGCTGCCGCCAACCATTCAGGCGGTGATCTCCGCGCGCCTGGCGCAGCTCACCCCTACCGCGCGCGAGCTGGTGGGCTGCGCGGCGGTGCTGGGGCGGCACTTCACCCCGGCGGTGCTGGCGGCGGTCAGCGGGGTCGGGGAGCAGGGCCTGGCCGAGAGCCTGGACGAGCTCTGCCTGCGCCGGATCCTCGCCGAACAGCGGGGGGAGCACTTCGACTTCACCCACGAGAAGCTGCGGGAGGTGGCGTACGCGGAGCTGGGTCCGCTCCGGCGGCGCCTGCTCCACCGGCGGGCCGCGCAGACGCTCGGGGCCGCTGGAAGCGACCCGGACCGGATCAGCAGCGATCTCGCGCTCCACGCCGAGCGGGCCGGCATGACGGAGTCCGCGATGCGCCATCACCTCGCCCTGGCCACGGCGGCGCACCACCTCGGCGCCCCGGACGATGCGGTTAGCAGCCTCCGTCGTGTCCTCTCCCTCTTCGATGCCCGCACCCGCACGAGCCCGGCGGAGCGCGCGGTCGCCGTCGAGGTGCGCGAGCTGCTCGGGGACCTGCTGTACCTGACCGGCCACTATCCGGAATCGCGCGATGCTCACGAACTCGCGCTCCGCGAGGCCCCGGAGCCGCTGCGGCGTGCGCGGCTGTACCGCAAGATCGGCAAGGCGAGGAGCGGGCAGCGCGACTACGTCATGGCCCTCCGCACCTTCCGCACGGCGGAGGGGCTACTCGAGGCGGAGCTGGAGGACGATCCCGCCCGGTGCCGCGAGTGGCTGCAGATCCAGCTGGACCGCACCTTCGTCCTCTACTGGACGGGCGATTGGAGCGGTATGGAGGAGACGCATCGCAGAATCGCTCCGCTGCTCGAGCGCTACGGAACCCCGCGGCAGCGCCGCGATCACGCGCAGAGCATCATCTCGATGCGGCTCCGCCGCGACCGCTACGTGATGTCCGAGGAGATGGTCTCGCTGGCGCGCTGGAACCTGGCCGGCAGCCTGGAGGAAGGACACGTCCCGACGATCGCCGTCGCCCACTTCCGCCTCGCCTTCAACCTGCTCTGGGCCGGGGCGCTGCAGGAGGCGGAGGAGGAAGCCACCCGCGCCCTGGAACTCACGCAGCGCACCGGAGACAGCAACCTCGCGGCGCGTTGCCTGACCTACCTGACGGTGATCCACCGGATCAAGGGGGAGCCAGCGGCCGTCCGTACCTTTGCGGAGCGCAGCCTGCAGGCTGCTGCCGAGCTGGACATGGCGGATTACGTTGGCGCCGCCCGCGCCAACCAGGCGTGGCTCGCCTGGCGGGAGGGCGACCACGCAGAGACCCGTTTGCGCGCCGATGCGGCGCTCTCGGTCTGGGCAGCGATGCCCGCGGAATCCGCTACCTTCATGTTCCAGTGGCTGGCGCTCTGGCCGCTGCTCGCCCTTGCGCCGGAGTTGGCCGCCGCCGCCGAGACCGGCGCAGCGATTGACTACGCCCGGCGGCTCCTGCACCCCTCCCAGCAGCGGCTGCCGGACGCGCTCACCTCCCCGCTCGAGGCAGCGATTCGGCAGTGGGAGGCGGGCGATGCGGAGGCCGCCCTCACGCACCTCCGGCAGGCCACAACGCTAGCGGGCGAGACGGGCTACCTGTAGGCGACTCCGTGCGGAGCGGGCTGGTGAAACGCTTTTGAAACGCCCTCCTCGCTAACCTCTACCTGCGATTCATCGCCCGACCCCGGCGCAACCGATCACCCTCTGCAGGGAGGTGGAGCATGTCCGCACAGGAGAGCAAGGCAACTATCCGAGAGTACCTCGACACCTTCGCGCGGGATTGGCAGGAGGCGCTGAACCGCTTCGTCGCGGACGAATCGCTCGCCGAGCACATCCGCTTCTTTCAGCAGGTCTTCCCCGA
>JACDHR010000015.1:0-13634 GCA_013820915.1 Gemmatimonadota bacterium
CCCCCCGCCTTTCTGTCGTCGCACCGCCGGTCGCCGCCCAGCCCAGCCGCAGCCCCGAACGCCATCTCAGCTGGTCGGCTCACGATGCGGCATCCATTCCGCGGCGACCCACATTCCACCCGCCACGCCGCCCATGCACGCCACCACGCTGCCCACAGAGTAGGTTACGGCGAGCAGGTACTGCTCCTGCTGCAACAACACTAACATTTCGTAGTCGAAGGTGCTGAACGTCGTGAACCCGCCGCACAGGCCGATCGTCAGGAAAGCGCGCGTATCGGAGGAGATCCCCGGCAGGCTGTGATTGAAGAAGCCGAGCAGCGATGAGCCCAGCACATTGATCGCAAAGGTCGCCCATGGGTACCCGCCGCCCGCCCACGATACCACCCACCCGCCGAGCGCGAACCGGGCGAGTGCGCCGATTCCGCCGCCGATGGCGAGATACAGAACCATCATCGGCGGTCGGGAGATCGGCGCGCCCCTGGACACGCACATTGATCATCCGGGCGCCGCCGGCAGCATAGGTTCGCGAAATTCGCTTGCATTCGTTGTAACAAGCCACCAATGTGTCCGGCCGACACGTCGCTCCACCAGGGTGGCGGAGTCAGGAGATTATAGGTCCACTCGCTCCATATGCCAATGCTGCTGCTTACTATCTTCGCTGGCGGGGCTCTGGGAGCCGTTGCTCGCTACGGGCTCTCGACTTGGATCTATACGCGCATCGGCACCACGTTTCCGTGGGGCACGCTTTCGGTCAACATGCTCGGGTCGTTCGTGCTGGGGCTGCTCCTGCCGCTACTCGAGACGGAAGTGCCGATCACCAACCTGCGGGGATTCCTGACCGCGGGTTTCCTCAGCGCGTTCACGACGTTCAGCACCTTTGCTTACGAGGCGACCCGGCTAACCCGGGACGGCGAGCCAGGGCGCGCGGCCGTATACGTGGGAGCGAGCGTCCTCTTCGGCCTGGTGAGCATCGCTGGCGGGCTGACGCTCGCGCAGCTGCTACTCTGAACAGCTGCGCGAGCGGGCGCGGGGTGGCAAGCGCGAGGGCATCGCCCCGAAGCATCCCCGGGGCCTCGATGCCTATTCCTCCAACGCTTCACGCATCCCAAGGCGTAGCGCCACGCGGCGCCGGCCTGACGACAAGGCGTGTGCCAACACCGTACAAAAACAGTCATTGGAGCATTTGCACCGCACGATGTTACCGGCGCCGTTATCCACACCGCGGCGAATGTTGATTCCGTCGTTGCGCCTTCCTTTTGCGTGCTCAGCGCCAAAGCTGTACATTCTTCGCGGAAAGAGATCTCACTTACCTCACCCTTCGAGGAGGGACAGCCCGCTATGCAAAAAACCGTTCTTCCTTATCGCACAGATCCGGATGAGTTGATGCGCTTCCTGTCCGCACTGGCCCGTGGCCGCTCGCTCGCACAGGTCCGAACGCTGGGGTTCTCGCCCAAGAGTTTCGAAGGGACCGCGACCACGGCGGAAACGCTGGCGTTGTCCGGCGCGGACGGCTCGCTTTCCGCCATTGGAAGGCGCGCGTTGCTCGGAGGCGACGAAGAAAAACCGTCTATCTTTTTGGAGGTCGTATCGGGGTATTCGCCGTACTCGCTGCTTTTAGAGGCGGTTCTCGGCGGCGTCGGCTCGGCGGCGACTCCGCTCGACTGGGTGGAGACATGGTGGGCGACACACGGCTTCGGGAGCAGCGAGAGCAACCGCGCAGAAGCCGCACCCGTCTTCGCGCGGATGGCGGAAGCCGCCGGTTTGGGCACGTACGTTCAGGGCCGTAAGGGATACGTTTCTCGAATCGAGTGGGCCGACGATGCAGGGGAGAGGGTGCTGGGTGGCGGCGGCAAAGCCCGCGAGGCCCCTTCTATTCCAGACGCTCCGCTCTCTCCGGATCACGCGGCCGAGATCCTTCCTTCGGACGACTCGCCGGAGGGTCTTCCCGAGCCTGTTCGCATCGGGAGCGGCCCGGAGGCACAGGTGCCGCCGGGGCTGAATACACTGCGATGGGAGCTGGCACCGGGGCGCGAGGTCGTCGTTCAGACTCCCTCTTCGCTGTCGAGCGCGGAGAAGCGGCGCCTGCTCTCGCTCTTCGAATTGCTCCTCCGCGAGTAGAGCAGGCGTTCCTCCGCCGTGGCATCCTTTGCAGCGTGCATCACCGTGGGTTAGATTGGCCGCATCCGTCGCCTACGGGATCGGCCCGGGCGCACCAGACCCGCTTCCTGTACGATGACAGAGCTTTCCCCGGACCGGCTGGATAACATCCTGGAACGCGCCACCGCTGTGCGCGTTGCCATGTTGGGGGATCTGATGCTCGACATCTACCTGATCGGCGAGGTGTCGCGGATCTCTCCGGAGGCTCCGGTGCCCGTGGTGCATGTTCTGGAGGAGCGCGCGGCGCTGGGAGGCGCCGCCAACGTGGCGTCGAATGTGGTGGCGCTGGGGGCGAGTTGCGATGTGCTGGGCTGCGTGGGCCGCGATGCCGCGGGGATGGAAATACAACGGCTTTTCGCTGCACACGAGGCGGGTCGAATACGCGCGCATCTGGTGGAGCGGGCTGATCGCCCGACGACGACGAAGACGCGCGTCATGGCGCGGAAGCAGCAGATGGTGCGGTTCGATCGGGAGCACGACGCGGATCTCCCGGACGATTGTGTGGAGGAGTTGCTGGCGAACATCGAGCGCGTGGTCTCCCGCGCCGATGCCCTCGTGCTGGAGGATTACAACAAGGGCGTGCTCGTTCACCGCGTGATTCGCGCCGCGCTCGCCGCGGCCGCAGCAGCGGGGATCCCGTCGGTCGTGGACCCGAAATTCCGCCGCTTCTTCGAGTATAAGGGTGCGACGGTATTCAAGCCGAATGTGCTGGAGCTTTCCACGGCGCTGGGAGCACCCATTGCCCCCGAGAACAGCGCGCAACTGGAAGGTGCGCGTCGCCGGATCGGATGCGAGCACCTGCTTGTCACATTGGGGGACAAAGGGATGGTGCTGAAGTCCAAGGGTGCCGCTTCGGGCCGGATCCCGGCGCTCGCGAGGGAGGTCTATGACGTCTCCGGCGCGGGTGACACGGTCACCGCCTGTGTCGCAGTGGCTCTCGCGGCCGGAGCTACCGTGCGAGAAGCGGCTACGCTCGCCAACTACGCCGCGGCGATCGGGGTCACGAAGCCCGGTGTCGCGACCGTGGCGCCGAGCGAGCTGCGGAACATAGTGAATGAGATGCCTCTCGCGGGGCTACCACCAAGTTAACCTACGATGGAGAGATCCGATGGCAACGCTGAAGCCGGTACAGACGGGGAACGCACCTGCTGCGATCGGGCCGTACAGCCAGGCGATCGTACACAATGGTCTGGTGTACACGGCGGGACAGATCGCGCTCGATGCGGCGAGTGGAGAGATGACGGAAGGCGATGTGACGGATCAGACCGAGTGCGTGCTGCAGAATCTCTCTGCCGTGCTGGAGGCAGCGGGCGCGTCGCTGAGCTCCGTCATCAAGACGACGGTGTTCCTGCGCGATATGGGCGATTTCGCCGCCATGAACGAGGTGTACGGACGCTTCTTCGGTGATCATCGCCCGGCGCGTTCCGCCGTCCAGGCCGCCCGCCTTCCACGCGACGCCAGAGTCGAGATCGAAGCAATCGCCGCGCTCTCCTCCGCGGACTAGCGCGGCTCTGATCCGCGCTACATAGTCGCGTTTGCAAGGGCCGGGCGCCGCCCGAATTCTCTTATCGAACCGAATTTTATGGCAAAACCTCATATCTTCCGCCAGTACGACATCCGGGGCGTCGTGGGTCCGGACATCGATGAATCGGTGGCGGAGTCCATCGGCCGTGCGCTTGCGACCCTGCTGCGCCGTGATCAGGGCGGGAGTGCGGAACTCCGCATCGCCCTCGGGCGGGATAATCGCCTGACGTCCGATGCTCTGGCCGCGGCAGCATCCCGAGGGATCACCTCGGCCGGCGTCAACGTGATCGACGTGGGAACCGTTCCTACCCCGGCACAGAGCTTCGCCGCGGCCGTGTGGGAGACCGACGCCGGGCTGCAGGTCACCGGCTCGCACAACCCACCGCAGTACAACGGCTTCAAGATGTCGATCGGGGGGGGCTCACTATACGGTGCGAAAATCCAGCAGCTACGGGAGCTCATGGAGGAGGAGGATTATGAGAGCGGCTCCGGCACTGTAGAGCACCGCGAGGTTCTTCCGCTTTACATCGAGACCCTGGCATCGAAATTCACGGTCGCACGCCCCATCCGGGTAGTGGTCGACTGCGGGAACGGGAGCGGTAGCCTGGTCGCGGTCGAGCTGCTGCGCGCCATCAGCGACCGGATCGAGGTGATCCCCCTCTTCTGTGAATCGGACGGCACATTCCCGAACCACCACCCGGACCCGGTCGTCGACAAGAATCTCGAAGACCTGATTGCGGAGGTCCGGAGCACCGGCGCGGACCTCGGCGTGGCGTTCGACGGCGACGCGGACCGGATCGGCGCTGTAGACGACGAGGGCGGCATCGTGCGGGGGGATACCCTGCTCCTCCTGTATGCGCTGGACCTGATCGAGCGTAGAGGGCCCGGCCAGCGCGTCGTCTTCGACGTCAAGTGCTCTCAGGCCCTCCCCGAGGCTCTCGAGCGTGCCGGCGGGGTGCCCATCATGTCGCAGACCGGCCATTCGCTGATCAAGAAGCGGATGAAGGAGGAGGGGTCACTGCTCTCTGGCGAGCTCTCCGGCCACATCATGTTCGCCGACGACTACTACGGCTTCGACGACGCCCTCTACGCTGCCGGCCTACTGATCTCCATCGTGGCACGGCTGGAGACACCGCTCTCGCAGCGACTGCGCGAGCTTCCCCAGTTCGTCTCCACCGCTGAGATCCGCTACCCTGCCACCGAGGAGACGAAGTGGAATGTGGTCCAGAGGGCAGTGGAGCACTTCTCGCGAAGCCACGAGGTCGTCGACGTGGACGGTGCCCGTGTGCTCTTCGGCGACGGCTGGGGACTGATCCGCGCCTCGAACACCGAGCCCGTGCTTGTGGCGCGCTACGAAGCGAAATCGGCTGAACGCCTGGCCGAGATCCGGCAGACGATGGAAAGTTGGCTGACGAGCCAGGGCGTCACGATTTAACCGAATGCAGACGAACGGACGTAGGATCCTCTTCGGTGGGATCGTCGCGGTACTGGCGGTGCTGATCGGAGGCCGAATCGCGGCAGAGTTCCTGGTTGATCTGCTGTGGTTCCAGTCTATCGGCTATGCCGATGTTTTCTGGACGCGGTGGACTGCAGGTATGCTCCTCCGCCTGGCCGGAGGTCTGATCGCGGGCGGTTTCGTGTTCCTCAACCTCTGGATCATCAGTCGCACGCTCGGCACGATTCGCGTTCGGCGGCGTTATGCGAACATCGAGATTGCCGAGCGGCTTCCGCGCATCTACATCGTGGGGGCGCTGCTCGGCATCTCTTTTCTCTCCGCATGGTGGCTGTCGGCCGGACTCGGTGATCCGGTCGCCGCGCTCGCCGCGCTGCGACCCGAAGCGTGGGGGGCGGCGGACCCGGTTTTCGGTCGGGATCTCTCGTTCTACGTCTTCCAGTTCCCGTTCCTGAGCCGCCTGCAGACGCTTGCCGGCCTCCTGCTCTTCTGGACTCTGCTGCTCGCCGGCATCGCCTATGCCGCCACCGGGAGCGCCCGCTGGGTGGATGGAGCGCCGGTGCTCTCTCCCCTCGCGCGCCGCCATCTCGGTTTACTGCTCGCCGGGCTGGTCCTGGTCTTCGCCTGGGACCTCTGGCTCGACCGCTACGATCTGCTGATGACCGGCCGTGGCGTCGGCGGAGCCCTCGGCTACACGGACGTTCACGCACGGATCCCCGTCCGGCTCCTGCTGGCGGTGCTGGCGGTGGCCGCGGCCGGAACTGTTGCGTACGGCGCCTGGCACGGGACGCTCCGAGCACCGGCCGTCGGAATGGGGATCCTGATCGTCGGGTTCGTCGCCGGCGACCTCGTCTACCCCTCCGCACTGCAGAAACTGCGCGTGGAGCCGGATGAGTTCGCGCGCGAGGCACCGTACATCGCGCAGAACCTCGCATTCACGCGGCAGGCGTACGGGCTGACGGATCTGCACAGGGAGCCGCTCCCGTACCGGCCCGGCGTGCAGCCGAACCTCGAGCGTTTGGCCGCCGAGATACAGGGGGTCCCGTTGTGGGACGCCCGTCCGCTGCTGCAGACGAACAAGGCGCTGCAAGCGCTCTTCCCGTACTACGATTTCGTCAGCGCCCATTACGACCGGTACGGCCCTCCGGGGGCTGCCGAGCAGGTTGCGATCTCCGTACGCGAACTGGACGTGGCGCGGCTTCCCGACGTGGCGCAGACCTGGCAGAACCTGCACCTGAACTACGTTCGCGGAGCGGGCGCCGTCGTGAGCCCGGTAGCTCAGATGTCGGCCGGCGGCGAGCCCCGGTACTACGTCTCGGACCTCGACCCGCCCCGCATCGCACCCGAAGCGCCTGAAGCCCTGGATCTGAGGGAGCCGGGGGTTTACTTCGGGGAACTCACCCGGGGATACGTGGTGCTGAACCCTGAGACCGGTGCCGAGGCCGCGGCGCCCGCGCGTGCTCCGGCACGCGGCCCGGTAGGGGTGCACCTGGATGCGGGATGGAAGAAGCTGGCCTTCGCCTGGGCGTTCCAGAGCCGGAATCTCCTGCTCTCCGGCGAGCTGACCCCGAGCAGCCGGATCGTGTACCGGCGACTCGTGCGGAACCGGGCCGCCGCTCTCGCCCCCTTCCTCTTGTTTCCCCCCGGTGAAGGGATGGCGCCCTATCCGGTGATCTTCGAGGGGCGCATCGTTTGGATTCTGGACGCCTATACCTCCAGCGCTCACTTCCCGCTCGCTCCCCTTACGCGGTTCGGAGACCGTGCCCACCGCTTCGTGCGAAACAGCGTGAAGGTGACGGTAGACGCCGTGAGCGGTGAGACTCGCTTCTACGTGGTCGATCCCGACGACCCCATCCTCCGAACGTACAGCAGGATCTTTCCCGGCCTCTTCGCGCCGGTCACGGAGATGCCGCCCGAGTTGCGCAGGCACCTCCGTTTCCCGGCTCCGCTGCTCTCGCTGCAGGCGGACATCCTCCGGGAGTATCATCTGCGCGACGCACGCGCGTTCTACAATCGGGAAGACGTGTGGGCGATCCCCACGGAGACGTACCGCGATGTCGCGGTTCCCTTCGAGCCCTACTATTGGCTGAGCACTCTCACGGGGTCAACGCAACCGGAGTACCTGATCGCTTCCCCCTTCGTGGCGTCCGGGCGGCAGAACATGACGGCGCTTCTCGTTACGCGTAACGATCCGCCGCATTACGGGGAGCAGATTCTGTACGAGCTGCCGCGCGATGAACTGATCCCGGGTCCCCAGCAGATTGAGTCGCTGATAGATCAGGACCCCGCGATCTCCGAGCAGTTGGCGTTGTGGAAGCGCGGCGGAAGCGACGTGATCCGCGGCCGCATCATAGTCCTGCCGGTCGATAGCACGCTCGTGTTCGTGGAGCCGCTGTTCCTGGAAGCGCAGGACCATGCGATCCCGCAGTTGGAGCGTGTGGTCCTCGCCAGCGGCCGGCGCGTGGTCATGCGGCCGACCCTCAATGGCGCGATTGCCGCGCTTCTCGGCGAAGATGCACCTACGGACGAACGCCGGGAGCGTGGTGCGGCCGTGGAGCGGCCCGCGGCGCGTGAGGTCATGTCTGCGCCGCTCGCCGATCCGGAACTCACCCGTGCCCGGCAGCTTCTGGATCAGGCCGAGTCGCAGCTCCGTGCCGGCGACTGGGCCGGCTTCGGTACAACGTGGGCAGAGCTCCGTGGCGCACTCCGCGCCGCGCCTCGTCCCGCGCAGGAGCGCACTCCCTGAACTTGCCGCCGCCCGTGGGGAGGCTTATGATTTGCGCATTTCGCGGGAGAGCCGATGGCGGGTGAACGCGGAATTGTGGTTGCTCTGGGAGGCAACGCTCTCTCACCCGCCGCGGAGGAGGGTACGATTGCAGAGCAGTTCCGCCACGCGCGGGAGAGCCTCTCGGCTGTGGTGGATCTCGCGCGGGATGGGTGGCGGATCGCGCTGGTGCATGGAAATGGTCCGCAGGTGGGGAACGCGCTCATCCGCCAGGAACTCGCGCGTCACCACGTCCCGCCACTTCCGCTGGGAGTGCTGGTGGCCGCCACGCAGGGCTGGATCGGGTACATGGTGCAGCAATCTCTCCAGAACGCGCTAGAGCGTGGTGGAGTGGACCGTTCGGTGGTCACCATGGTGACCCAGGCCGTCATCGACCGTGAGGACCCGGCGCTCCGCCACCCGACCAAGCCGATCGGTCGTACCATGGATCAGGCGGCCGCGGAGTCGATCGCGGCCGAGATGGGCTGGGAGATTACGCAGGTACGGGGCGGATGGCGGCGCGTGGTAGCTTCTCCGGTTCCGCTCGAGATCGTGGAACGGGACATGATCCGCTCCCTCGTAGCGGCGGGGCACATCGTGATCGCCGCCGGCGGAGGCGGCATCCCGGTGTACCCGGATGCGGCGCTCGGTCTCGAAGGTGTGGATGCCGTCGTCGACAAGGACCGCGCGGCCGCCGTCCTGGCGCGAGACATCGGCGCGGAGGTCCTGATGATCCTGACCGACGTGGATTATGTCTACACAGGATTCGGCACGCCGCAGCAGCGGCCCCTCCCGCGGCTGACTCTACCCGAAGCCGAGAAACTCCTGGCGTCGGGGGAACTGGGGACCGGGAGCATGGCTCCCAAAGTGGAAGCCGCTGCCCGATTCGTTCGTGACGGCGGCGCACGTGCGATCATCACACGGCTGGATTACGGGAACGAGGCAGTGCGCGGAGAAATTGGGACGGAGATCGTGCAGGAGTAAGCCGCGGGCGGAGCAGCGGACAGTGGGTGCGTGCAGCCGGCCAGGCGCTTTTTCTTTTTTGAGGAGACGAATGGACATTCACGAGTATCAGGCGAAGGAACTCTTCCGTGCACAGGGGATCCCCGTGCCGCCCGGCGACGTCGCTACCACGCCGGACGAAGCCGAGCAGATCGCGCGCAAGTTCGGCGGCACGGTAGTCGTCAAGGCACAGGTCCACACGGGCGGCCGCGGCAAGGCCGGTGGTGTGAAGCTGGCCAAGTCGCCGGAAGAGGCGCGCGAGCACGCGTCCAGGATTCTCGGCATGCAGATCAAGGATCTGACGGTGGAACGGGTGCTGGTCACCCCCGCGGAAGAGATCGCCAGCGAGGCGTACGTCGGCATCATCGTCGATCGCGGGAGCAAGAGAGCCGTCTTTATGGTATCGGCGGAGGGCGGAGTTGACATCGAGGAGGTCGCGGAGACGAACCCCGACGCCATCCGCAAGCTCGCCGTCGATCCGCGCTACGGGCTGCTCCCGCATCAGGCATACAGCCTCGCCACGGAGCTTTACGATGACGTAAAGCAGCAGCGCGCCACCGCGAAGATCATGCAGCAACTCTACGACGCCTTCGTGGAAGCGGGCGCTTCGCTCGCCGAGATCAACCCGCTGATCACCACACCGGACGGGCAGGTGAAGGCGATCGACGCGAAGGTGACGATCGACGACAACGAACTCTTCCGCAAACCCCACATCGAGGAGCTGCGGGACTCCAGCTCCGAAGACCCTTCGGAAGTGGCGGCACGCGAGGCGGGGCTTACCTTCATCAAGCTGGACGGAAGCGTCGGCTGCTGCGTCAACGGCGCCGGCCTCGCCATGGCGACGATGGATCTGGTGAAGTTCTACGGCGGCGATCCGGCGAATTTCCTCGACATCGGCGGATCGTCCAATCCTGAGAAGGTCGTCAACGCGCTCCGCATCATCACCTCCGATCCGGCTGTTCGCGTGATCCTCTTCAATATTTTCGGCGGGATCACCCGCTGTGACGACGTGGCGAAGGGAATCGTAACCGCCACTCAGCAGATCGACATTCAGGTGCCGATCGTGATCCGACTCACCGGCACGAACGAAGCGGAAGGCGTCGAGATCCTGGAGTCCGCGGGGTTCAGCGCGATGACCGACATGGACGAGGCCGTCAAGAAGGCCGTGCAACTGGTAACGAGAGAGGGCAAGTGAGTATCTTCATCGACAACGACACCCGGCTCGTCATCCAGGGGATCACGGGCCGTGACGGCTCCTTCCATGCCAAGCAGATGATGGAGTACGGCACGCAGGTCGTCGCCGGCGTCACACCCGGGAAGGGCGGCCAGAAGTTCGAAGGTCGGGTGCCGATCTTCGATACCGTCGAAGACGCGGTTCGCGAGACCGGGGCGAACACCTCCGTGATCTATGTCCCACCGGCGTTCGCTGCCGACGCGATGTTCGAGGCCGCGGATGCCGGTGTCGGCTTCATCGTCTGTATCACCGAGGGAGTGCCCGTCCTCGACATGATGCGGGTTCGCCCCTACGTCGAGGAGAAGGGCGCGCGCCTCCTGGGCCCGAACTGTCCGGGGCTGATCTCGCCGGGAAAGAGCAAGGTCGGGATCATCCCGGGGAACATCACGGAACCCGGCCCGGTCGGCCTGGTCTCTCGCTCCGGCACTCTCACCTATGAGGTCGTCTACAAGCTTATGGGCGCCGGAGTCGGCACCACGACCTGCGTGGGAATTGGCGGCGACCCGATCAACGGGACCAGCTTCATCGACTGCCTCGCGGCTTTCGAAGCGGACCCGGAGACGAAGGCGATCGTGGTGATCGGCGAGATCGGCGGTACCGATGAGCAGGATGCCGCACGCTACGTCTCGGAGCATCTTTCCAAGCCGGTGGTGGGCTTCATCGCCGGGCAGACCGCGCCGCCGGGGCGGCGGATGGGCCATGCAGGCGCGATCATCTCCGGCTCGGCGGGTACGGCGGAGGAGAAGATCACGACGTTCGAGGAGAACGGGATCGGTGTGGCGAAGCGCCCGCTGGACGTCGTAGGCCTGATTCAGGATGCTCTACGTGGTGCGTAGAGCGCTGACCGGTATCCCGTCTATGTTCAGAGGAGTCGCATGCGCCTGACGGATGTTCTCCACCCGGACCATATCGTCGCTCCCCTCGAGGCGGATACGGTTCAAGCCGCCGTGCTGTCACTCATCGAACGGCTGGTTGCGACCGGTGCGGTGGCGAAGTCGGAAACTTTGGAGCATCTGGCTGCCGAGGAGCGAATCCGCGACGTCATCCATGTCGGCGAGCGTGTGCTGCTCCCTCATACCCGTACGGACGCTGTAGACCATCTCGTCGTCGCGCTCGGGGTTACGCCGGCGCCATTGCGCAGTAGCGGCGTGGGGTCCACGGGTGCGGAGCAGGTGGTGGTGCTGGTTGCCGCCCCGCCTGCAATGGCAAGTCAGTACCTGCAGTTGGTCGCTGCGCTCGCCCGCGCATTACGGAGCGAATCCGTTGTGGACCGCCTCGTGGCGGCGCGCTCGGCGGAGGACGTGATCGGGATTTCTGAAATCAAGGATCTCGTGCTGCAGCCCCGCCTCACCGTGCGAGATATCATGACGCAGCGGGTGTTCCGGGTATTCCCGGACACCCCAGTTCTGGAGCTCATCGAGCTCATGAACCGGCACAACCTCAACGCCGTTCCCGTTATAGGGGAGAAGCGGGAGGTCCTCGGAATGGTCACGGACCGCGACCTTCTCCGTCACCTCCACGCCCGTGTTCAGCGTGTCGGCAGCCCTCAGCCTGCCGAGCAGGATAGGCAGCAGAGCAACCAGCCCGCACTGGTGCGGGACATCATGTCGCGCTCTGTGATGTGCATCTCGGAAGATCAGGGCGTGGCGGAAGTGGCATCTATCATGATAAACAAGGACGTCGAGCGGGTCCCGGTTGTCACCGAGGGGCGCCTGACCGGGTTTCTCACGCGCAGCGACATCATCCGTAAGCTCTTCGTCTCGTAGCGCCGAGGCACAAAGATCGCGGACTCGCTCCGGCACCCGCGTGGGCCGGAGGCGTTTCGCCGCCAACACTGTACTCACCATTTTCCGACCGCTCCATGTCAACGACACTCGCAATCATAAAGCCGGACGCAGTCAGTGCAGGGAAGGCAGGAAAGATCTTCGCCCACCTCGAGGATAACGGGTTCCGGGTACGTGCGCTCCGGATGCTGCGCTTCTCCCGCGAGCAGGCAGGGGAGTTCTACGCCGTCCATCGTGAACGGCCTTTCTATGGCGAGCTCGTGGAGTTCATGACCTCGGGTCCAGTGATCCCGATGGTGCTCGAGGCCGATGACGCAGTGTCCAAGCTCCGCGAGGCGATCGGCGCCACCGACCCCGCGGAGGCGGCCGACGGCACGATCCGGAAGCTCTACGCGGAGTCGATAGGTCGAAACGCCATCCACGCCTCGGACTCCGACGAGAACGCCGCCCGCGAGATCGGATTCTTCTTCAGCGAAGCGGAAAGGGTCGCGCTCGGCCGGTGATGCTCCTTCTACGCTGGGCGGCCGCCGCCGCCGCGGTCGGCGCGGCCGCCTGGCTGGTGCCGGGGATCACCGTCGAAGGCGGGGTCGTCGCGCTCCCGGCCGTCGCTTTGATCCTGGGCCTGGTCAACGCTCTCGTACGTCCGCTGCTTCGGCGGCTCGCCTGCGGTGTCATCTTTCTCACGCTGGGTCTCTTCCTCTTCATCATCAATGCGCTCATGCTCCTGCTTACGGAGCTGCTCGCACGAAGCTTTGGGATCGGGTTCTCGATCGCGAGCTTTGGAGACGCGCTCCTCGGGGCGGTCGTAATCAGCGTCGTTTCCTACGTGCTCTCCGTTCTACTCCCGGACAACACGCGCAGGCGCCGATAAGCAATGTGCGGTTACGCGGGTGCAGCAAATCTTTCGCTTGACACATTGCGGCCCCTCGGATAAATTTCCGGTTTATGCTCAAACTGAGTCTTGCCGCCCTTTCCCGCGAAGAGGTACACGCTCAATGGGAGATCCCGGCGGATCACCCGATGTGGGAGAACACGCGGCTAGAGCTATCGGAACCGCTCCATGTAGAGGTATTCGCCCACGAGGTCGGTGAGGGCGTGCTCGTTCGTGGCCGTATGCGTACGGTGCTCGACCTCTCCTGCCGCCGCTGCCTGACCCGCGTGCGTCGCGAGATCGACGAACCGGTGGATCTGCTCTTCGAACCGTTGACGGGGGAGGAGCGGGACGAGTTGGAAGGGGAGGTTTATCCGCTCCCCATGCGTGGTACGGAATTGGACCTGAGCGAGTCTCTCCGCGAGCAGCTCCTGCTCACGATTCCGGAGTACGTCATCTGCGCCGAGGCATGTCGTGGGCTCTGCCCGCAATGCGGAGTCGACCGTAATCAGGCGACGTGCGAATGCACTCCCGAACAGGGCTCCGGCCCGTGGGATGCACTGAAGAACTTCACTTTTGACTGACCCTACGACCCGAGAGGGCCCTGATGGCCGTACCGAAAAGACGCCAGTCCAAGCAGCGCCAACGCAAGCGCCGCACCCATGTAAAGGCAGCGATGCCGGTGGTCACGAGTTGCCCGCGCTGTGGCGACCCGAAGGCACCGCACCGCGTGTGCCCGACCTGCGGCTACTACCGTAGCGTGCAGAGGCTGGAAGTCGAAGAGTTCTAGTCTCGGCCTCCGCCATGCGGATTGCGTTGGATGCAATGGGTACCGACCGCGCCCC
>JACDHR010000015.1:13644-29505 GCA_013820915.1 Gemmatimonadota bacterium
GGTCGCGGGCGCGGTCGGGGCATTGGCGGAGCTGGAGAGCGACTTTCATCTCGTGCTCGTGGGGGACCGCGGCATCATAGAGACGGAGTTGAGCAACTACCCGAGTGCGCCGCACGATCGAATCGAGATCGTGCACGCGCCCGAGCGTATCTCCATGGACGAGGCGCCCGCCCAGGCCGTTCGGCGCCGCCCGAACTCGTCGATCGCGGTCGGTCTCGGCTTGCAGAAACGCGCAGAGGTCGACGCCTTCATCAGCGCGGGCTCTACGGGCGCGGTCATGGCCGGCTCGCTCCTCTTCCTCCGTCCGCTCCCGGGTGTGGACCGTCCCGCGATCGGCGCGGTGTTCCCGACGATCTCCGGACACACGCTCGTTCTGGACGTGGGCGCAAACGTGGATACACGCCCGCTCCATCTTGTCCAGTTCGCGCATCTCGGGACGATCTACGCGCAGGACCTGATGGGGAAGACCTACCCGCGCGTGGGGCTGCTCAACATCGGCGAGGAGACCGAGAAGGGCGAAGAGCGCGCGGTGGAGACGCATCGGCTCCTCTCCAGCGCCTCAGGCGTGAACTTCGTAGGCAATGTGGAAGGGCGTGACATCATCGCGGGGAAGTGCGATGTTCTGGTGTGCGATGGGTTCGTCGGCAACATCCTCCTCAAGTTCTACGAGTCCGTGGCCGAGTTCATCATCGGCCTCCTTCACAAGGAGATGAAGGAGAGTCAGGCGGATCTCGATCTGAAGCGCGTATTCCAGGTTCTCGACTACACCGAATACGGAGGCGCCCCGCTCCTGGGGGTGAACGGTGTTACGATCATCTGTCACGGCAGCTCGCCGCCGCGAGCCATCCAGAACGCGATCCGGGTGGCCCATCAGGCAGTCGAGGCCAGCATGGTCGCCCATATGGAGCGCCAGCTCGCGCGGCTGAAGGCGGAGGGGTGATGCCGAAACGCCCGCCCACCGCAAGCATCGTCTCGACCGGGCGCTTCGCGCCTGAGAACGTGGTGACGAATGCCGACCTCGCAGCTCGCGTCGACACCTCCGACGAGTGGATCCGCAGCCGCACGGGGATCCGTGAGCGGCGGATCGCCGCGGAGGACCAGAGCACGGCCGAGATGGCTGCGTTCGCCGCAACGCGCGCTCTGGACCAGGCGGGCCTCGACGTCAAGGACATAGACCTGCTCCTGGTATCGACCGCCACACCGGACCGGCTCCTCCCCTCCACCGCGTGCGATGTTCAGGCGCTGCTCGGCGCCTCCAATGCGGGTGCGTACGACTTCGCGACCGCCTGCTCGGGCTTCCCCTACGGCCTTGCCATGGCCGAAGGGCACATCGCTGCGCGGCAGGCGGAGACGGTGCTGGTCGTCTGTGCGGAAAAGATGAGTTCCATTATCGACTGGATGGACCGCGGCACCTGCGTTCTCTTCGGAGATGGCGCGGGTGCCGCCGTCGTGCGTCCGGCAACCGACGAGCGCGGAATCCTCTCGACCTTCACGAAATCCGACGGTACCCTGGCCGAGCTCCTCTACCGCCCGGCCGGTGGTGCTCGCATTCCGATCGACATCGCTGTGCTCGACGAGCGCTCCCAATACGTGAAGATGGCGGGCCCGGAGGTCTTCAAGTCTGCCGTGCGCGCGATGTGCGACGCAGCGGAGCAGGGGCTTCGTCGCGCGGGAGTCACCGCCGAAGAGATCGATCTCCTGGTCCCGCACCAGGCCAATATCCGGATCATCGAGGCGACCGCGCGCTACGCGGGAATCCCGATGGAGAAGGTGTTCATCAATGTGGATCGCTACGGCAACATGAGCTCGGCCTCGCTCCCGGTTGCGCTGGACGAGGCCCGCGAGCAGGGGCTCCTGAAGGAAGGATCGCTCGCACTGCTCGTCGCCTTCGGCGCAGGGTTTACGTGGGGATCTACGGTGGTGCGGCTATGACCGGGCCGGGGATCGGGCTGCTCTTCCCCGGCCAGGGCTCGCACTTCGTAGGGATGGGCAAAGATCTGGTCGAGCGCTTTCCCCGCGCACGCGAGACGTTCCAGGAAGCCGACGAGGCGCTCGGGTGGTCCCTTTCCCGTCTCTGCTGGGAGGGTCCGGAAGACGAGCTGGTGCTGACCCGCAACGCGCAGCCCGCGATTCTCGTGCACAGCGTGGCGGTCTGGAGATTGCTCGAGGACCGGAACCTGCCCGTTTCCGTCGCCGCGGGTCACTCGCTGGGCGAGTTCAGCGCGTATGTCGCGGCGGGGGCGCTGGAATTTGCCGACGCGGTACGCACCGTGCGGCGGCGTGGAGAGCTGATGTTCGAGTCGGGAAAGGAACGCCCCGGCACCATGGCGGCGCTCCTTGGCCTGGCCGATGATGTTGCGGACCGCGTGTGCACGGAAGCGTCCGGCGGCGACGGCGTGGTGGTGCCGGCGAACTTCAACGCACCCGGTCAGCTGGTGATCTCCGGCGACCGCGTGGTCGTGGAGCGGGCGGCGGATCTCGCGCGAGCCGCCGGAGCCAAGCGCGTCATCCCGCTCAACGTCTCCGGCGCCTTCCACTCGCCGCTCATGCACGTCGCGAGGGAGGGTCTCGAGGAGCAGCTTCGCTCGATCGGGATCCGCGAGCCGGGGTTCCCGGTCGTCTCGAACGTTACCGCCGCTCCGGTCCGTGACCCCGATGCCGCGCGGCGCCTGCTTGTCGAGCAGCTCACGTCGCCGGTACAATGGGTGTCGTCGGTGCAGGGGATGGTCACCCGCGGCACGTCGCGGTTCCTCGAACTCGGCCCGGGGAACGTCCTTACGGGCCTGCTCAGGCGCATCGACCGGGCAGCGGAGGGGAAGGCGCTCGGTACGGCGGATCAGGTGCACTCTTTTCTGGCGGAGGAGGTGGCGGCGTGGAGCTGAACGGGCAGGTAGCGCTGGTTACGGGCGGGTCGCGGGGAATCGGGCTGGCAATCGCGCGCGAGCTCGCCACTGCAGGCGCGCGTGTTGCGGTGGTCGGTCGCAACGCCGCGGGCGCACAGCGGGCGGCCGACGAGCTGCCGGGCGACGGCCATCGCGGCTATAGCGCCGATGTCTCCAATGCAGAGGTGGTCAACGGTCTCGTCAGGGCGGTGGAGGAGGATCTCGGATCGCTGGACATTCTGGTGAACAATGCCGGACTGACGCGTGACAACCTGCTCATGCGCCTCAAAGACGAAGATTGGGACGTGGTGCTCGACACCAACCTGAAGGGCGCCTTCAACACAATCCGCGCCGCATCGCGCGGGATGATGAAGCGCAGAGCAGGGCGGGTCATCAACATCACCAGCGTGGTGGGCATCACCGGCAACAAAGGGCAGGCGAACTACGCGGCCTCGAAGGCGGGCCTGATCGGGCTCACCAAGTCGGTGGCCCGGGAGCTCGCCTCGCGCGGGATCCTGGTCAACGCGGTCGCGCCGGGGTATATCCAAACCGACATGACAGCGGAGCTGACCGGAGAGGCGCGCACAACGCTCTCTTCGCAGATCGCGTTGGGCCGCCTGGGCAAGCCGGAAGATATCGCGCCCGTGGTGCGTTTCCTCGCCGGTCCGGGCGCGGCGTACATTACCGGGCAGGTCCTGGTGGTGGACGGAGGCATGGTGATATAACTTAGCAGGCGGAAGAACCAACCCTTCCGTTCAGCAGGACAACCAACGAACTCAAAAGGAGCGATCCAATGGCGGACATCGCAGCGAAGGTCAAGGACATCATCGTAAACGAGCTCGGAGTAGAGGCGGAGAAGGTCACCTCCGAGGCTTCCTTTGTGGACGACCTGGGCGCCGACTCGCTCGATACGGTCGAGCTGGTTATGGCCTTCGAGGAGGAGTTCGGGATCGAAATCCCCGATGAGGAAGCCGAGAAGCTGCAGACCGTGGGCGACGCGATCAGCTACATCGAAAAGCGCCAGGGCGAGTAATCCAGCGCTCACCTCTCTGAGCGTGTCACGTTTACCGGAAGCCGGGAGCGGCCAATGCACCGCCGTGTAGTCATCACCGGAACCGGACTGCTGACGGCCGTCGGCAGGGATGTCCAGAGCTCCTGGGCCGCCCTGCTCGACGGCCGTAGCGGTGCCGGGCCGATCCAGAACTTCGACGCCACCGATTACCCGGTGCGCTTCGCCTGTGAGGTTGCGGACTTCGATCCTCTCACCTACATAGACCGCAAGGAGGTAAAGCGTACGGACCGGTACGCGCAGCTCGCGATCGCCGCCGCCGTGCAGGCGATGGACCAGGCCGGCCTCGACGAAGACCGGAGCGCGCTCGACCCCGACCGCTTCGGCGTGGTGATCGGCAGCGGGATCGGGGGTATCGCCACCTTCGAGGAACAGCACGGCCGTTTCCTCGACAAGGGCCCGAGGCGGGTCTCCCCGTTCTTCGTGCCGATGTTCATCGCCGACATCGCGGCCGGGCTGATCTCCATCCGCTACAACGCCAAGGGTCCGAATTACGCGACGGTCTCCGCCTGTGCATCGGGAGCCCACGCGATCGGCAACGCGCTGCGCCACATCCGCGCGGGGGAAGCCGACATCATCATCGCCGGGGGCGCGGAGGCGAGCGTAACCCGGATGACCCTTTCGGGTTTCGCCGCCATGACCGCGCTGTCGGAGCGCAACGACTCCCCCGAGACGGCGAGCCGGCCCTTCGACGCTACACGCGACGGCTTCGTGCTTGGCGAGGGCGCCGGCGTTCTGGTGCTGGAGGAGCTGGAGCACGCGCGCGCGCGCGGCGCCACGATCCTGGCGGAGCTTGCCGGCTATGGGCAAACCGCCGATGCCTACCACATCACCGCACCGGCCACGGGGGGCGAGGGAGCGCAACGGGCCATGCGCTTGGCGGTACAGGACTCCGGCGAGGATCTCGGTGCCGTGGATTACATCAACGCGCACGGCACCTCGACCCCTGCCAACGATGTGAACGAAACCGCCGCGATCAAAGCCGTTCTGGGTGAGCGGGCCTACGATATCGTCGTAGGCTCCACGAAGTCGATGACCGGCCACACCCTCGGCGCGGCCGGCGGCGTGGAAGCCGTAATTACTGCCAACATCTGTCGTGAGGGAATTATCCCGCCGACCATCAACCACTCCGTGCACGATCCGGAGTGCGACCTCAACTACGCCACCGAGGGCGCCCTGAAGCAGCCCGTGAGGTTTGCCCTTTCGAACTCATTCGGCTTCGGCGGGCACAATGTCTCACTCGCGATCCGCCGCTGGGATGAGTAGGCACCGGCGAGTCTCTTGAGTAGTGTCGTGATAGGCGGCCGGGGTGAGTTCAGACTCCGGCCGCCTTTTTTCATGCACCGAATCGCCCGGCGTCGGTTGCCCGCTTTCGCCCGTGCGCGTATTTTTTCGTGTTCGCCTCTCCGGAGCCGCGTTCGCGTGCCGGTCCGGTGGGCGTGTCATGAAGGGGATGAGGAGGAGGACGGCGGATGCGCATTGGCCATGGATATGATTCCCACCGCTTCGCCGAGGGACGGCGGCTGATACTCGGCGGGATCGAGATCCCCGCGGAGCGCGGCCTCGACGGACATTCGGATGCCGATGCCGTGGCCCACGCCGTGACGGATGCCCTGCTCGGTGCGGCTGGACTCGGAGACATCGGCCGCCACTTTCCGCCCGGCGATCCGCAGTGGAAGGACGCGGATTCGATCAAGCTGCTGGCCCATGCGGTTCACCTGCTGGAAGCGCGCAACCACCAGGTGGTCAATGTAGACGTCACCGTCGTGGCGGAAGCTCCGCGCATCGGTCCGCACGCTCGCGCGATGCAGGAGAGACTCGCCGTCGTAATGGGGATTTCGCCCGAGCATGTCTCCGTAAAGGGGAAGAGCAACGAAGGGATGGGTTGGGTGGGCAGAGGGGAGGGGATCGCCGTCTGGGCAGTGGCGCTCATCGACAGCGTGGAGGATCTCTCCGTGGTGACGAAGGGACATCGGGATGGCGGCGCATCGTAACGTCTCTCTCGGGTAAGCCGCGTGACCGGATGGTTGGACGCCTTCCTTCAGCGCCTGCTCGAGGTGCCCGCGGCATGGGTGCACCTGACGCTCGCCCTCGCCGCGGCGCTGGAAAATCTCGTCCCGCCGATCCCGGCCGATGTGGTGATTCTCTTCGGAGGCTTCCTCGCCGGCCAGGGTTCGATCAGCCTGTGGGTGGCGTTCATGGTCGTGTGGATCTCGAATGTCGGCGGTGCGCTCCTGGTCTACCTGTTGGGGCGGGTGTACGGCGCGCGGTTCTTTTCCGGGCGGCTCGGAAGTTTCATCCTCAAACCGCAGCAGCTCACCACGCTCAACGGCTTCTATCACCGCTACGGCTTCACAGTGATCTTCGTGGGTCGCTTCTTTCCGATGTTCCGGGCTATGGTCCCCGCGTTCGCCGGAGTCGCCCGCCTGGACTTGGTTCGCACCATCGTTCCGCTGGCACTCGCCTCCGGCCTCTGGTACGGAACCGTTCTCTACCTGGGCGCCGTCGCGGGACAGAACTGGGAACAGATTGCCGCCGCGGTGGCATCCGCGGGATGGTGGCTGTACCTGGTCGCGCTCGTCGGCGTGCTCGTGCTCGGCGGCTGGTGGTGGCGCAGCCGCCACGGAGAGGAGAATGCGTGAGCAGAGAGGATTGGCTCGGATGAGCCGCGAAAGTCATCTACGCAGCTTCGCCGTCGAGCCCTTTCTGGATCACCTGCGCTTCGAGCGGGGGCTATCGGAGCAGACGCTCGTCGCGTATCAGCATGACGTGGTACGCTTGGCCAGCTTTGCGCGCCAGGCGGGCCGCGCGGCACCGGCAGAGATCACCACCGCAGATCTTCGCGGCTTCGTGCTGGAGTTGAAGGACCTCGGGCTCGCGGCATCGTCCATCGGGCGCAATGTCTCTGCGATCCGAACCTACTTCGGCTTTCTGATCGCCGAGAACGTCATCGTCGCGGACCCGAGCGAAAGAATCGAACCGCCCAAAGGATGGCGTACTCTTCCGGATGTGCTCAGCGTCGCGGAAATCGACGTGCTGCTCGCGGCGCCGGACCTCTCGGAGCCGCTCTCCTGGCGCGACCGTGCCATGCTGGAATTCGCCTATGCCAGCGGAGTGCGTGTTTCGGAGCTGACCGGCCTCGAGATCCGTCACCTCGTGCTGGATGAAGGGTATGCGACTGTCCATGGCAAGGGCGCCAAGGAGCGCCTGGTCCCGATCGGTCGCCGTGCCGTCGGCGCGCTCTCCCTCTACCTTCGAGAAACGCGTCCGCGGCTGGAGCGGGGCGGGGGAGAGGGCCGCGTCTTCCTGAATGCCAGGGGCCGGCCGCTCACGCGTATGGGTGTGTGGAAGATCCTGAGGAAACACGTGGAGAGCACCGGGATCGAGAAACCGGTGAGTCCGCACACGCTTCGGCACTCCTTCGCGACCCACCTGCTCGAAGGAGGTGCCGATCTGGTGGCGGTGCAGGAGATGCTCGGACACGCGGATATCGCGACCACGCAGATCTATACCCATGTGGACAGGCGCTACCTCACCGAGGTCCACCGCAGCTTTCACCCCCGCGCCTGACACGTACGGGATTCTACTGGAAAATTTATCGCACAGCACTCGCATATTATGATATTGCTGATAGATAACTACGATAGCTTCACCTGGAATTTAGCACAGTATATCGGGGAGTTGGGGAGGGAGCCACAGGTCCGCCGGAATGACGATATCTCAGTGGACGCGATCCGCGAACTCGCACCCGAGTGCATCGTCATCTCCCCGGGACCGTGCACTCCGGCCGAAGCGGGTGTCTCCGTGGACGTCATCCGTCAACTCGGTCCGCAGACCCCGATCCTGGGTGTATGCCTCGGCCACCAGTCCATCGGAGCAGCCTACGGCGGAAATGTGATCCGTGCGCGCAGGGTCATGCACGGAAAGGTCTCGAACATCCGGCACACCGGGGAGGGCATCTTTTCCGGACTCCCCTCTCCGCTCCCCGTTGCCCGGTACCATTCCCTGATCCTCGAGCCGGAGACGCTCCCCGGCGAGCTCGAAGTGCTCGCCTGGACGGACGAGGAGGGATATGAAGACGAGATCCAGGCGGTTCGGCACCGCACGTATCCGGTGTGGGGAGTCCAGTTTCACCCGGAGTCCATCGCCAGCGAAGGCGGACACCAGATCCTCCGAAACTTTCTCTCCCTCTCATGAAAACGCTGGCGGCATACGGATTTCTGCTCGCGCTACTCACCTCTCTCAACCCTTCGCTCCTCACCGCCCAGGTGGTGGTTGCGGAAGGAGCGGGACGTGAGCGCGCCACCCGAATCCTCCATGAGATATTGGCCCGCGGCCGCTACGAGGTGATCTCCCGGGACACAGTGCTCCCTGCAGCCCACCTTTCACCCGGTGACCTGCTGGTCTACGATGCCGACGTGCGGCTGGAGGGAAGGGTGGAGGGGAGTGTCGCGGTGGTGAACGGCGCGTTCTTCATCCGTCCGGGCGCGCACGTGGCGGGGCCCATCGCGGTGATCGGCGGCGGAGCATACCCTTCGGCGCTCGCGGAGTCGGGAGAGATCGTAGAGCTTCCCGCAAACCGGGCGGTGACCGCGGAGCTGAGAGACGACACAGTGTTTGTTCGCATCCGTCCACCTCCCGCCGGTGCCCGCGTCGTTCTGCCCGGCGCGTTCGGGGTGCGACGCTTCAGCTACGATCGCGTCAACGCGCTCAGCGTAGCCTGGGGCCCGGAGTGGCGCATCACGGGCCGCGAAGCCGGCGCGGCCGCCGGCGCATGGGCCAGCTATCACACCGCACGCCGAAGCATCGGCGGGGGAGCTACACTTCGGGTACCGATCTCGACCAGCCTGGGCCTGCAGGGGTCGGTCGCGCGCTCGACGGCTACCAACGATGCGTGGATTCGGAGCGATCTCGCGAGTACGCTGGAAGTCCTCGTCCTCGGTCGCGACGTGCGCAACTACTACGAGACCGACCGGGCCGAACTGACCCTCGCCCGGCGGCCCGCCGCACCCATGATCGACGGCGCGTACGAGATCCGGCCGTACATCACGCTTCACGGATCGCGCGATTCCTCTCTCGATAGCCGGGCTCCGTGGGCGCTCCCCGGGCGCGCGGGGCTGGAGCGCCCGAACCCCGCCATCGCCGATGGTACCCTCGTCTCCCTGGTGGCCGGCTCCACCGGCGCATGGCGCGGGAGTGACTCGCGGCTGACGGGCGAGATGAGAGTCGAGCAGACCTTGCCGGCCGGCGATTTCTCGTTTACACAGTGGTCTCTCCGCGGCGGATGGGAGATGGCGGCGCTCTGGGGTCACAGGATCTTCGTATCCGCTCACGCGCTCGGAACGGTGGGTGATGAGGCCGCGCCACCCCAGCGGTGGAGCCACGTCGGCGGGCTCGGAACCATACCCACGCTCCCGGCCGCCACGCTCCGGGGAGATCAGTTGATTTTCATCGAGTCTGTCTACGAGGTTCCTCTCCCCTTCGTCAGCGTGCCGGTTGCCGGCTCTCCCACGCTCCGCCTGGTGCATGCCACCGGGACGGCATGGCAGACCGGGACCGCGGCTCCGGCGTGGGAGCAGAGCCTGGGTGCCGGCATTCAGCTATCGGTGGTGCGCACGCACCTCTGGGTCGATCCCGCGGTTCAGGGGCTGCGCCCGGCACTCCTCCTGGAATTCTCCTTCCGCTGAGCAGACGACGCGCGAAACTACTTTGACAAACGGGCGTGCGGGAGCTATGTTGAATGGCGTGATTATTGCATTTGCCCCGCCGCCCCGCACGCCCCGCGCGCGCTCGTGATCCCCGCCTCCGTCGCGGTGATCCCCGCCCGCTTAGGCTCCTCCCGGCTGCCGCGTAAGCCTCTGCACCTGCTGGCTGGACGGCCACTCCTGGAGTGGGTCTGGCGCCGCGTCGCGGCGGCGGGCGTGTTCGAGGTCATCGTCGTAGCGACGGACAGCGAAGAGGTCGCTACGGTCGCAAGGAGCTTCGGTGCGCGGGTAGAGCTTACCGATCCGGACCATCCCTCCGGAACCGATCGGGTCGCGGAAGTGGTTCAACGCCCCGAATACCGGGGCTACCCTGTGATCGTGAATGTACAGGGAGATGAGCCTTTCGTGCGTACCGCGGACCTGAAGGCTGCCGCCCGGCTGGTCGCGGGCGGGGCCTGGGAGGTCGGCACCGTCGCCGCGCCGATCGGCTCTCTCGACGAGCTTCGCGACCCATCCACCGTCAAGGTAGTCCGTTCCACCGACGGCGGCGCGCTCTACTTTTCCCGCGCTCCCATCCCGTTTGCCCGTGATGCCGAACCGGTCGCGGAGGATCTCGGGAGCGGTCTCTACCTTCGGCATCTCGGGATCTACGCCTACCGTCGCGAGGCGCTACTCCGATGGGTGGCGCTTCCCGAGGGTGATCTGGAGCGGGTCGAGCGGCTGGAGCAGCTTCGGCCGCTCTCTGCCGGGATCCGCATCGGGGTCGACGTCGTTGCCCCGGCCGAGCCCGGGGTCGACACTCCCGCCGATGCCGAGCGCGCTGAGAATCGCCTGCTTGAAACCCTTTTCCCGGGTATACCCAGCCACGTATGACTGAGCATATCGCAGCACCGACCAAGTACATCTTCGTCACCGGCGGAGTGGTTTCCTCACTCGGGAAGGGGATCGCCGCCGCATCGATCGGCCGGCTTCTGGTGGAGCGCGGGCTTCGTGTCACGCTCCAGAAGTTCGATCCGTACATCAACGTAGACCCGGGCACGCTCTCGCCCTTCCAGCACGGGGAGGTCTTCGTGACCGAGGACGGTGCGGAGACCGACCTCGATCTTGGCCACTACGAGCGCTATATCGACGAATCACTCTCGCAGGCGAACAACATCACCACCGGGCGCATCTACCAGGACGTCATCAACCGCGAGCGAAGGGGAGATTACCTGGGTGCGACCGTGCAGGTGATCCCGCACATCACCGACGCGATCAAGGGCGCGATCAAGAGGCTGGGGCCGAATCACGACGTCGTGATCACGGAGATCGGCGGCACGGTCGGCGACATCGAGAGCCTTCCCTTTCTGGAAGCGATCCGCCAATATCGGCAGGAGATCGGGCGCGAGCACGTGCTCTTCATCCATCTCACGCTGATCCCGTACATCGCCGCGGCCGGTGAGCTGAAGACGAAGCCGACTCAGCACTCGGTGCGCGAGCTCATGCAGATCGGGATCCAGCCCGACATCCTGATCTGCCGTGCGGATCGCCCCGTGGGCGATGACATTCGGCGGAAGGTCGCGCTCTTCGCGAACATCGATCTCGCATCCGTCATAGTGGCGCCCGACGCAGACACGATCTACGAGGTGCCGCTGCAGCTGCGCGCCCAGCGGATCGACGAGCAGGTGTGCACGAAGCTTGGCCTGCAGACGGGGAAGCCGGACCTTTCCGAGTGGCGCGAGATGGTGCTCCGCATCAAGGAGCCGCGGAACGGCCGGGTGAGGATCGCCGTGGTGGGCAAATACGTCGCACTTGTCGACTCCTACAAATCGGTGCAGGAGGCGCTGATCCACGGCGGAATCGCGAACGACGTCGGTGTTGACATCGATTGGCTCTCCTCAGAGGACTTCGAGGGCGGGGCGGGTCCCGAGCGTCTTGCGGATTACGACGGGCTCCTGATCCCCGGCGGGTTCGGCGTCCGAGGCGTGGAGGGGATGCTCGACGCGATCCGGTGGTCACGCGAAAACGACCTCCCCTTCTTCGGCATCTGCCTGGGGCTGCAAACCGCGATCATCGAGTTCTCTCGCACCGTGTGCGGGATCAGCGCCGCCCATTCCGCGGAGTGGGAGCAGGAAACGAGCGATCCGGTGATCTGCCTTATGAACTCGCAGCACGAGGTCACAGATCTCGGCGGAACGATGCGGCTCGGCGCCTACAACGCGCGGCTCGCGTCCGGCTCCCGCGCCGCGGAGATCTACGGCACCCACGAGATCAGCGAGAGGCACCGCCACCGCTATGAGGTGAACAACGCGTACCGGGATCCGCTGATCGACGCGGGGATGATGATCAGTGGCACCTCGCCGGACGGCACTCTGATCGAGATGATCGAGCTGCCGGATCACCCGTGGTTCCTGGCGACCCAGTTCCACCCGGAGCTGAAGTCGAGACCGCTGCAGCCGCATCCGCTTTTCGCTTCCTTCGTCGGAGCCGCGGTGCGCCAGCATGACGCGCAGGAGGAAGCAGGGGAGGTTTCCCGGGCCGTGGCGGAGGTCGCGGATTGAGCGTGACCTCGCTCTTCCGGCCGGGTGCCCCGTTCTTCTTGATCGCCGGCCCCTGCGTTCTGGAGACCGACCGGTTGAACCTCGGCATCGCCGAGGCGCTGGCGCGGATCTCCGAAGAGCTGGCGCTGCCGGTGATCTTTAAAGCTTCGTTCGATAAGGCGAACCGCTCCTCGCTCACTTCCGGGCGAGGCCCGGGGCTGGAGGAGGGAATGCGGAAGCTGGCGGAGATACGCGCTGCCACCGGCCTCCCTATCCTGACGGACGTTCACGAGGTGAGCCAGTGCGCTGCCGCGGCAGAGGTGGTGGATGCTCTCCAGATCCCGGCGTTTCTCTGCCGGCAGACGAATCTGCTCCTGGCCGCGGGTGCCACCGGGCGGCCGGTCAACGTGAAGAAGGGGCAGTGGATGGCGCCGGAGGAGATGCGCGGTGCGGTGGAGAAGGTTCGTTCCGCCGGCGCATCGGGCGCCGCGGTGACGGAGCGCGGTACCTTCTTCGGGTACGGCAACCTCGTGGTGGATATGCGGTCTTTCACCGCGGCGCGCGACGCGTGCGAGGCTCCCATCGTATTCGACGGCACGCACTCCGTGCAGCGGCCGGGGCAGGGAACCGGCATGAGTGGAGGGGAGCCTCGCTTCATCCCGCCACTCGTGCGCGCCGCGGTCGCGGCGGGTGCGGACGCTCTCTTCTTAGAGGTGCATCCCGATCCGGCCGGCGCGCCGTCGGACGCCACCAACATGCTGCCGCTGCTACGCCTTCGCCCGCTGCTCGACGAGGTGCTGGGGATCCGCGCCGCGCTCGGAGCCGGCTTGGAAGGCGCGCGTGAATAACATGCGGAGCGGGCCGATCTCGCGGGAAGACGCCGTTCGCGTCCGGCTCGTCTGCTTCGACATAGACGGCGTGCTCACCGACGGAGGGATCTATCTCGGCGCTACCGACTCCGGCGAGCGGGTGGAGATGAAGCGCTTCGAGATCACGGACGGCCTGGGGATCCGTCTGCTGCAGGATGCGGGGATCGCCGTCGCCATCGTGACAGGCCGCGAGTCGGCCGCCGTGCGTCTGCGCGCAGAGGAGCTTCGGATCACCGAGTGCCATCAGGACGCGACCGCGGCGAAGCTCTCCGTGATGGAGAAGCTGATCCAACGGCTCGGGCTGGCCTGGGAGCAGGTCGCATTCCTCGGCGACGACCTTGCCGATCTCCCGGTTTTGCGCCGTGCGGGGCTACCTGCCGCCGTCGCGAACGCGGTGCCGGAGGTGCGCGCAACGGCGCGCTGGGTGGGCATCAGACGGGGCGGGCAAGGGGCGGCTCGCGAGTTTGCGGAGGCTCTCCTGCATGCGCGGGGCGAGTGGGCTCCCCTTGTCGAGCGGTACGTGGAAGAGCGGGAGGAGGGACGGTGACGCCCCTTCTCTCGCCTCAAGCTGAGACGCCGGCCGCGGACCCCGTGCTGGATCGTGCGGCCGTGCTGATGCAGGCGGCGCGCGTACTGCGCACCGAAGCGGCGGCGGTTGCGGCGCTGGAGCAGCGGCTCGGTGACGAGTTCATCGCGGCCGTCGAGGCGGTTCTACGTGCCTCGGGCCGTGTGATCGTCTCCGGGGTAGGAAAGTCCGGCATCATCGCGCGGAAGATCGCCGCGACGCTGACGTCTACCGGTACACACGCAACATTCCTCCACCCGGTGGAAGCGCTGCACGGCGACCTCGGCCTCGTCCGGCCCGGCGACGTGGCGATCCTGCTCTCGAAGAGCGGGGAGTCCGAAGAGCTGCACGGACTGCTCGAGTTCTTCGGGCGCGGCGGCGTGCGTGTGATCGCCCTCACGGGGCGCAAGGAATCGACACTCGGCCGGCACGCGGAGATCGTGCTCGATTGCGGAGTGGCCGAGGAGGCCTGCCCGCACGACCTGGCGCCGACCTCCTCCACCACCGCCGCTCTGGCGATGGGCGACGCCCTAGCCGTCGCGCTCCTGCAGTGCCGGGGTTTCGGGCGCGAGGACTTCGCGCGGCTTCACCCCGGCGGCGCGTTGGGGCGCCGCCTCCTGCTGCGGGTGCGGGATGTTATGGTCACCGACGACCTCCCGATTCTGCCCGCGAACGCGACGATGCGCGAGTGCGTTGTGGTGCTCGCCGAGAAACGCGGCACGGTCGCCGTCGTGGACGAAGCGGGAGCGCTCCTCGGCGTCGTTACCTCGGGAGACCTCACGCGGTGGTTGGAGCGCGAGGAACACTTTCTCTCGGCAGCCGTATCTGATGTGATGACATCAGATCCGAAGACGGCAGACCCGGGCCAGCTCGCCGCCACTGTGGTGGGCATCATGGAGCGCCACGGAATCATGGCTCTCCCTGTCCTGGATGATCAGCGGCGCGCGATCGGGATGGTGCACCTCCACGACCTTATGCGAGCGGGCGCAGTATAAACCATGCAATGCAAACGATTCCTTCCTTTCGTTCTATTGATGTTCGCCGCGTGCGGCACCGACGCGACAACCCCTACGACGTCGGATGCGGCGGAGAACCTGGCGGCGGACCAGATCATCTACGGGCTTCAGCACGTGATGACGAAGGATGGCGTCCGCCAGGCATTGCTCGAAGGAGATACCGCCTACCTCCGTCAGATCGGCGAGCAGATCGACCTGATCGGCGTGCGCCTGACGTTCTTCGATGAGAACGGCCGCCAGTCCGGCACCTTGACCTCCAACACCGGTACCTACGATCTGCGCGGCAGCTCGATGGTCGCTGAGGGGAACGCCGTGCTGCGTACCGACGGTGAGCAGGGCGAAAGAGTGATCGAGACCGAAAAACTACACTTCGACGTGCAGGGGGATCGCCTCTGGAGCGACGAGCCGGTCGTAATGCGCGAAGGCGGCAGCGTCGTGCGCGGTACCAGCTTCCGCTCGGATGCCCGCTTCCAGAACGTGACCGTAACCCGCGCCCAGACCTCCGGTACGGCGCCGCCGTCCCGCGAAGGGGGGATTTCGTTCTGATGTACAGACCTCTTCTGCTCGCGCTCGCCTTCAGCATCGCCCTCCCGGGTTTGGGAGCGGCGCAGGCAGGCTCGTGTCAGTTGATCGAGAACGAGTATACGCAGCGCCGGGTGGAGAACGGTTTCTCCACCGTGTTCATCCAGGGGCCCCTGCTGGTGCGCTGCGAAGGCGGTGCGGAGATCCGTGCGCAACAGGGCACGCTGTACGAGGCCACGCGGGAGATCCACCTGTCGGGAAGCGTATCCTTCGTGGATCCCGAGCGACGGCTGACCTCGCAGCGCGCCACGTACTCGTTGGGGAACGGCCGGCTCTACGCCACCGGTGACGTGGTTTTCTCGGATCTCACCGAAGGGATGACACTACGCGGGCCCGAGCTGGAGTACTTTCGTGCCATGCAGGGCCGCCCGCAGACGCAGGCGATCGCTACGCAGCGGCCGCATCTCACGCTGCTCCCGCGATCGCGCGCCGGGTCCGCCGCGCAGCCGGGTTCGCCGGACGGCGAGCCGGTCGAAGTGGATGCCGATCGGATGACCATGGAAGGCAATGAGCAGTTCTTTGCCGTTGGCCGAGTCGAGATTCGCCGCAGCGACTTCCAGGCTTTCAGCCGCGAAGCTCGGCTCGACCAGGTCAACCAGCGGATGGAGCTGAGGGAGAACGCCCGCGTGCAGGGCGAGCAGTTCGACCTCACCG